>JBBSMX010000253.1:0-1516 GCA_038232935.1 Rhodothermales bacterium | reverse complement strand
CTCGTCGCCGACCCGAACACGGCGGACGGCGACACGCTGGACGCTTGGGCCGCCGACCTCGATAGTTACCCGCTGACCGACGCCTTTTCCGAGTACGCGGCCCGAACGCGGTGGGCGCGGCAGAAGATGGAGGCGTGGACCGAAGCCGACGGCGCTCAGGACAGCTCCGCGAGTGGAGAGAGCGCTACTACGGGGAACGTTCGGCGCTTCAAGGGATCCCTCGACTTCGCTCGGGATGACAAACCGTACTGCTGAGCTTCTCAACTGAGCAAGCAACCCTCGCCCCGACATCGTTCACCTTCCCACGCCTGCCGATGCTTATTCAGTCTCGCCCTGCTGCGCATCCTTTGAGGTTCCTTGTCGTGTCCTTCGTGGTGAGCGTGGCCCTCGTCGGATGCGCGAGCACCGCGCCGAAGGACCCCATCCTCCCCCACGACACCTTCACACTGGAGTCGGCGGCCGTCGGGGAACTCCGGCGGATCAACGTGTACACGCCTCCGGGCTATGAGGAGAGCGACCGGGCCTTCCCGGTGCTGTACATGCCGGACGGCGGGATCGAGGAGGACTTTCCCCACATCACCGACACCATCGACGCGCTCATTCAAGAGCGCGCCATCGCACCCCTCATCGTAGTCGGGATCGAGAACACGGTGCGCCGCCGCGACCTCAACGGCCCCACCACGGTCGAGAGAGACTTGCAACTCGCCCCACAGGCAGGGGGCTCCAACGCCTTCCGCGCCTTCATCGGCACCGAGTTGATCCCGGAGATCGAGCGGCGGTACCGCACGACCGAGGAGCGGGCCATCGTCGGGGAGTCGGCGGCGGGAAGCTTCGTCGTCGAGACGTTCTTCCTCGAGCCTACCTTGTTCAATCGGTACATCGCCATGGACCCGGCGCTCTACTGGAACGACCGCGAGCTGGTCCGCCGCGCCGAGGAGCGACTCCCCACACTGGTGGGGATGGGCCTCACGCTCTGGCTCACGGCGGCCGATACGCCGGAGATCCTGCCCGCCACGAACCAACTCGCCTCGATTCTAGAGACCCACGCCCCGGCAGACCTGACGTGGACCTACGACCCGAGGCCAGGCGAGCAGCACGCCACGATCTTCCGAGCGACGAAAGAGGACGCGTTCCGGTGGGCGCTGTGGAAGAACGAATAGCTCTATCGCCCGTACTTCAACCTCCCCGCAGGATGACAAAAGACGACGCCCTCGCCGAACTCGACGCGCTCGGCACCGAGCAGAACCGGAAGGTCTACCGCCGCCACGGCGTCGGCGGCGCGCAGTTCGGCGTTTCGTACATGAATCTGCGCAAGCTCGCGAAGCGGATCGGCCGCGACCACGCGCTCGCCCGCGACCTCTGGGCGAGTGGTAACCACGACGCCCGCGTCCTCGCCACCCTCGTCGCCGACCCGAACACGGCGGACGGCGACACGCTGGACGCTTGGGCCGCCGACCTCGATAGTTACCCGCTGACCGACGCCTTTTCCGAGTACGCGGCCCGAACGCGGTGGGCG
>JBBSMX010000252.1:0-2018 GCA_038232935.1 Rhodothermales bacterium | reverse complement strand
CTTGACGATGGCGGGCGCGGCCGTGCAGTGGGGGGCGGGGCAGACCTCGCCGGCACGAGCGAACTCGGACATGGGAGACCTCGGAAGAGGGAGTCGAAGAGTACGTCATAGCCCGTCAACACACAACTGGGAGACTACCCGAATCGAAGCGAGAAAAATACTCGACCATTTCAGGGCCGGAGAATCCGGTCGAACCAGCGAACATCTCGTCAACGCGCTTCTGCACCGCATGTGGAAGTGCCAGGTTTTGCTGTGGATTGGAGAATGACACAATGAGTCTCGTAGTGGCCTAACAATTGAGCGGAGCGCCGAGCGACATCTACTCCGCGTTCGGAGCGGGGGCAGGCGTGCCGGCTTCGCCGTCGCCGCTGCGGAGGACTTTGGCGGAGGCGCGGCGGACCTTGCGCGTTGAGGTCGGCGGGCGCGGCGTCTCCAGCGTCCCCGCCGCCGTCGCGTGCGCCACGACCGCGCCGACGAACGCCACGAACAGCGGGTGCGGGTGCTGCACCGTGGACTTGTACTCCGGGTGGAACTGCACGCCGACGAACCACGGATGGGCCACGCCCTCCGGCCCCTCCTGCGGTAGCTCGATGATCTCGACGAGGTCGCGCTCCGGGTTCGTGCCGGTGAAGCACATCCCGTGCTCCTTCAGCTTGTAGCGGAGGTGGTTGTTGACCTCGTAGCGGTGGCGGTGTCGCTCCTGCACGTCCTCCGCGCCGTACACCTCGCGCACGAGCGAGCCCTCGGCGAGCCGGCAGTGGTACTGGCCGAGCCGCATCGTCCCACCCTTCTCGGTGACCTCCTTCTGCTCCGCCATCAGGTCGATCACCGGGTGCGGCGAGTCCGGGTCGAACTCGGTCGAGTGCGCGTCCTCCCACCCGCAGACGGTGCGGGCGAACTCGATCACGGCGCACTGCATCCCGAGGCAGATTCCGAAGAACGGCACCCCATGCTCGCGGGCAAACCGCGCAGCCTCGATCTTGCCCTGAATCCCGCGTTCGCCGAAGCCGGGCGCGATGAGGACGCCCGATACGTCGCCGAGCTTGTCGGCCACGTTCTTCGCCGTGATCGTTTCGGAGTGGACCGAGACGACCTCGACCTGCACCCCGTGCGCCGCGCCCGCGATGATGAAGCTCTCCGAGATCGACTTGTACGCATCCTGATGCTCGACGTACTTCCCGACGAGCGCGACGCGGACTTTCCCCGTCGGATCTTTGAGGCGGCGGAGGAACTCGACCCACCGGTCCATCTCTAGCTCGCGCAGCGGCTCGCCATTCGCAGCGGACTCCTCGGCGAGCCACAGCCGCTCGATCACGACTTGGTCGATGCCCTGCTCGCGGAGGAGGAGCGGGACTTCGTAGATGCTCTCGGCGTCCATCATCTGCACGACGGCGCGCTGCTCGACGTTGCAGAAGCCCGCGATCTTGCGGCGGATGTCGTCGTCGAGCGGGTGCTCGGTGCGGCAGACGAGGGCATCGGGCTGGAGGCCGTAGCTCTGGAGCGTCTTGACGGAGTGCTGCGTCGGCTTCGTCTTGAGCTCGCCGGCGGCGGCGAGATACGGGACGAGCGTGAGGTGGACGAGGCACACGTTGGCCCGCCCCTCTTCGAGCGCGAGCTGGCGGATGGCTTCGAGGTAGGGCAGGCTCTCGATGTCGCCCGCCGTCCCGCCGACCTCGGTGATGACGACGTCGTACTCGCCCGTCTCGCCGAGCCGCCGCATCCACCCCTTGATCTCGTCGATGACGTGGGGGACGACCTGCACGGTCTTGCCGAGGTACGCCCCGGCGCGCTCTTTCTCGATCACGCCGGAGTAGACGCGGCCCGTGGTGACGTTGTTGGCCTGGCTCATCGGCACGTCGAGGAAGCGCTCGTAGTGGCCGAGGTCGAGGTCGGTCTCGGCCCCGTCGTCGGTGACGAAGACCTCGCCGTGCTCGTAGGGGTTCATCGTCCCCGCGTCGACGTTGATGTAGGGGTCGAACTTCTGGATCGTGACGCGGAGGCCGCGGGCTTCGAGGATG
>JBBSMX010000251.1:0-2118 GCA_038232935.1 Rhodothermales bacterium | reverse complement strand
TCCGGGCTGCGCGAGGCCGCTGAACCCGCTCGCGGCGTTGCGTTCGTCGCCCGATGCTATGGCATCGAGCTCCTCACGCGCCTGGCGAATCGGCTCCATCGATTCTCGCTCGCGCTCGAACCTGCTCCCCAAACAGTTTCTTAGAGGAGGAGGGGTTGCTATTCTCCCGCCCTTCTCCTCACCGCAGCGCCAGCCGAATCAACTCCTCGGCCGTCACCGCGCCGTCGTGGTCACGGAGCACCGTGCGGATGCGCTTCTCGGCCTCGGCCCGGCTGAAACCGAGCGATTCGAGCGCGGCCCGCGCATCGGCCCGGATGCTCGCCGTCCCGTCGCCGCCGACGGCCGACGCGCCTTCGAACCCGTCCATGTTCGCGAGTCGGTCCTTTAGCTCGACGATCAGCCGCTCCGCCGTCTTCTTTCCGACGCCGGGAATCCGCGTCAGCACGCTCGCGTCGCCTTCGAGGATGTGGTCGCGGAGCGTCTCCGGCGGCATGGCCGAGAGCGCCGCGAGCGCCAGCTTCGGCCCGACGCCCGAGACGGCGACGAGCGTCCGAAACAGCGTCCGCTCGGCGTCGGTGGCGAAGCCGAAAAGCGTGACGGCGTCCTCGCGCACGTAATGGTGCGTGAGGAGCTTGACCGGTTTGCCCGTCGCGGGCAGCTTCTCGTACGACGAGGTCGGGATCAGCAGTTCGTAGCCGAGCCCCTGCACGTCGATGACGGCGTCGGTCGGGGACTTGTGGGCGAGGGTGCCGGAGACGTAGGTAATCACAGCGAAAAAGCGAAGGTCCGAAGTCGGCCAAAGGTACGAGGCGGGGGTGACACCGGACGGTCAGCCGCAGCGCGTCGGCTCAGGGCGTGGCCTCCTGCGGCAACTCGCGCGTGCGGCGCATCACGATGGGAATCCGCCGGCCGTAGCCGAACGCCTTCGCGCTGACGCGGAGGCCGGGGGCCGCCTGCCGCCGCTTGTACTCGTTCCGGTCCACCATCTTCAGGATTTTCGCCACGAGCTCGGGCGGCTGACCGGTGAGGTGGACGATCTCGCGGAGGTCGTGCAGCTCCTCGATGTAGAGCTTGAGGATCACGTCGAGCACGTCGTAGGGCGGGAGCGAGTCGCTGTCTTTCTGGTTCGGCCTCAGTTCGGCGCTCGGCGGCTTGGTGATCGTGTTTTCGGGGATAAGGTCGCGCCCGGCGCGCTCGTTGATGAACCGGGCGAGGGCGTAGACCTGCTGCTTGAACACGTCCGAGAGGACGGCGAGGCCGCCGCTCATGTCGCCGTAGAGCGTGGCGTAGCCGACGGCCATCTCGCTCTTGTTGCCGGTGGTGAGGAGGAGGTAGTTGAACTTGTTGGAGACGGCCATGAGCGTGACGCCCCGGCTCCGCGCTTGAATATTCTCCTCGGCCACGCCCGGCGCGGTCCCCTCGAAGAGGGGCGCGAGCATCTGCTCGAAGGCGTCCACGGCAGGCACGATCGGGACCTCGTGGAAGGCGACGCCGAGATTTCGGGCGAGCGCTTCGGAGTCGGACACCGAACCCGAGGATGAATACTTCGACGGCATCGTGATCCCGACGACGCGCTCCGCGCCGAGTGCCTCGACGGCGAGCGCACACGTCACCGCCGAGTCGATCCCGCCGCTGAGTCCGAGGAGCGCCTTGCCGAACGCGCCGGTCTTCTCGAAGTAGTCCCGAATGCCCATCACGAGCGCGTCGTGGAGATCCGCCGTCGTCTCGTGGGTCATCGGGCACGGGGCGGCGTCCGCTTCGGTGTCCCACACGAGCAGGGCCTCCTCGAAGCTCGGCGCGCAGAGGATGCGGGTGCCGTCGGCGGCGTGGACGCGGCTGTCGCCGTCGAACACGATCTCGGTATTCGCGCCGACCTGGTTGACGAGGACGAACGGGAGCCCGTGCTCGCGGCAGCTCTCGGCGATGACGGCGTTGCGCATGGCGTGCTTGCCGAGCGCGAACGGGCTGGCCGAGATGTTGACGTAGAGGTCCGCGCCCTGCGCCGCGAGGTCGTCGATGGGGTTCTCGTCGTAGAGGTGGACGGCGGCCTGCTCCTCGTTATTCCACATGTCCTCGCAGACGTGCAGCCCGAGCCGGACGCCGCGAAACACGACGGGA
>JBBSMX010000250.1:0-2405 GCA_038232935.1 Rhodothermales bacterium | reverse complement strand
GTCCCATGACCGACACCCCGCTCCACCTCTACAACACCCTCACCCGGCAGCTCGAAGCGGTCGAGCCGACGCAGCGCGATCCCGAGGGCCACCCGCTCCTCCGCGTCTACGGCTGCGGACCGACGGTCTACTCCCTCGCCCGCCTCGTCAAGCAGTGCCGCGACATCCCCGGCTACACCCTCTTCCAGTACCACACCGACGCCGGCAAAAACGCCATCGGCTCCGGCGACGTGAACGCGTACCTCCGCGAGACGACGGGCGAGGCGTTCAGCGCCAAAGACTTTCGCACGTGGGGCGGGACCGTGCTGGCCGCCAAAGCCCTCCGCGCACGCGGCGCAGCCGAGGACGAGAAAGCGGCCGATAAGCACTGCGTGGACGTAGTGAAAGAGGTGTCCGAAGGGCTCGGCAACACCGTCGCCGTGTGCCGGAAGTATTACGTCCACCCCGACATCGTCGCGGCCTATTGCGAGGGCACGCTCATCGACGCGATGAAGCGGCGGAACGCGGGCAACACCCCGGCCGGGCTGGAGCCCGAAGAGGCCGCCGTGCTGAGCGTGCTGAAAGAGCGGCTGAAGGGCTAGCGTACGAGCATGACCTTCCGAGTCTGCCGCTGCCCTTCCGCTTCGAGCGTGACGAAATACACCCCGCTTGGGAGTCCGGCAGCGTCGAACGGGACGACGTGGTCGCCCGCTGCGAACGGCCCCTCGGCCAGCGTCTTCACCCGGCGTCCCAGCATGTCGTAGGCCGCGATGCGGACGGTTCCGGCTTCGGACACATAGAGCGTGACGGCAGCGCGGTCGCGCATCGGGTTCGGGTAGACGGCATCGAGCCGGAGGGCCGTCGGTGCTGCTGTCTCGTCCTCCGCCGCTACCGGGAGCCGCGTGTCGAAGAGGGAACCGTCGTCGTAGGCGGCCTGCACGAGATCGCTCGCGGCGCGGAGCTCGGTGATGGAGTCGAGGTTGCTGGTCCCCTGCGCGAAGAGGAAGGCGATGTCGAACGTGCGCGCTTCGCCGGGCTGGAGCGAGAAGGGCGGAGAGGTGGGGATGATGCGGTGGTTGCCTCCTATGTTGGATCCCCCCTCGCAGTTGTTGATATCGCTCCAGCACTCGGCTGTAACGGGGTCACCGGGGAAAGCCCAGACGGTGACGGGGCCGCTCGTGTCGTACCCATATCCCGAGGCCGTCTGTGGCGTGCCGTCGTTCCAGAGTCCACGCTGTGTGCGGTCGATCTCGATTTTGCGGCGCGGGTCGCGAGAGTAGACGGGGCCCGCATTGATGGCGTAACGGAAGCTGCCGAGGCCGTCGCCGAGGAAATCGAAGCCGGAGTCCGGAGGCACGCCGTAGCCGGAGTCCGTTTCTCCCTCATTGTAGTAATAGCCGAGCCCGCGCGTAGTGTCTACGCCTTCATACTCGTCAGGACCATTCCCCATGTCTGTATCTGCAAAAATGGAGAGGCGGGCGTCTTCGAGCGGGAGTGTGTTCCGGTTGACGAGGCGGTAGCGGTAGAACGTCGCCTGATCGAAGGCGTCGTCGGGGCTGGAGATCGCAAAGGCCGTCGCCTGCACTTCGAGTCCGATGGGAGCCGAGCCGGAACTCACGTGTTCGTTGCCTACGTCGTTCATCACCCAGAAGGCCGTCTGGCTCCCGTAGATGCGTGGGCGGTCACCGCCCGCGAGGTCATAGTTGCCTTCCACGCCGTCGCCGTCGATCACTTCGGCACCGAGTTCCACGGGCCACTCGGCGAGGTCGTTCGTGGCGACGCCGGTGTCCTCGTACGCCTGCACGTCGAGGGTACTCACGACCCAGATGCGGTCGTAGGCCGAGCAGTCGTCGGGGTTCGGGAGCGTGGCTCCGTCCTCCAGCGGGCCGGGCCACAGCTCGAAGTTGCCGAACGTCGCTGCCGTGACACGCAGTTCGTCGTCGACCGTGCCGCCGACCTATAGGTTCGCCGCGAAGATGGCCGTGTTTCCGGAACCCTTCGGGATGACGTAAGCACTCCAGATAAAACCGCCGTCAACCGGCCCGTAAAACAGGTTGCCGTTGTTGAGGAGCGTGGCCTGCACATCGCTGATGTCGAGGTCGGCAGAAGCGACGCCGGGGTCGCAGTCGCCCGGTGTCTGGGCGAGGGCAGAAGCGGTGAGGAAAGAGAAGAGGCACGGGACGAGCAGGAGGAGCAGGCGCATCGCGGGGAGGGGCAGGTTTGGAAAACACAGGTTGCTGAGTCCACGGTAGCCGCGGTGCGAGGAGAACCGCAAGGCAGGGTTGCGGAAGTGCCCTGCCTCTCCAGGCGCGCATCGAGGGGTCTTCGGGCGGAGCAGAGGAAAGGCGAGCCCAGGTGGGCCTTTGCGGTGCTCTTCGCCCAATTTGGTTCGTGTCGATGTGTGGCACATCTTGTTTGTTGCAGGC
>JBBSMX010000249.1:0-2446 GCA_038232935.1 Rhodothermales bacterium | reverse complement strand
GCGCTCGGTGATCGTGTCACGGAGTTTGTGGTAGAAGAGCGTGGCCGTGTTCTTGTTGACCCCGATAAGTTCGGCGGCCATGCGGGCGGTGGTCCCGGCCACGAAGTGCTCGATCAGCCGGAGTTGAGTCCGGCGTGGGAGTCGGCTTTTGCGTCGTCGAGTCATTGTGGAGGTTAAGCCACTCGACTCTTAGCTGGGTCAGCCCCTAATGAAAATGCCCAGGCAGACTCTTCAGGCGTGGACATCTCGCACGCCATCGTACAAGGGGGCTACAACGGAACCGCTATCCTCGACGCAGCCCCGCTTTTCGTTCGCGAACCCGACCCCGGTCCCGATGGCGAGTGGGGCACCGAAGACGATGACTACGGCGATCTCCGCCTCCAAGAAGGCTCCCCTGCCATCGACTTCGGACTGGCTGAGTTTCTGCCGCCCGACACGTTCGACCTCGACGATGACGGTGATACTGAGGAACCATTGCCCATTGACCTCGACAGCGGCCCCCGTGTGCTCGGCAACGAGGTGGACCTCGGGGCCTACGAGAGCCCGTTTGCCGTCGCGCTCGAACCGGGCGCGGGCGTCCCAATCGAAAACATCCTCGGCGCAGCCTACCCCAACCCCTTCCGCAGCCGGACGACGCTCGCGCTCGACGTGTCTGAGGCGCAGAACGTGACGGTGGAGGTATTCGACGTGCTTGGCCGGCGCGTGGCGACGGTTCACGACGGGCCGCTTGCGGTCGGCGCGCACCGCGTCATGATTGAGGCGGTGGGGCTCCCAGCGGGGTTGTACCTCGTCCGCGCCGAGGGCGAGACGTTCAGCCAATCGCAGCGCGTGACGGTCGTGCGCTAGTCGCGGCGGAACTGCATCCGTTGGTGGAGGCGGATGCGTCCCGACGCTCCGCCGCCGATGCAGACGGCCTGCCAGCCGTGCAGGTCGGCCTCGGTGTCCACGGCAATCTCGGCGGTATCGGGCAGGGCAGCGGCGCGGCGGACGGCTTCCTCTGGGGTGCGGCCTCGGAAGCGACCTGAGACATCGCCCCGCACGCGGTCGAGTTCGTATTGCGGCATCGGTACAGGTTCTTCGAGAAGGGGCCGTAAGATAGTCCCAGGCTGAAAGCGCTACCGGAACGGACGCGTCGGTTGCCCCGTTCGACTCAGGCCGCCCGACCCGTAGCTGCCGGCTCCGGTTCCCGATCCTTTTCCCCTCGTGTACGCAGTGCAACAACGACTTATGGCTGACTCCTCGCAGATCCTCCACAACCAGGGCGACGGTTCCGCTCTCGACGCCGTGGCTACCGAGCCGAACGCCCAGCAGACCGACGCGACGACCGCCGAGGCGGCAGGCCTCAGCCTGAAGAACGCGCCCGACCACGTCGCAGACGATTTCCTTCCGATCAACGGGACGGACTACGTCGAGTTCTACGTCGGGAACGCGAAGCAGGCGGCCTACTTCTACGCCGCAGCGTTCGGCTTTGAAATCGCCGGGTATCGGGGGCCGGAGACGGGCCACCGCGAGGCCGCGAGCTATCTGCTCAAGCAGGACAAGATCCGCTTCGTCTTCACCACGGCCATCCGCTCCGACCACCCGATTGCCCAGCACGTCGCCAAGCACGGCGACGGGGTGAAGGACATCGCGCTCTGGGTGGACGACGCCCGGAAATCGTTCGAGGAGGTCACCAAGCGCGGGGCCGTCGCCATCCGCGAGCCCGAAGTGCTCGAAGACGAGCACGGCCGCGTCGTCGTCTCGGCGATGGGGACCTACGGCGACACGATCCACACGTTCGTCGAGCGCAAGGCTTACGACGGCCTCTTCATGCCGGGCTTCGAGACGTGGGAGAACCCGGACTGGAAGCCCGAACCCGTCGGACTCAAATACGTCGATCACTGCGTCGGGAACGTCCACCTCGGCGACATGAACAAGTTCGTCGCCTACTACTCCGAGACGATGGGCTTCCGCAACATCATCGCCTTCACCGACTCGGACATCCAGACCGAGTATTCGTCGCTGATGTCGAAGGTGATGTCGAACGGCAACGAGCGGATCAAATTCCCGATCAACGAGCCCGCCAAGGGCAAGCGCAAGAGCCAGATCGATGAGTACCTCGACTTCTACGACGGGGCCGGTGTCCAGCACATCGCGATGGCGACGGACGATATCCTCAAGACGGTTTCGACGCTCCGCAGCCGCGGCGTCCAGTTCCTCACCGTCCCGACGACCTATTACGACCAGCTTCAGGGCCGCGTCGGCCAGATCGACGAGCCGGTGGACAAGCTCGCGGAGCTCGGCATTCTCGTGGACCGCGACCCGGACGGGTACCTCTTGCAGATCTTTACCAAGCCCGTCGAGAACCGCCCGACGGTGTTCTACGAAATCATCCAGCGCAAAGGCGCGCGCTCCTTCGGCGCGGGCAACTTCAAAGCGCACTTCGAAGCCATCGAGCGCGAACAAG
>JBBSMX010000248.1:0-2473 GCA_038232935.1 Rhodothermales bacterium | reverse complement strand
GACGGAGCGCTTGTGGAGGTCGAGGCCAGTGTAGAGTGTCGTGGCAGACATGGCGGTAGGCGGCTGGTGAAGGGGGACCTATCCATGAGGCGCTGTACCTTGTTGGAAAGATCCCTCGCCCGGAGCACCGACGACGGCCTCACGTGGACGATGATCGACATGTGGCCGACCCTCGAAGGCCGCATCCTCCCGCTCACCTTCGCCACGCTCCCCGTCTCGGAGGTCCTCCCCAACGGGAGAGTCATCGCGGGGGGCAACGACGCGATTGTCTACTCCGACGACGACGGCTTCTCGTGGGAGCCGACAAACATCTACGCCGGCTTCCGCTACCGCATCAACTCGATTGTCCGCGCGCCGTGGGGCCTGCTCTACGCGGCGGTGAACGACTTCGCGGTGAACGACATTGGCGGGGTATGGGAGAGCGCCGACGGGGCGGTATGGACGCGGGTGGGGCAGATCCCGGGGGTCTATGACACCGGCGCGCAGATCGTGGCCCTCGGCGACTCGGCGCTCTACGCGATCCAACCCGGCGAGACGGAGGACATCCAGGTGTACCGCTCTACAGATCGGGGGCGGACGTGGGCGGGGACGGGGCGGATCGCGGCGGAGGAGGCAGTGGGAAACCCTGTGCGGATGCGGGAGCTCATCGTAGGGCCGGAGGGGCGTCTGTGGCTGGGGGTGACGCAGGGGACGGGTGGGCCAGGACTGACAGGCGGGGTGTTCCGCACGGTGGAGCCGGTGGTCCCCGTGAGCGCGGAGGAGGAGCCGGAGGGCGGGCCGGAGCCGGGAAAGCCCGTCGCTGAACTCGGCGCGGCGTACCCGAATCCGTCGAGCGGCGCGGTGACGGTGCCGCTCGTGCTGCCGGAGGCCGCTGAGGTGTCGGTCGCGGTGTTCGACGTGCTTGGTCGGCGCGTGGCCGTGCTGCACGACGGAAGGCTCGGCGCGGGCGAGCACACCTTCGACCTCAACGGGGCTGTGTTTCCGCCGGGCGTGTACGTGGTGCGGGCAGAGGTCGGCGGGCAGCGGTTCACCGAGCGGCTGACGGTCATGCGGTGAGGTCACTACGACTGAACCTGTTAGCCTGTCCCGGAGTATTCGGCTCAGTACCACGCACCGAAGCCGTTCCGACGAGAGTGAATCCATGAGCATTCAGGAGATCGAAGAGGCCATCGCTGCGCTGCCGGAAGACGAGCAGTGGGAACTCGTCGCGCGGCTGAACGAGCGCTACGACGATGCATGGGACCGGCAGATGAAGGCCGATGCTGAGGCCGGGAAATTCGATGCGCTCGTCCGAGCGGCCGAAGAAGACATCGCCGCCGGGCGCACCCGCCCGCTCCCGTGAGGCATCGCGCTACGGCCTCATTCTGGCTACTCTTCCGGGAGTTGCCGGAGGAGGTACAGCGGCAAGCACGGAAGAACCACCGGCTGCTCGAGGCCAACCCCCGCCACCCTTCGCTGCATTTCAAGAAGGTCGGGCACCTGTGGTCTGTGCGCGTCGGACGAGGATATCGGGCGGTAGCACTGCGGAAGCCCGACGGGCTGTACTGGTTCTGGATTGGTACCCACGCTGAGTACGACCGGATCATAGGGTAGAATCCTCCATTGACGACTCGCGCCGAGTCCGTAGGGGAGGCGCGTTGGATACCCTCCATCGCCGCTCGATACCGGAACACCGTCGGTTCGATGCGTACTACCGTAGCAGCAGCAAACCAAGACCGTTCGTGCCATGACTGAACCCATCACGATTCAGGTAGACCCGCAGACGGCGGGGGCCTACCGTCGCATGAATGACGAGGAGCGCGAGCGCGTCCGAGCGGCGGTCGAGCAGGCTGTCATGCAGCGCGAAGAGGCTGTGGCCGAATTCCGCCGCATCAGCGCGCGCATGTCGGCTGAGGCCGCGGCGGCGGGGCTGACGCAAGAGAAGCTCGACGAGTTGCTGAGCGAGGATGAGTAGGACCCCTCGCTGTGTCGTCGATACCAACGTCATCATCAGCGCCGCGCTGTTCGCCGGGAGCACCCCCTATCAGGTGCTCGAGCTTCTGCTGGCCGAAGGGCTTTTCCTCGCCTCGACGGAAACGATGGCGGAGTTGGAGAGGCAGCTACGGCGTGCGAAGTTCGACCGCTACACCTCTCAGCAAGACCGGGAAGCACTCCTCGCGGTGATTCGCTCGAACACCGCCGAAGTCTTGATTGCCGAGCAGATTGCTGCCTGCCGCGATCCGAAAGACGATAAGTTCCTCGAAGTCGCCGTTGCCGGCCAAGCTGATGCGATCATCACCGGCGACGAGGACCTGCTCGTGCTGCATCCTTTCCGGGAGATTTCCATTCTGACGCCGGCCACCTTCCTCGCCGGCCGCTAGTGTGAGAGTCACGTACTCGTAAGCCGGTAGCCGCAATGCCGCACCCATCGCCGTATCTCCCCGATCTCTACGAGCGCCAACGCCTCGGACACCGCCGTGCGGAGGGTGTCCCG
>JBBSMX010000247.1:0-2723 GCA_038232935.1 Rhodothermales bacterium | reverse complement strand
GTTGTGGGATCGGTTCTGCGACCGGGTCTACGCCCGTTCGTGGCAAGGTCTCTGGAGCGTGTCGTTGCTGAAGCTGGTGCATCTGAACCTCTGCTACGCAGGAATTGCCTCGATCTGATCAACCCGCGACTGACGTTAACGTGGACGGGCGACTGGGACGCGCCGCCCGTACCAGAGGGACGCCCGATCCCGGCGGTGAGGGGGGAGCGGCCTCGGGGGACGGAGCCACCCGACCCTCCGGATCCGGAGCCGCCGCCGGGGATGGCCACCGACGCGATGGACGCGGCGTACCCGAGGCCGATCCCGAGGATGGCCGCCGCACGCGGAATGCCGGTGAGGGGGTTGTCGGCGCCCAGCATCTTCGCGGCGGCGAGGTACGCCGCGACCGTAGCCTGTGCGATCGCGATCAGGCGGTATTGCGCCGCGTTCCGGCTGAACGCCACTTCGGCGAGGCTCGACGCGCCCTCGAACGCCAGCCCCAGCCCCTCCATCGCGAGCGCGAGTCGGTCGACGACCTCCTTGGTCTTCGCGATCTCGACCTGCGTGCCGCTCATGTCGAGCTGGTCTTCGCCGGGCGTGAGCGGGGCCGTGCGCTGCACGGCGTGGACGCGCTCAGCGATCTTCGTATAGGGCGTGCCGAGCGCCAGCCGCTCAGCGTGGCGGAGGTGGAGACCGTGCTTCCCTCCAGGCGTTGGCGTCGGGACCTCCTCGACGACGGTGAGCGCGGTGTAGTCGCTCATCTGGCCTAGGTCGAGACCGACGTAGAAAGTGGAGGGGCGCTCGGAGCTATCTGTGAACGGTTCACAGATGGAGCGGTCGAGACCGACGTAGAAAGTGGAGGGGGTCATAGGAACAGGGGCTGTACGCCGGTGCTGGAATCCATCTCCAGTGCGGGCGTGTCGGTGAAGAGTGGCGCGATCTCTGCCGAGACCATCCCATCGATGAGCTCTGTGGGGAACACCTGATCAACGGTGTCGACGAACTCGCAGAAGTATTCCGAGCGAAACCAGGACGTCGGCAACGTGCGCCGCTCCTCGTCGAGGAACGCCGGCGTGATGCGCGGGCACTCGTCGGCCGTGATCCGAACCCGGTGCCAGTCATCCGCCCCCTCTGTCCACTCGTCGTAGAAGAAGCCGCGCTTGCCCCAGGGCGTCGTCAGCGCCATCAGCTCGCCCCCAGAGACGGCGAGCATGGGGCGCACGCTGTAGTACAGCGCATCGTCCACGCGTGAGGCCTCGTCGATGATGAGGAGGTCCATGCTGGAATAGCCGCGCACCGTCTTCTCGGTGCCGGGAAGCGCGATGATGCGGGAGCCGTTGACGAGCTGCATCCGGAGCGCGCTGGCCTTGTCGATGGCTACGGGAGCATGCCCGGCCACGTCGAGCGCGCTGTAGACGGATTCGACCTTGGCGAAGAGCTCCTGAGATTGGCGAAGCGAGGGCGAGAGCAGGAGGATGAGCGCACCGGCGCGGTACATCGCCCGGTGCAGGGCCTTCCCGGCCGAGACGGTGGATTTCCCGCCCTGCCTCGTCACCAGCAGGAGCGACCGGTTCGCCTGCGTCGTGAGCACGCCCTTCTGCCACGGGTCCGGGTCGATGCCGGCTGCCTGCAGCATGGCTACGGGATCGGCTGCGAACGGCGATGCCTCGCCCGCCGCCGTCTTCAGGCGCTCCACCTCGGCCACGAGCCGCGCTATTTGGGTTCGGGTACTCATGCCACCTTCCGCATGGGGGCTGATCCCATGCTCGCCTTGACGGCGGCGAGCTCCTCGACGAGGGCGGCCACCGTCTCCTGCAGCTCCCCGGTTTCGATGAGCCGTCCGTAGGCTCCGGCGGCCTGGGTGATGGCGTGGATAGCCGAGAGCACGCCGCCGCTGTTGCCCATCTTGCCGGCGTAGTACAACGCCTCCTCGCCCGCCTTCAGGGCGCGCCACTGGATGAGCATAGCGTCCTCGGTCGTGCCGGTCTTGCGCTGCTTCTTCAGCTTGAGTTCGGGCCTGGTCATGGGGTTCGGCTGCGTATTCGGTAGGGTATGAGGTACTACGATTCGGCGTAAGCCTCTTGCGATGTTGGGATTGAGAGGGATAGCTCCCGCCCCTCGTCGAGGTCGGGCGCTGTCCCTTCGGCCTCTTCGGGGCCTGCCATCAGGAGGGCTTGCTCGGTGGAGAGCCTGAAGACGAAGCGGGCGGCGTCGCGGCCGTGCTCGTTCGTCCGTCCGCTCCAGCCCGTGATGCGGCGGAAGGTCTCCGCGTCCCACTTCGAGCGCGTCGGCTCCACCGTAGCCGCGGGGAGACCGAGCCGCTCGCAGAGGTCGAGCCAGAGGGTCACGTCGCGGTCGATCCTCCCGACACTCCGGGCGGCGGCGTCGCGCCTGCGCCCGCTGAGGGCGTTGTGGCGAGCGTAGAGCGCGATGCGGCGGGCGTCCTCGACGACGCAGGCGATGGCCGGGGCGAGGTCCTTGAGACGCGGGCAGCGGCCTGCCAGAAGGCGAGGGCGGTGCAGCCCCGGAGCCGCTGGGTGGCCACGTTGTAGACGGCGAAGCCGGTGTGGGTACCGGGGTCGATCCCGATAAGCAATGTGCGGGTCGTCTCAACTCGACTTTGGCCCTATGCGGCATAGGCCAGCGTAGCGCTCATGCGCTCAAAGACACCTTCCGGGATTTTCTGCCTCTCGGTCTCTGAACCGGATATCTCAAAAAGGCTCTGCCGCCACAGCGCCACTCGC
>JBBSMX010000246.1:0-2750 GCA_038232935.1 Rhodothermales bacterium | reverse complement strand
TGCGGTGGGAGCACGGACGCGGGACACCCTCCGCACGGCGGTGTCCGAGGCGTTGGCGCTCGTAGAGATCGGGGAGATACGGCGATGGGTGCGGCATTGCGGCTACCGGCTTACGAGTACGTGACTCTCACACTAGCGGGCGACGGTCATCCGTCCCTGTCGCCTCCCTCCCACGCGCAGGGGTCCGGCCGCCACGATGGCCGCCGGACCCCTGCGTAGCTGCTACGCCCTCGGCACCTCAACGCACGAGGGTGAGGCGCTGCGTCCGGGATGTCGAGCCGGCCTCGAACTGAACGAGGTAGACCCCCGCTGCGAGCGCGGACGCTTCCGCCCACGCTACCTCGTAGCTCCCCGCCTCGAACACCTCGTCCACGAGGATCGCGACCTCGCGGCCGAGTAGGTCGTAGACGGCGATCCGGACCTTGCCTGGCTCGGCGAGTTGGAACGGAACCGTCACCTCCGCTCGTGCCGGATTCGGGTACGTCGGCGCGAGGGCCGGCAGGAGGAGCACGAGGAGGACAAACCGTAGCGGTCGGGGCATGAGAGGCGGAGCTTGCGGGTGAACGGGGACTCTGCCGCAGAAGCTATCCGCCGACCTCGAAAGGCCGGGTTACGCCATCGTTACCAGGGAGTTACCGTTGTGTGTAGATCCGCGTTACCTCGGGAGGTTTAACAGCGCCGTAACGCATGCGCTCCGTGCACTCCTTACTGTCGCTCGACGCTTTCCCCCGACGCTTTCCCCTTCCCCTCCTCCCGATGACCCTCCGCACGCTCACCGCCGCCCTCCTCCGCGCCGCCGCCCGCGCCCTCGCCTCCGCGATGGGCCTCAAGCGAACGGCTCCCGCCAACGACATCGACGGCTACGAAGCGTGGCTCGACGAGCACTTCGCCCGCTAACCCCCCGCCCCTGCCGACCGGCTACACCGTGCCGTAGGCCAGCACGGCGTCGGCCACTTTGACGAAGCCGCCGACGTTGGCCCCGCGGACGTAGTTCACCGCGCCGCCCTCACCGCCGTAGGTCACGCACGTCGCGTGAATGTTCTTCATGATGGCCTGGAGCCGGCCGTCCACCTCCTCGCGCGACCACGAGATCCGCATGGAGTTCTGCGCCATCTCGAGGCCGGAGATCGCCACGCCGCCCGCGTTGGCCGCTTTGCTCGGGCCATACATGATGCCCGCCTCCTCGAAGCGGTGCGCCGCTTCCGCCGTGCTCGGCATGTTCGCGCCCTCGCAGACGAGCGTGCAGCCGTTCGCGAGGAGCGTCTGCGCATCGTCGTCGTCGATCTCGTTCTGGACGGCGGATGGGAAGGCGGCATCGCAGGGGATGTGCCACGGCGTCCGGCCGGCGGCGAGCTCGAAGCCGTGCTCGTCGGCGTAGGCGTCGAGGCTGCCGCGCCGGTTGTTCTTCAGATCGAGGATGGCATCGAGGTGCTCACGGGTCAGGCCATCCGGAAAGTGGACAGTGCCGGATCGGTCGCTGAGCGTGAGCACGACGGCACCGAGGCCGAGGAGCTTCTCGGCGGTGTACTGGGCCACGTTGCCCGCGCCGGAGACGAGGCACCGCTTGCCTTCGATGTCCTGCCCCCGGTGCGCTAGCATCTCGCACGCGAAGTAGACGCTGCCGTAGCCCGTCGCTTCGGGGCGGATTAGGCTGCCACCCCACCCGGCGCCCTTGCCCGTGAGGGCCCCGGTGAACGTGTTGCGGAGCCGCTTGTACTGCCCGAAGAGGTACCCGATCTCGCGCCCGCCCACGCCGATGTCGCCCGCCGGCACGTCCGTGTTCGCCCCGATGTGCCGGTGCAGCTCGGTCATGAACGCCTGGCAGAACCGCATCACCTCGCGGTCGCTCTTGCCCTTCGGGTCGAAGTCGCTGCCCCCCTTCGCCCCGCCCATCGGGAGCGTGGTCAGGCTGTTCTTGAACACCTGCTCGAAGGCGAGGAACTTCAGCACGCTGAGGTTCACCGACGGGTCGAAGCGGAGGCCGCCCTTGTACGGGCCGATCGCGTTACACTGCTGGACCCGGTAGCCCCGGTTGACGTGGATCGCCCCCTCGTCGTCCTCCCACGTCACGCGGAACATCAGCACGCGGTCGGGCTCGGTGAGGCGCTCCATCATCCGCGCCCGCTCGTACTCCGGGTGCTCGTTGGCGAACGGGATAACCTTCTCGGCGACCTCGCGGACGGCCTGTAGAAACTCAGGCTGGGCCGGGTTGCGGCGCTCTAGGTCCGCCATGAACGGTTCGAGCTCCATGTGCATCCTCGGTTTGTGGAAGCGGTTCCGAAGAATACAGCACGGCCCAGACTTACGCCCTTCTTAAATGGCTCTTCGCCCTACCCTCCGAACCCGATGACGTAGAGGATGACGAGGAGGATGACGAAGCCGAGGCCCATCCCGCCGAGGAGTAGCGCCGTCTGGCGGCTATCGTAGAAAGACTCCTCGTAGAGCATAGTGCGGGAGTCGATGTCCTCCGGCGCGAGGTGTCCGGCTTCGTCGTGGGCAGGGGGGGTGGAGGTGCGAGTCGTTTCAGCCATGGGAGCGGGTTACTGAATCGTACGGGGAACGGGGACTGCCGAGCGGTTGGCTCGTCTATAAAAATACCCGGCATCACCTGAGCAAACGTCAGTCGCGGGTTGAAGTAGAGAACGGGTTGGCAAGTCGCTGCGTCGTGCGTAGGGTGGAGTTGACCACTCCCCTCGCACCAGCAACCCCGCCAACCCGATGACCAGCAATGTACTCGACCAGGCCACCCG
>JBBSMX010000245.1:0-2912 GCA_038232935.1 Rhodothermales bacterium | reverse complement strand
GAAGGGGAGCCGGGTCTTGCTCTGGCCTCGCGCCGGAGGAGACATCATGGACCTCGCGCTCAAGGGGAAGATCGCGTTCGTCGAGAGCATAGAGCAGGACTACGAGGACAAGATCCACCTGGCGGTCACCCTGGAGGACGATCCAGGCCGGGACCTGGGAGGGGAAGGCATCCTCGGACACCGGTTCTTCTTCTCGCCGGAGGAAGTCGAGCCGCTGGACTTCGAGGTCCCTCATGAGTAAGCGCGTCCTGATCGCCGGCGTCGGCAACATATTCTTGGGCGACGACGGTTTCGGAGTGGAGGTGGTGAAGCGGCTCGCCGGGCGCGAGTGGCCGGAGGGCGTCGAGGTCAAGGACTTCGGTATTCGGGGGATGGATCTCGCCTACGCGCTGGGGGACGATTACGAGCTTGTCGTCTTCGTGGACGCCACCCCCCGAGGCGAGAAGCCGGGTACCGTGTACCTGATCGAGCCGGAGGTCGAGGAGGATGGGGAGGTAGCGCTGGACACCCACGGCATGGACCCTGTGAAGGTGATCAAACTGTCCCGCGTTTTGGGTGCTCGTCCGACCCGTACCCTCGTGGTGGGCTGCGAGCCGCAGGTGATCTTGAGCGGAGAGGACTACGACGACATGCTGATGGAGCTAAGCGAGCCGGTACTCGCGGCGGTGGAAGAGGCGACGAAACTGGTGGAGTCGCTGGTGGAGGAGATCGGTAGAGAGGGCGGCAAGGTGGCGTCGGGACATTGAAATTTTCGACGGAAAGGAGGTGAATCAGCATGAAGGCAACAACATTGCTACGCTTAGGGTTCTATGTAGGGGTTCTGGGAGCCGTGGCCGCAACGGTCGCACAGTGGCCGGAGATCCAACGTTACCTCAAGATACGCAACATGTAGAGCTTAGGGAGCACGAGCTGCAAACTGTTTTGAGCGAACCGATGCAGAGAAGCCCGGCGTGGGTTTTCGCCCCTCCGCGAGGGCCGACGCCGTGAGAACGCCCGTCACGGAACGTCGCGAGGTCTGCGTGCGGGGCATCGTGCAGGGCGTCGGCTTCCGACCGTTCGTCTACGCTCTGGCGCGTCGGCACGGACTTTCCGGTACCGTCCGCAACGACGCCGAGGGCGTCCGCATCGAGGTGGAGGGCGCGCCGGAGGATCTGGACCGCTTCGGGCGCGCCCTGCGGGAGGACGCCCCGCCGCTGGCCGTGGTCGAGTCCGTGGTGTGGCAACCGCTATCGGCGCTTGGGGAGCGCGAGTTCCGCATCGAGGAGAGCCGGGAAGGACTCCAACGGCGGGCGCTCGTCTCCCCGGACTTTGCCACCTGCGAGGATTGCCTCTCAGAACTACTTGAACCCGCCGACCGGCGCCACCGCTACCCGTTCACCAACTGCACCAACTGTGGACCGCGCTTCACCATCACGCGACAGGTCCCCTACGACCGGGCCACGACCACTATGTCCGGCTTTACGATGTGCCTCGAATGCCAGAGCGAGTACGATGACCCCGCCGACCGCCGCTTCCACGCCCAGCCCAACGCCTGCCCGGTCTGCGGCCCGCGGGTGCGACTGCTGGACAAGTTCGGCCACGAACTTCATGCCAAGCCCGAGGACCCCATCGCCCGCACCGCCCGGATGCTGCGTGGCCGGGCCGTCGTCGCCGTAAAGGGTCTCGGCGGCTACCATCTGGCCTGCGACCCGTTCGACGATAAGGCGGTAAGGACTCTGCGAGGCCGCAAGGTTCGCCAGGACAAGCCCTTCGCGCTCATGGCCTCCGACCTCACGCAGGTCCGAGAACTGTGTCGCGTTACGCCGGAGGAGGAGAAGCTGCTCACCTCGCCAGCCCGTCCGATAGTACTACTGGAGCGCCGGGAGAACGACGGCGTGGCCGAGGAGGTCGCCCCGCGCCAGAAGACGCTTGGCGTGATGCTGGCCTACACGCCGCTGCATCACGTGCTTTTGCGCGACGCCGGCATCCCGCTCGTGATGACCAGCGGCAACAACTCGGATGAGCCCATCGCCTACCGAGACGAGGAAGCGTTCGAGCAGCTCCGCGAGATAGCGGACTACTTCCTGGTCCACGACCGCCCCATCCACATGCGCTGTGACGACAGCGTGGTACGGGTAGCCCGTCGGAAGACGTACCCTCTCCGCCGTTCCCGAGGATACGCTCCCGCGCCGCTGCGGCTCGCCGGGAGCTTCGTCCGTCACACGCTGGCGTGCGGCGGGGAGCTAAAGAACACGTTCTGCGTGGCGAAGGACCGCCACGCTTTCATGAGTCACCACGTCGGGGACCTGGAAAACTACGAGACGCTGCGGTCCTTCCGGGAGGGGGTCGAGCACTACTGCCGGCTCTTCGACGTCAGGCCGGAGTTGGTGGCCTACGATCTGCACCCCGAGTATCTCTCGACCAAGTACGCCCGCGAGCTGGAGGAGGCCGGGCTCCCGGCGGTCGGCATCCAGCACCACCATGCGCACGTCGCGAGCTGCCTCGCGGACAACGAGCGTCCCGTCGAAGAGCGCGCCATCGGGGTCGCCCTCGACGGCACCGGCTACGGGACCGACGGGGCTGTCTGGGGTGGGGAATTCTTCGAGGGGAACGTCGCGGAGGGCTTCACGCGCCGGGCGCACCTGGAGTACATGCCGCTGCCCGGCGGTTCGGCCGCTATCCGGCAGCCGTGGCGCATGGCCGTCGCCCAGCTCGTCGAGCTCTACGGCCTCGAAGACGCCCTGAAGCTCCCGCTTCCGGTGATCGAGCAGAGTGGTGAGCGGGACGTGCGGCTCGTCGCGCGGCTCGTGGAGCGTGGCCTGAACACGCCGTCCACGTCCAGCGCCGGACGGCTCTTCGACGCGGTCTCGGCACTGGTCGGGCTGCCCGGCGCCCGTCGGACGACCTACGAGGGACAGGCCGCGATAGAGCTG
>JBBSMX010000244.1:0-3021 GCA_038232935.1 Rhodothermales bacterium | reverse complement strand
CTTGAACGGCTCGACGAACTCCTTGCCGACCTCCACCGACAGGACCGGGTGGTGCAGCTTTACTTTCGGGACGCCGGGGATCGTCCCGTTCAGGAGGTCCTCGACGGCGGGCTGCGTGGCCCCGACGACCGAGACCGAGCAGCCGTCGCAGCTCATCCCCGCCAGCCAGAAGGCGTGGACGACCTCGATGGAGCCGGGGAGCAACCGCGTGGGCTTCGCCTTCACGGCGGGCACGCGCTCGTCGGCCTCGCGCGTCGCGACGGCCGGGTCCTCCATGACGGCGATGTCAACAGCTTCCATGGTGACCTCTGGGACGGTTGGTGAGATTTCAATATAGCACCTTAACCGAACATTAACAGGAAGGGTTCACGAGTCCGTCACTTTCAGTCCGCGTTGTCGCGTTAAGAATACGAGGCATCCGCCTCGTGCGCTTACCAGACGTAGCCGGCGTCGAGCCGGACCTGCGGGCTGTCGGTGACGAAGGAAACGCCCAGGTTCGTACATCGCAGAGAGCACCGAGCCGCCCGCCTTATTATTGTATGTTGGCCCTTGCAGGATAGTCCGCCCGCCTCTCTCAGCCCGTTCCTCATTATGTGCTTGGCCATTCCCGCCCGAATCGTAACCGTCGAGGACGACGGCCACTTCGCCACCGTCGAGGTGTCCGGCGTGCGCCGGAAAGTGAACGTGGACCTCGTGCGCGAGGACGGCGCGGCCGAGGGCGACTGGGTGCTCCTCCACGTCGGCTTCGCGATGAGTCTGATCAGCGAGACCGAGGCGCAGGAGCAGATCCGCTTCCTCACCATGATGGGCGAGGCCGAAGAGGCATTCGACGAGATGCGCGGCTACGGGTTGGAGGGCGAGGCATGAGGACCGGCCTTCGCCTCTGCTTTGTGGCACTCGTGCTCACCGTGGGCAGCCTTCTCGGGACGAGCGGCGTGGTGGCACAGCCCTCCGGCCTTACTCTCATCGGCCACTCCGACCTCGGCGGGGCCGGACTGAACGGGCCGGTGGCGACGGTCGGGAGCACGGCCGTCGTGGCGGCGGGGATCGCGCCGGGGGCCGGCATCCACACCCACTTCTACAACCCCTACCCGTGCCCCGCCGTAGCGGTCAAGGTCGTGGACCTCTCCCACCCCGCCCGGCCGCGCGTCGCCTCGACGATCCCTGTGCCGGAGGGCGTGGCCGCGCTCGACGTGGCCGCCCTCCGTGTGGAGACGCCGGCGTTCACCGGCGACCTCGCGGCGGTCGCGCTCGCCCGGTGCGGTGCCGCCGGCAACACCGTAGACCGGGGCGTGGTCTACTACGACGTGTCCGACCCGGCCACCCCCGTGTTCCTCGGCCGCTACTACGCCGATGTGGACAGTGCCGGCGTGACCGGGCTGAAGACCTGTGGACCGGAGCCCGACGGGGACCCCGCACGGTGCGCGTCGTCGCAGCACTCGGTCGCGCTCGTTCAGCGGGCCGACGGCCGCGTGCTCTCGCTCTCGACGGAGCCGGGGGCCTCCGCCTCGAACTTCCCCTCGGGCGACCTCCGCATCGTGGACGTGACCGATCCCCGCACCCCCGAGGAGGTCGGCTCGTTGCCCCGGCCGGGCGAGCCCATCTTTTCGTTCAACGGCTGCCGCGCCTTCATCGGCGGCCACGACGCGGCGGCGAGTGCCGACGGCACGCTCGGCCTGCTCGCCCACTTCGACGGCGGGCTGATGACGATAGACCTCACCGACCCGGCAGCTCCGGCCGAGCTGGCGCGGCTGGCTTACGGCGAGGCGCGGGAGGTGGAAGGGAACGCTGCCTACGTCACGGTCGCGGAGGTCGACGACCGGCGGCTGGCGCTCGTGAGCGAGGAGGACTGGATCGGAGTGTCGAGCCATCTCCGCGTGGACGGTCCCGATGGGGCGTCCTATCCCGGCTGCCCGGCCATCTTCACCCTCTTCGCGCCCGGCGACAGCCTGCAGGTATACCGGCGCCCTGATGCCGAGGTGGCCGCTGAGATTGTCTACGTCGGACGCGGTTGCCCGGCCAACGAGGGATGGGGCACGACAGACCCCGACCCGTACCTCAGCGATGCGCGCGGTAAAATCGCGCTCATCGACCGACAGCGGCAGCTCACCCAGCCCGACATCAGTGAGGGCTCGGGGTGCTCGCTCGTCGAGCGTGCCAAGCGGGCGCAGGGCGAGGGTGCCGTCGGCGTCGTCCTCATGCAGACAAGCGCGACGGCCCCCGAAGCCTTCTCGCCCGACGGCGACACCGACTACGTCCTCCTCCCGCTCATGATGATCGACAGGCCTACCGGGGACAGCCTCCGCACGAGGCTTTGCCCCCGCGTGGACGGCGACGGGCGGTGTGCGGGCGGCGATCCGCTGCGCGGGGCGATGGCCGACGCGCCAGGCGCGTGGGGTGGCCTCCGCATCATCGACATCACCGATCCCGCCGCCCCGTTCGAGGTTGACACGTACCGCACGCCGAGCGCAACGGCCTTCCCGCCGCCAGACCTCGGCGTCTACGCGCCCGGGCAGAGCGTGGCCCGCGACGGGAAAGCCTACGTCGCGTGGCATTCCGATGGCTTGCGCGTGTTCGGCCTGGCCGGAGACGGCGGCGAAGAGGCCCGCTTCGTTCCTGCCGACAGGGTAGACCCTACGGGCACCCTTCCTTCCAAATCCTACGTCGTCGGCGTGGACCTGCTCGAGTCGGACGGCGCAGCGGATCCAACGCTCGTCGTGATTACCGACACCCACTCCGGCCTCTACATCCTGTCTCACGACGCGCCTTGACTACGCTCGTGCTGGAACCACAGCACCTGCATACTCGACGACGAAATGGTGGACCATGGCGGGACGTCCGGCGATGCTGTCCACGCCCAGGTGGAATAGCGTGCAGGTCGTCGAGATTGAGGCGAACCGGATGGGCTACCAGTCGGGCGAGGTCGCGCCCGAAGCCGAGTCCCCGCACAGCTCGTCTTCACGCGCACCGGCAGTGCCCTTGTCGATTTTCAATCTTCAGATTATTATCACTTCCGATAAT
>JBBSMX010000243.1:0-3033 GCA_038232935.1 Rhodothermales bacterium | reverse complement strand
CTGGCGGAGACCTTTGAGATCTAGGAAGGTGGTGCTACGCTCTTGGAGCCGCGTCGTGCCTCCGTGCGACGCCAGACCCCGTATGCCTTTATGAAATCGAACTGTGCCTCTTGACAACCCACCTTGTTATGGGGGTGTAGAACCGCTCGTCCCCTGCGACGTAGGGACGCGCGAAGCAAAACCCGCAGGCCGTGCACCGCACGACGTCGCATGTCGGCTGCTGCCAGAGCGCTTCGATGTGAGCACGGAGGGCGTCGTGGCGCTCCGGCGCCGTCTCTCGGAGCACGTAGTGCTGTGCCGATTGCTCCGCCTCTACGCTGTAGAGCAAGAGGTTGTGCTCATTCGTGCAGACAGGGCAGCAGGCCTCGACGGGGGTTAGCTGGTACTCAGTCATGCTGATCGGGTGGGTTCAAGCGGGCGGAAAGGTAGAACCCGCCTCTCGACCCATCAAGCGCTCTTCCTCCCGCGCTGGCCTCTCGCTGTAGCTCTCACGAGCTTAGCATACGATTTCGCCGGCCTGACCTGTTACAGCCTGTCGTGCGAGGGGTCGGCCCCGGCCGTACCTTTACCGTGCACATCTCCTCTCATCGCCTTCGCCATGCGTTCTTTCCGCCTCGCTCTTCCCGCGCTCCTCCTCGGGAGCCTCCTCCCGGCCGGCTGCGCGACTGCCACGCCGTCCCTCGCGCCGGACTCCACCGACTACGACCGGATCGAGGATCTGGGCTATGCGGCTCACGTGCAGCCGCTCCTCGCAGAGCACGACGTGTTCGGCCTCGGTGGCCCCGAGGCCTACGCGTGGGACGCTCTGTTCGAGAGCGAGGCCGGCGCGACGATCGTCCCGTTCGACAGTGAGGGCAGCTACGCCCTCCGCTTCCTCGACGACCTCGCGGACACCACGGCGATCCCGTACCCGAATCTCCGCCAACTCCGGCCCGACGAGCGCCGCTACCTCACGCGCTGGATCGAGGCCGGGGCGAAGAACGACGATGGGGCGGTGCCCTACGCCGACGCCGAGCACATCCTCTTCGCGTGCGTGCAGGGTGAGAACCACGTCGCCCTCATCGACGCCGCCCGCCGCCGCGTCATCCGCCGCGTCTATTTCGACGATCTCGGGCTGCCGAGCGCGCCCTACGGCCCGCACCACGTCGTCTTCGAGCCGGACGGCAGCGCGTGGTACGTCTCGCTCATCAGCGCCGGGGCCGTCGCGAAGCTATCGATGGACCTCACGATGGACCCCTCGGACCCGGACTACCTCCTCGCCGCCTCGGAGCCCGGCGGCTTCACGACCCCCGGCATGATGGCGCTCGACGCCGACGCGCGCCGCCTCTACGTCGGCCGCTCGACGCTATCGAGCGGGAGCACCTACGGCCTCGGCGTCTTCGATCCGGGGACGATGGCGCTAGCGGAGGAATTTCCTCTCCCGGCGTACGACATTCCCCATGCCCTCGCCCTCACCGCCGACGGGCGCTATCTGCTCACTGCACCGCTCACCGGCCGCGACGCGCTCGTCGTGGATGCCGTCTCCGGCGACCTCGTCGGGCGCACGTCCCTCGGCGATACGAACCGCGAGCTCGTCCACTTCAGCCTCCTCCCCGACGGCACCACGGCCACGCTCACCTCGAACAGTGAGGGCGTCAGCGAGGTGCTGTTCTTCCAGCTCGGCGAGGACGGCACGCTCACGCTCGACGGCTCCGTGCCGACCGGCGCGCGCGCCTGGCACGGCCACCTCGACAGCGACGGGCGGACGCTCCTCGTCCCGAACCGCACGGGCAACAGCGTCACGCTCATCGACGTGCCGACGAAGACGGTCCGGCTGACGGCCGAGAACGCCTCCGCAGGCGGCCCCATCGCGATGCCGCACTCGCCGGCCCCGACCTACGAGGGCGCGTTCTTCGTCACGAGCTCGAACCTCCAGGGCACGTGGTCCCCGCCCTTCCACTTCCTCGACGACGATCCCGACGGCGACGGGGTCCGCGAGCCGCTCCCCAACGAGGCCTTCGGCAACGTCACCGTCCTCGACGCGGAGACGGGCGCGGTCGAGGCCGTGATCCCGCTCGGGCGCTACCCGTCCGGCGTCGAGCATCCGCACCCGCCAGGCCACGGCATGGAACACGGCGAGCACGAGGAGATGCGGCACTGACAGTGGGATATGCGATGTCGCTGTGCCCTTGAGCGGTGCCTCCTGTACCCATCAGCCCGCCTCATGCATCGCGTCGCGCCCGCTCACGCCGGGCCATACCCCATCGACCGTCCGAGCACAGCCAAGATGCGCTGGATCAGTCGCAACGCGGGGTTAGAAAACACGAGCTCCCGCTCGTACTCTTGCGCGACCGCCGCGTACATCAGTAAGCCCTTTAGGCTGTTCGCGCGCTCGATCCGCTCAGCCTTGACCGGGGCGTACCACGCCTCCATCATCTCCTGGAAGCGGAGAGCCAGGCGGTGCTCGCTGACGAAGCGCACCTCCTCGGTGCCGTAGTTGCCGAACGTGTGGGGCACGCCGACCGGCACCACCAAACGCTCCCCTGCCCGCAGCTTCTTCTCTTCCCCTCCGATGAGTACGTCAAGCGTTCCGCTCAAGACTTCGTACCGCTCCTCCTGCTCGCGGTGAAGATGGGGCGGCCCCAACCAAGAGGTGTTCGGGGACAGGATAGCTTCCATAACGACCAGATCGCCGTCGGTTTCCTCGGCGGTCGTCGTGAAGACGTACCGCTCGCCGAGCCCGATGGCGCGGAAGGTCGAGGACCTCAGCGTTCATCTCCATCACGCAGGGTTGTAGGAGTTGTAGCGATGGCAGCCCGGCTTACGCAAAGGTGCTTACGTACGCTGTCGTTTAGACAGCCTAACAAAACCTCCCGTCTCTTGGTGAGGTTGAACGGGATGACCAAACCGATTCTCTCCGACGACCTCTGGGCCGTCGTCGAGCCGCTGCTCCCACCGGAGCCTCCGAAACCACGCGGTGGGCGCCCTCGCGTCCCTGACCGCGCCGCGCTGACCGGCATCCTCTTCGTCCTCCGAAGTGGCATCCCGTGGGAG
>JBBSMX010000242.1:0-3116 GCA_038232935.1 Rhodothermales bacterium | reverse complement strand
TGTGGGATCGGTTCTGCGACCGGGTCTACGCCCGTTCGTGGCAAGGTCTCTGGAGCGTGTCGTTGCTGAAGCTGGTGCATCTGAACCTCTGCTACGCAGGAATTGCCTCGATCTGATCAACCCGCGACTGACGTTGAGTAACGCCGTGTCCGTGGCCGACTCGACGGTGATGCCGAGCGGGAAGCTCCCCGCCGTGTAGTTGAGGTCGAGGTCCGGCTGGGCCAGGTTGAGGTAGCCGACGCAGCCGGTCCCGCTGATCGGGTTCTGGGTGGCCCCACCGGCCACCACCTGCGTCACGTACGGGTCCGGCGAGAATCCGGCGCTGAGCGTCGTCGTCCCATAAAGGGGAGCGGCCCCAACGTCCGGGCGGGGCTGGGCCTGCGCCGGGAGCGCCAACACGGTGAGACAAGAGCACAGGGCCAACGCGCGCTTCAACATGGCAGGACCGGATAGGTGGAGTTCGATGCGACACCGTCGAGTATCAACCGAGCGCATTAGGACTTAAGAAGATAAATCCTTATATCGTCGCGGGAGCCAGTCGCTGAGAGCAAGACGACCAAACGGTGTACATATGCCAGAGCGCGGAACGGGATCGCCCCGCTCCGCGCTCTACGTACGCTCGCCGTGCCCGCCGCTCAGGCGGTGACCTCTTCGGCCTTCGACGGCGCGGCGGCGGTCTCCCGCTCGGCTTTCGGCTCGACGATCCGCAGCCACTCGTTGTGATCGGAGCGGCCCTCGACGACGGCGAGGTAGGCGGCCTGCAACTCCTCGGTGATCGGCCCGCGCCGGCCGGCTCCGACGGTGATCTGATCGACGGAGCGGATGGGCGTGACCTCGGCGGCGGTGCCGGAGAAGAACAGCTCGTCGGCGATGTAGAGCGCCTCGCGCGGAAGCAGCTTCTCCTCGACCGTGTAGCCCCGCTCGTGCGCGAGGGTGATGAGGGTGTCGCGCGTGATCCCCGGCAGGACGGAGAGGCCGGTCGGCGGCGTGTAGAGCTTGCCGCTCTTGACGACGAACAGGTTCTCGCCGCTGCCCTCGGAGAGCAGGCCGTCGACGGAGAGCGCGATGCCTTCGGAGTAGCCGTTCTTGATCGCCTCCATCTTGATGAGCGAGGCGTTGAGGTAGTTCGCCCCCGCTTTCGCGAGCGACGGCGTCGTGTTCGGCGCGTTCCGGCTCCACGAGGAGACCTGCACGTCCACGCCCTGCTCGAGCGCTTCGGGACCGAGGTACTTCCCCCACTCCCAGACAGCGATGGCGGTCTCGACCGGGTTCTTCAGCGGGTTGACGCCCATCGGCCCATGCCCACGGAAGACGATGGGCCGGAGGTAGCACGAGGTGAGCTCGCTCTCGGCGACGGTGTCGACGCAGGCATCACACAACTCGTCCAGCGAATACGGGATCTCCATCCGGTGGATCTTCGCCGAGTCCATGAGCCGCTGCATGTGCTCGCGGAGGCGGAAGATGGCCGGGCCGTTCTCTGTGTTGTAACAGCGGATCCCCTCGAACACGGAGGAGCCGTAGTGGACGACGTGGGAGAGGACGTGGATGGTCGCGTTTTCGTAGGCAACGAGCTCGCCGTTGAACCAGATCTTGTGCGGCATGTACGCGGGGTCAGATGGGGTGAATATTAAAGAGAGTGCCAGGCCCAGGCGTGTCAAGATACAGAAGCTCCGGGCGCACCCAAAGTTCCGGAAGCGCTTCCACAGGATAACCGGCAATCGCCTTCCGCATCCACCCGACCCCCCGTTTCTACTGCTTGTCCGTCATCCCACGGCGTTCGGGGGTAGGCGCGACGGAGTATCGTCCGATCGTCCACAGAATTTTAGCCGACGCCTTCACCGTGCCGGCGAGCGTGCCGGTAATCTTCGAGACGCCGATGCGGCGACGGTACGAGACCGGCACCTCGTCGCAGCGCAGCCCCGCCCGCACGGCTTTAATCTGCATCTCGACGGTCCAGCCGTAGGTCGTGTCCTGCATTCCGAGCGCGAGCAGGTCTGCGAAGCGGATGGCGCGGAACGGGCCGAGGTCGGTGAAGCGCGCGCGCCAGAACCACCGCATGAGGGCGCACGCGAGCCGGTTGCCCCAGAGCGCCTGCGGTAGCATCGCCCCCGGCTCCCGCTCGCCCCGCATCCGCGAGCCGACGACGAAGTCGGCCTCGCCCCGGCGGATCGGGGCCAGCAGCCGGTCCATCTCGTCCGGGTGGTCGCTGTAGTCGCCGTCGAGAAAGACGATTACATCGGGGTTGCGGCTGCGGGCATAGTCGATCCCGCGCAGGCAGGCCCACCCGTACCCCTGCCGACCCTCGCGCAGGACCGTCGCCCCGGCCGCGCGCGCGTTCCGTTCTGTCTCGTCGGTCGAAGCGTTGTTGACGACGACGACCTCCTCGACGTGGTCAGGGATGTCGCCGATGACGTGGCCGATGGAGCGGGCCTCGTTGAAGGCCGGGATGATGACGAGCACCCGCATGGATGGGGGGTCAGGGGTAGAGACGCACCATGTCGCGTCTGACGCGCTGCGTCTCTACGGGGATCGAAGTCCCAAGCTACCGCATCCCCTCTCCCCCGTTCCTCACGGCTGGGTCACCCGCCGCCCTGCGCGTCCACGAACCCAATCGCCGCCACGGCATTGGGCGTGAGCGCCCACCCGGTGACGAAGCCGGCCGCCACGCCGAAGGACCCCACCCCGCCCGTCACGGTGCCGCTCCGCTCATCGATGAGGTCGTACGACAGCCGCAGGTCCAGCAACTCGACGCGCTCCGTGCCTTCCGGATCGACGTCGAGCACGGACTGGATCGCAACGGCGTTACGCAGGAGGTTGACGAGCACCTCGAAAGCGGCTCCCCCCACAGCGGGGCGGGGGACGTAGTCGAAGCTGAACCTAATGGGCGTATCGCTCCTGGGCCGTCGCACGGTGTAGGTGACGCGGACGTTGCTGGGCCGCAAGGTACTTTCCAGCGTCAATAGCTGGGTGACGACCCCGTCCAGCACGGTTGGCGCGGCGATGCGGAACGGCGGCTCAGCGGGTACGGGGACCTCGGCCACGGTCGCCGAGCCGGGCGCGTCCGGGCGCGCAGCCTCGATCCGGTAGACCCCACCGGGCTGCGGATGGAAGGGCGC
>JBBSMX010000241.1:0-3122 GCA_038232935.1 Rhodothermales bacterium | reverse complement strand
TGGCCCGTCTCGGCGGCTGGAAAGGATACAGGAGCCAGCGTCGGGCTGGGCCGATCACATACCATCGCGGTCTGACCCGCTTCCGAGCGCTCTTCGAGGGGTGGACGCTGGCTCATGGCGATGTGTATACACCGTAGCCCCGGGGGGAGGAGTTCCTCCACGGCGTACGTCCTATCTCATTACGTTCTCGCCCCCACCGGGGGAGCGGTGCCCAGAAGGGCAGAGAGGGGGCAGCGGATGAGCAACCGACTGTCACCGGCCCTTCTCTCCCCGCCCAGCCGTCCCTATCCTTCGTCGCCCGTCAGGTGCTCGAAGCGCTCGACCTCCTGCCGGAGCCGCTCGCGCATGGGTTCGAGGCGGGGGTCGTGGAACGCTTCGGACACCTCCAGCACGGCGCGGAAGAACCAGCGCTGCGCGGCCGGGCCGGCGGAGAGGCCGCGGTGCGTCGGCCCGTCCGAGAAGATGTCGATGCCGGCGACGAGCGCCTGGTTCATCGTCCACGCGTTGTGGAGCTTGTCGGCAAGCGAGATGGCGACGGCTTCGGCCGAGGTGCCGCGCAGGGCCTGGACATACGTCTCTTTCCGTAGCCGCCACGGGAGGAAGTCACCGTCTGGCCCGCGCTTCGGCTCGGTGACTCCGCGCACGCGCTCGGCCACGGCCTCCCCCACGAGGACGGCGAGGCGCTGGTGCGTCATCGTGTGCTTGAACCGGTTGTCGTCTTCGAGCGCGTCGTGGAGGAACGCGGCGGCGACGGTCTCGTCGTCCCACCCCGCCCGCTGGACGGTGAGTGCGACGGCGGTGAGGTGCGCCATCACGGGGATGCGGAGCGCGGCCTCCGGCGGCGGGTCGTAGGGGCGGTCGCGCCAGCGGCTCTTGCGGTAGGTCTGGTCGTGCCACTCGGCGGCCAGCTCGATGGCGCGTTCGACGAGCGGCGAAAACAGCGGGGTCACAGTTCGATCACCTGATGCGCAGTCGTGTCGAGGCCGAGCCCGTCGAGCCAGCGGGGGACGAGGTCGAGACCATACTTGTTGAGAAAGTAGAGCGCCGAGAGCGTCCGCTCCTGCAGCTTGCCCGCCGGGTAGAGGCCGGCCTGCGCCTTGTCGAGCTGGTCGCGGACGGCGTCGTGGTTCCGTTTCTCGGCGCGGACGACGCGGTCCTTGAACGCGGACAGCTCCTTCTGCAACGCCGCCCGCGTCGCCTCGGCGGACTTCGCGAGCGTCGCGTCCACGTTCGCGGCGACGGGCTTGAGCGCGTTCATCGCCTCGTGCAGCCCGCGCGTCGCCTCGCCGAACGCGCCCTCCACGTCGTGCTCCGAGAGGCCGAGCACGAGGCGGCGGTGGAGCGGTTCGAGGTCGCCGTCGAGGTCGGCCACGGTGAGGTCGTAGCGGTCGAGCACCTTCTGCACCTTGCTCTCGACGAGCGTCACGCTCGCGCGCGGGTACACCACGGGCATCGGCACGCCGAACGCTCCGTAGACGCCCTTCAACTGCGCGTAGTACGAGGCCTCGCCCGGCCCGGCGACGTAGGCCGCCGTCGGCAGCAGCCGGTCTTCGAGGATCGGGCGGAGAACCACGTTCGGACTAAAACGCTCGGGCGCGGTCTCCAGCAGCACCAGCAGCTCGGCCTTGGAGTAGCGCCGGTCGAGCCCGCGCAGGACGAAGTCGTCGCCATCGGGATCGAGCGTGAAGCGGCCCTCGTCTTCCAACAGGAAGAGGTTGACGGGCAGCGGCGTCACCTGCGTGTGGAAGGCTTCGCCGACGTCGTCGCTCGCCGCCTTCAGCCGCTGGAACGTCTCGTCGTGGTGCTCGATCTCGTGGCGGAAGACGGGCACAGCGAGCCGTTTGAGCCGGGCGTCGTCGGACGAAATGAACACGAGCCCACTGCCGGCGAAGAGAGCGCGCATCAGCCCGGCGAAGGCGTCGCGCATCGTCGCGCCGGGATGGTACGCGGCACGCACCGCCTCGACGAGGGCCGGCGTGAACTCGGTCGGGCGGAGCGCCGCTTCGAGCGCGTCGAGGGCGTCCGTGATCCCGTCGCCGAGCACGCGGCGGCCGACGGGCGTCCGCGCCTCGTCCGGCGGGAGGGCGATCCGGAGCGGATCGTTGCCACTGAGGACGACGGTACTGCGGACCTCGTCGAAGTCGTGGTCTTCGCCTGCGAGCCAGAACACGGGGACGACCGGGCGGCCCGTTTCCTCCGCGAGCTGCCGGGCGAGCTGGACGGCGGTGACGGCTTTGTACACCGTGTAGAGCGGGCCGCCGAAGAGCCCGAGCTGCTGCCCCGTCACGACGGCGGCGCTCTCGGGAGCGCGCAGCGCGTCGATGTTGGCGCGGACCGCCTCGTCCAGATTTCCCCACGCCTCGTTCTGCTCCGTCAACACGTCGGCGAGCGTGTCCCGGTCTCGGTCGAGGGCCGCTGCCGCCTCGGCCGCCACCGCCCGCGCCGCCGCGTCGCGAAAGTCGCGGGCGAAAAAGCGGAGCGCGGCCTCGTCGCCCTCGGCGTACCGGCGGAACAGGTCGGGGAAGCCATCGAGCCGGTCGAACGGCACGCGGCGGGATACGAGGGGCGGAGCGGCGGAGACGGCCATAGGCAAAAAAGTAGGGGCGCAGTGCGCTGCGCCCCTACGGCATAGGTGTAGAAATCAGTCACGACACATCGGCACACGCTCCGCCCACCGGCTAGTTTTCCTTCTTCATCTGCTCGATCTCGTCGCGGAGCTTGGCGGCGCGCTCGTAGTCCTCGGACTCGATGGCCTTGTCGAGCTGGGCCTGCATCCGCTCCACGGGCGAGCGGGCGGAGGTCGCTTCCCTCGGCTCCTCGTCGGCGGTGCGTGCGAGGGGCGCGGCGCTCTCGTCCTCGGCAGGGATACCGGCCTCGTCGAGGACGGCCGGCACGACGTAGATCGGCGCATCGCTGCGGACGGCGAGGGCGACGGCGTCGGAGGGGCGGGCGTCGAGCTGATTCTCTTTGCCGCCGTAGACGTAGCGGATCTTGGCGAAGAACGTCCCCTCGCGGAGGTCGTCGATCACGATGTCCGTGATGTCCGCGTCGATGGCGTCGAAGAGATCGCGGAGGAGGTCGTGCGTGAGGGGCCGCGGTGGCTGGATCTTCTCCAATTCGAG
>JBBSMX010000240.1:0-3123 GCA_038232935.1 Rhodothermales bacterium | reverse complement strand
GTAGCGGATCTTGGCGAAGAACGTCCCCTCGCGGAGGTCGTCGATCACGATGTCCGTGATGTCCGCGTCGATGGCGTCGAAGAGATCGCGGAGGAGGTCGTGCGTGAGGGGCCGCGGTGGCTGGATCTTCTCCAATTCGAGCGCGATGGCCTGCGCCTCGAATGCGCCGATGATGATCGGCAAGCGGCGGTTGCCGTCGACCTCGCCGAGCACGAGGGCGTAGGCCCCCCCGCTGGAGGGGCTGGTCGAAAGCCCGATGATGTCTACCTGGATATAATCCATGTCCAGCGGTTGCTCAGAAGGGATGGAAGACGCGGCCGCTTACGCGAGCACCTGATTCAACGCGTCGAGAAACGCCCTGTTCTCAGCCGGCAGGCCGACCGAAACGCGGACCCAGCCGGCGAGGGCGGGGTAGCCGCTCACGTTGCGGATGCGGGCACCCTCGCGGAGCAGCGATGCTTGGAGTGCGGCAGGCGCGAGTGGCGTTCGCATGATAAAGAAATTCGCGGCAGAGGGCACAGTCTCTACACCGTCCATTTCCGCCAACGCCGCCAGCAGCTTCGTCCGCTCCTTCGTCATCACCTCCACGCGCTCGCGCACGAGGTCCTGGTGCTCCAGCATCGTCAACCCCACGGCCTCGCTCAACCGGTCGATCAGGAAGGGCAGGCGGGGCTTCTCCAGCTCGACAATGACGTCCGGGTGGGCCATGAGGTAGCCGAGCCGGAGCCCGGCCAGCCCCATCGCTTTCGAAAACGTCCGCATCACGAGCACGTTCGGGTAGCGGCGCACGAGCTCGCCCGCGTTCGGCCCCTCGACGAACTCGACGTACGCCTCGTCGGTGACCAGGAAGCCGGGCGCGGCCTCGGCCATCCGCTCCAGGCTCTCGAAGGGGAAGGCGTAGCCCGTCGGGTTGTTCGGCGAGCAGACGACGGTGAGCGCCGCCTGCGACACCTCCATCGCCGCGATGACGGCGTCGGCGTCGTGCGAGAAGTCCGGCTCGGGATCGACCGGGACGACGGTTCCGCCGTAAACCCTCACGACGTTCTCGTAGAGCGCGAACATCGGGTGCGGCAGCACGACGGACGTCCCGCCGCTGATGAGCGCGAGCCCGACGGTGTGCGTCAGTTCGTTCGAGCCGCGCCCGACGATGATTCCCTCCTCCGGCCAGTCGAGGTGCCGGGCGAGCGCGGCGACGAGTTCGTGCGGGCGGTCCTGCGGATAGCGGTTCCAGTCCGACGCCATGAAGTGCTCGACGGCGGCCCGCTTCATCTTGGGCGGCAGGTCGTACGGGCTCTCGTTCTGATCGAGCTTCGCCGCGTTGTCCACCTGCGTGACGACGCGGTAGGCGTGCTGCGCGCGCACCTCGGGCCGGATCAGGTCGAGGAGGTGGTCCACGCGGTCCGTCGCGGGCGGGGCTGTCGGAGTCATAGAGTGGGCGATTCGGGAATCGGTTCAGGACGCACGCGGCGCGGCGGCGGCGGTTCCGTTTCGGGGAGGCGGCGAACGATTAGCGGTCGCCCTCGTCAAGCCGGACGCGGATGGCGAGGGCGTGCGCGTCGAGCCCTTCGGCGTCGGCGAAACGTGCGATGCGGGGGCCAGTCTCGGCCAGCCGCATCTGCGAGTACGCGATCACCGACTGCCGCCGGATGAAGTCGTGCACACCGAGCGCCGAGGCGTAGCGGGCCGTGCCACCCGTCGGGAGGACGTGGTTTGGCCCGGCGAAGTAATCGCCGACGGGCTCGGAGGAGTACGGGCCGAGGAAGATGGCCCCGGCGTGACGGATGCCGCCCATCCTGGCCCACGGGTCGCGGGTGATGAGTTCGAGGTGCTCCGGCGCGAGCTCGTTGACGAAGGCGACGGCCTCCTCCATCGTCTCTGTGACGACGCAGGCTGAATACTGCGCGAGCGCCTGCTCGACGATGGCGCGGCGGCCGAGCCCCGGCACGAGTCGCTCCACCTCGGCCTGCACGGCGTCGGCGAGGGTGGCGCTCGGGGTGACGAGGATCGCCGAGGCGCGCGGGTCGTGCTCGGCTTGCGAGAGCAGGTCGGCGGCGACGAAGCGGGCGTCGGCCGTCTCGTCGGCGAGGACGACGATCTCGCTCGGCCCGGCGATGGAGTCGATGTCCACGGTGCCGTAGACGAGCTTTTTGGCGGCGGCGACGTAGGCGTTGCCGGGTCCGACGATCTTATCGACGCGGGGGATCGTCTCGGTGCCAAAGGCGAGGGCCGCCACAGCCTGCGCCCCGCCGACGGCGTAGACGTTGCGTACCCCGAGCATCCACGCCGTCGCCATCACGAGCGGGTGCGGGAGCCCGGCGTCCGCACTGCCGTCGGCGCGCGGCGGCGAGACGAGGTGGAGCTCCTCGACGCCGGCCACCTGCGCCGGGATCACGTTCATCAGCACGCTCGACGGGTACGCCGCCGTCCCGCCTGGCACGTACAGCCCGACGCGTTCGAGCGGCACGATCCGCTGCCCGAGCACGACGCCGTCGCCGTCCTCGGTGAACCACGACCGCTCGCGCTGCTGCGCGTGGAACCGCCGGACGTTCGCGGAAGCCTCGTCGATGATCGCGCGCAACTCGGCGTCGGTTGCCTCGAAGGCAGCGGCGAGCGCCTCCTCCGGCACCGTCAGCGGATCGGGTCGGACGCCGTCGAACCGCTCGGTGAAGTCGCCGAGCGCGGTGTCCCCGTCGCACCGCACGCGTTCGATGATCGCGCGCGCGGCCTCGTCCACAGCGGGATCGAACGACGCGCCGCGCCGGAGGACGGCTTGCAATCGCTCGGCCCGCTCGGCGTACGGGATAATCGGGATCAGGCTGGTCGTGACGGGCATGGAGACGGCGGCAGAAAGAGGCCCAATAATAGGCCTAGCGTGCGTCCAATGGTGTCGATACGGCGTGAAAGCGGCGGCGTCGCGTCCGCAAAAAAAGCCCGCCACTCCGAGAGCAGCGGGCTTCACTATTCACACGCGACGCAGGCTTCAGAGATGCTGTGTTGGAGAAAGTCAAGTAGCCGGGTGAAGAGAAGCGTCGAAAGGCTGCCCGCTCTTGAGCACGCCGTAGCAGATCTGCACCAGCTTCCGCATCGACGCCCCCACGACCGCCATCTTCGCCTTCCCGCGCC
>JBBSMX010000239.1:0-3154 GCA_038232935.1 Rhodothermales bacterium | reverse complement strand
GTGGGATCGGTTCTGCGACCGGGTCTACGCCCGTTCGTGGCAAGGTCTCTGGAGCGTGTCGTTGCTGAAGCTGGTGCATCTGAACCTCTGCTACGCAGGAATTGCCTCGATCTGATCAACCCGCGACTGACGTTGACTCAGCCGACCGTGTGCTGGACGAACCCGCTGAGCTCGATCTCGTACTCGCCACGGGCGGCGACGTAGCGGACGGCGTAGCGCGTCGGGTACAGCCCGGTTCGCGCATAGGCCGCCGGCTGAGCGAGCGTTTCCTCGTGGTCGGGGTGGCTCTCCAGAAACGCCTTCGTGATCATCGGCTCGGCGAAGACGACGTTGCCATCATAGCTCCCCCAGATGAACACCTCGGTGAACGACGGGCCACCGGGCGCGTACGTCGGGTCGCTGCTGTCGACCCAGTGCATCCCCATCATCGGGACGGCCTCGCTCCCCGGCGGCGCGAAGAACCCGGCGGGGACGTACTGCGGTGCCGGAGCGCGGACGCCGGCCTCGGCAAAGGCGGGGTTCGTGGGTAGCCACGTCATCCGCTCGGCCTCGGGGATCATGTAGAAGTGGACGTCGAAGTGCGGGAGCGTGAACAGCCCCTCGGGCTCGTGTCCGTGTGGGTTCCAATCGAGAGAGACGTGGTCGAAGAGGAGGCCCGCGGCCTCGGCCGGGAAATGGAGCACGTTCATCAGGTCGAGGTCGTGCCCCTCGTCGCCGTCGGGCAGGCCCGTGAGCGCGGCTTCGGTGAGGATGACGCCAACGGCTTCGGGCGTGCCGGCCTCGTCGAGTCGAACGTAGGTGCGGGCGGTGCCGTCGCCGACAGTGACGGCGGAGCCGTAGAAGGGGCCGGCGTCGTCGCTGGACGAGTCGCACCCGGTGAAGAGCAGCGCGCTGAGGAGCACGAGGGCGCTGAGGGAGGGAACAGTGAGACGGTAGAGCATGGGTCGAGCGGCGCGGGCCGCGGATAGAGGACGGAGGAAGCGGGCGGCACGTCCGCCCGACGCCTGCCACATTAGCGATCTGCCCGATGCTCACGCATGGGCCGGGCGGCCCATTCGCGCGTGGCGATCTCTGGGGCGGCGGCGTGGCGCAGGGAATCACCGAGATGCCCCCATTGCATAGATTGGTGTGCTCTCACCTTCCTCTCCCTCGCATGGATCAGTATCAGCACCCACCCCGTTTCGTCCGGCTCGTGGACGAGGTCCGCGCCCGCATCAGCGAAACCGACGTCCCCGCCGTCCACGCCCGTTTGGAGCGCGGCGACGACTTCCACCTCGTGGACGTGCGCGAGGAGAGCGAGTGGGCCGCGGGCCACCTCCCCGGTGCCCGTCACCTCGGCAAAGGCGTCATCGAGCGTGACATCGAACAGGCCATCCCGGACCTCGACGCCGAGATCGTGCTCTACTGCGGCGGCGGCTACCGCTCCGCCCTCGCCGCCGACAACCTCCTCCGCATGGGCTACACGCACGTGGCCTCGATGGACGGCGGCTTCCGGGGCTGGAACGAGGCCGGCTACGAGGTCGTGAGCGGCGGCTAGCTCTCCGGGTTCCACCCCGAGCGCGGCTCCGGCTCGCGAGGCTGGACGTAGGGGTGCTGCACCTCATCCGAAGCCTCTTTATCCGAGGCCTTCTTTTTCCGCTCGGCTTCAGCCTTCGGTGCGCCGGCCACGCCGCCTTCGGCTACCACGTGCTCCGTTTCCACGACGCGGATGGCTCCCTCGTCCGGCTCGATCTGGGAGCCCCTGCTGCTCGCCCATACTTGCGTGAACTCCGCTCCGGCCAGCAGAATCAGCGCGGTGTAGTAGATCCACACGAGGATGACCACGACCGAGCCCGCTGCCCCGAACGCCTCGCCGGGGTCCGAGCGGCCGAGATAGAACCCGATAAGAAACTTCCCGACGACGAAGAGGAACGCCGTCGCGAGCCCGCCCGCCCACACGTCCCGCCACGCGATCTTCGCATCGGGGAGCGTTTTAAAGATCGCCGCGAAGAGGAAGGTGAAGAGGAGCAGGCTCACGCCGAGGTCGCCGATCCAAGCGATCGTGGCCCCCACCGGCCCGAGTACCGACTCGATCCAGCCGAACATCCCGGTCAGGAGGGCGCTCGCCGCGAGCGACGCGACCAGCAAGAACGCGATCGTCAGTACCATCCCGAACGAGAGCACCCGCTTCGTGATGAAGTTCTTGATTCCGCTCTGAGCGGGGTCCGGCCGCACCTCCCACGCGCGGTTGAGCGACTCTTGCAGTTGGGTGAACGCCCCCGCCGCCCCGAACACGAGCGCAAACAGGCCGAGCATCTTGCCCACCCAAGACCCTTCCCCCAGGTCGCCCGCGGTCTCGATCATCGTTTGAATCTCCTCCGCGCCTCGGGCCCCGACGAGCCCGCCGACCTGCCCGGTGAGGTGCTCCTGCACCACCTCGGCCCCGAAGACGGTCCCGGCGATGCCCACGAGTATGACGAGGAGGGGCGGGAGCGAGAAGAGCATGTAGTACGCGATCGCCGCGCTCATGCTGGTGCAGTTGTCCTCGCTGATCTCCTTGCCGGTCTGCTTGAGGAGAGTAACCGTGTCGCGAAGGGAAGCCATAGAGGTGGGGGAAAGAGGGGAGAGAGGCCCCTCTCCTACCCATTTGCCGCTCGCGCAGATCCACTCTGCGCCCCCGATCCCAACAGGAGAATATGGGCCACACGACGAACCCTAAACCGTATCATGGTCGCCATGAGTGGGCTTCGGCAGCATGAACGTTCGCCCACGCTCGGCGGTGACTCGTACACGCACGAGTGACTACGGTAGTCCCGCCCTCGGCCTCCCCTTCCCGCGCTCAGTCCCATGCCCGCTCCCACTCTGCTCGACGACGGCCGGCGCATCACCCTCGACCTCCACGGCGCGACCGTGGATGAGGCCGAGCGCCTCATTCGGCGCACGGCCCGCCTTGCCGCCGAGCGTGGGCGCAGCCAGCTCACCGTCGTCCACGGCACATCGTCCAGCAGCAGGCTCTACCGCAACCGCACCATCCGGTAGTCTCCCGGCTATGTGTTGACGAGCACCGGCAGAGCCCGTAGCAACTCCTCCACGGACCACACGTGATCCGTCAGGCCCGCCGCCATCGCGGGCGTTCGCCCTCGCCACCGACGCCGGAAGCGACCCCCCTCGGGCG
>JBBSMX010000238.1:0-3170 GCA_038232935.1 Rhodothermales bacterium | reverse complement strand
AGGCGGGTGGCCTGGTCGAGTACATTGCTGGTCATCGGGTTGGCGGGGTTGCTGGTGCGAGGGGAGTGGTCAACTCCACCCTACGCACGACGCAGCGACTTGCCAACCCGTTCTCTACTTCAACCCGCGACTGACGTTTAATTACGTTGAGGCACGAATATCGTAAAGCACCATGAGGCGGTTCCACCTTCAACTTGGCGACGTGCGCTGGCTACCTCGGATCGTGGGGGTGCTGGCCGTAGGTGAGGTGCTCGGGCAGCGGCTCCCGCTGCCACGCCTGGCGCGTCTGCTCGAAGGGGCACCGCGTCCCTCTGACCGCATGCACGGCCCCGACGAAGTGAAGCGCCTCGTCAGGCTGACGCAGGGCCTCCTTCGGCATCTCTACCGTCAAGACTTCTGTTATCCACGGTCCCTTGTCCTCTTCCACTTCCTGAGCCGGTGGGGGTATCCCGTTCGGTTACATTTCGGCATCCGGAGGGAGGGGACACGCCTGGCCGGCCATGCCTGGCTGGAACTGGGCGAGCAGCCCTTCGCCGAAACGCGGGACCCTCGCGCGAGCTATTCCACCACGTTCACATATCCATCAACCCCAACGAGGTCATACTATGGATCACCCACGCAACACCGAAGTCCGCAAGGAAGAGGCGCCGCGCAGGAAGTTCGTCGCGCCGAAGCTGGAGCGGTACGAGAAGCTGCCTGAGCTTACGGGCTTCTCGTTCTGACCCCTTCGCGGGCACACACCGTTTGGGTTGTGTGCCCGCTTTATTTTTACGCTTCGCCTTCCACCAAACCACGCATGCAAACCGTACTCGTCCTCGACGTACAAGGGATCCGCGTCCGCCTTCGGGCAGAGGACGCACGCGTCGGGCGGGTGCTTCGCGAGGTAGTGGCCTATTTCGGCCTGCCCGTGTCCGAGGCCCCGCTTGGACCGGCACAAGCCTCGCTCGACCTCGCGGTGTGGGAACGCCTTCCCACCCTTCCCCCAACGGCTCGACGCGTGGCGCAGTACGGCCGCCACGTCGAGATCTGGCGCACCGGCGACGCCTTCGTGCTCTGGAGTGCCCGCGCGCTCGTGGAGGTAGACCCGGCAGCGGGGCGTGCGGCGGGGGGCGTCATTATGCAGGACGACCCTGCGCTGCGCTCGGAAGTGCTCGCCGACGTGGTGCTCGGGCTGTTCCTTCTGCTGCGCCCACACGGCTTCTTCCCGTTGCACGCGGCGGCCCTGGTCCAGAGATCCACCCCGAACGCTTGGGCTCACGGGGAGGCAGAGGGCGTCCTGTTCGTCGCCGAGAGCGACTCCGGCAAGTCTACGACGGCGTACCAACTCGTCCGGCAAGGATGGTCCTACCTTTCCGACGACTCCATCCTGCTCCAACAGCGCAACGCCACTATCGAGGCCGTCGCGTTCCGGCGGCACTTCGGGCTGGACCCGGATGCCCGGGACCGCTTCCCCGAAGTGGCAACGCACTGGAGCGCCCAACTGACCGACGTGGACAAGCGGTGCGTGCCGATGGATGCACTATACCCGGAGCAAGCGGCCGACCGATGCGTGCCCCGACTGCTGGTTTTCCCCGAACTCGTGGCCGAGACCGAGAGCCGGCTCGTACCCCTTCGGAAATCCGAGGCAATGCTCCGGCTCGTCGCCCAGAGCGCCCTCGTCACCCTCGACGCGGCGTGGACGCCCGCCCACCTCGATGCGTTGAAGACCCTCGTCAACCAAGCCGCATCGTACCGGCTCTTCGCCGCCGCCGACTTGCTTCGCGACCCGAGTCGGATCGTTTCGCTGCTAGAGGCGAGGTGGCCGGCTTCGTCCCCTTCTTATCCCCCGTCCCTGGCTGAGACTCCTTCACCCCATGGCTGAGCCGCGCTACGTGACCAACCCCGATGTCGTCTACACGAAACTCGGCGACGAGGAGGCCGTGCTCCTCCACCTGACCACCCAGCACTACTACTCGATCAATGAGACCGGTGTGGCGGTTTGGGAGCTGCTGGAAGAGCCCCGCAGCCTCGACGAACTCGCCACGGCGCTCACCAAGGTGTACGACGTGGAGTGGGACGAAGCACGGGCCTTCGCCGAGTCGTTTGTGACCGACCTCGGCAGGGACAACCTCATCCGCAAAAGCTAGCGTAGGCGGGTGAGCCGGATCGTCCCGCTCAGCTCATCCGTCGTGAGACGGCACAGGTAGAGCCCGCTCGCCACGGGCTGCCCGCGCGCATCCGTCCCGTCCCAGACGACGGTGAACGTCCCCGGAAATCGCGGCCCCGACGCGAGCGTGCGCACGCGCCGCCCGAGGAGATCGTAGATGACAAGCGAAACGGGTACCCCGCTGGTCCGGCTGTCGGGGATGGCAAACGTGATCGTCGTCTGCTCGTCGAACGGGTTCGGGTAGCCCTGGAGCACCTCGAACCGCTGGGGGATCGGCTCAAGGTCCGCCGGTGTGATGGCGTAGGCGACCGCTTGCCCGGCGAGCGGCGTGTCGCTGATGATAAGCTGGGCATCGGCCCCGGCCGGTCCCTGCGATACGATGTCGATGCAGTTGTTGCCGTTCGGAGCCGGTCCGGTGCAGATGTCGTCGAACGGGTCTTCGTCGTCGGGAGCGAGGAGGCCGGCGATGTTGATGGTGACGGGTCCGGTACGGGGGATCGGGAAGGCGTTGGCGCTCTGGTCTACCTCGGCCGGATCGGCGACGAGCTTGAATCGGTGCTCGTTGAGCGTCACGAAGATGCGTGAGAGCCCCCGGTTGTCGATCGAGAACAGCGAGTCGATGGCCAGAAGCGGCTCCGGGTCCTGCGGGGCGTTCGCGCGCGCCGAAAGCCTCTGGGCACCGACTTGGGCTTCGGCGGGCACGCTTGCGGCGAACGCGGCAACGGCGAGCAAGAAAAGAAAGAGGAGGGGCTGAGGCATGGCAGAGAAGGACGGGGTACAGCAAACATACGGCGGGGGGCAGGATGTGACTCCTGCCCCCCGCCCAGCTTCTTCGCCTCTCAACGACCGGCTAGCGCAGGATCGTCAGGCGCTGGGTCTGCGTGAACGCGCCCGCCTCGAGCCGGACGACGTACGTCCCCGGCGCCAGCGCCGAGGCCTCCGCCCACGCCACCTCGTACGAGCCCGCCGCCATCGGCCCCTCCGCCAGCACGGCCACGGCCCGCCCGAGCACGTCGTACACCGT
>JBBSMX010000237.1:0-3243 GCA_038232935.1 Rhodothermales bacterium | reverse complement strand
TAGAGGCGGGTGGCCTGGTCGAGTACATTGCTGGTCATCGGGTTGGCGGGGTTGCTGGTGCGAGGGGAGTGGTCAACTCCACCCTACGCACGACGCAGCGACTTGCCAACCCGTTCTCTACTTCAACCCGCGACTGACGTCACGTTAACAGCAGCTTCACCCTCTCGCCTCAGTCGCGCATCGTGGCGGTCGATGGGTTCGCTATCGAGGAGAAGGTGCGGGTCACGCAGAACATCCAGCGGGCGGCGCTCGGCCGATGAGCCGCGCGGCGGTTAGCGGTACCTTCCAGTAAGGCGTCGGGCGACGAGTGACAGCCTGTAGGCACCGACTCCGCTCACCTTCTCCCACCCAGCCAGACCGCCACCATGAGCGACGAGCACACCCCGAAGCACCTCCGCGGCCTCGAAGGCGTGGACCTCTCGGCCGAAGAGGAGCGAGAGTTGATGGACCTCCGTACGGGCCTCGACCGCGTGCGACGGAAGGTGGCGAGCGAGCAGGAGCCCGGCACCGAGCCGTGGGGCTTCCCGTTCCCCCGCCCAGCGGCGAAGCTCTTCGACGCGCTCCCCTCGCCGTTTACCGCTGAGGAAGCGGAAGCGGAAGGGGAGAGGCAGGGGATGGGGGCTGCCGGCGTCGCCGAGGCGCTCCAGACGCTCCGGGCGCACGAGCTGGTGAGCGACAGCCCGGCGGGGTGGGTGAAGCATCCCGAGGGGCGGTGCTGGTTCTGATTCCACAGCGCTCATCGAGCCCTGGGAGACCGTAAGCGTCTATGGCCCTACACGTCGGCACCTCCGGCTGGAGCTATGACCACTGGCACGGCGTGCTCTACCCCCACGGTGTCCCGCCCCGCGAGCGGCTCGCCTACTACGCGGCCCACTACCGCACGGCCGAGCTCAACAGCAGCTATTACCGCTGGCCCACCGACGCCGCCTTCCGCTCGTGGCGTCGCCGGCTCCCGGAGGGGTTCCGCCTCAGCGTGAAGGCCCCGTCGCTGCTCACCCACGTCCAGCGGCTGTACAAGCCGGAGCGGTGGCTCCACCGCATCGAGCGCGGCCTCGCCCTCTTGGGCGATCGGTTCGGCGTGCTCCTCGTGCAGCTCTCCCCACGGATGCCCCTCGACTACGCGCGCCTCGACTACTTCTTGGGCCGGGTGTCACCGTGGGTCCGCGTCGCCGTGGAGTTCCGCCACCCCAGCTGGCACGAGGAGGGCGTGTTCACGCTGCTGGAGCGGCACGGGGCCGCGTACGTCGTGATGAGCGGGGCGCACCTCCCGTGCGTGCTCCGGGCGACGGCCGGGTTCACGTACGTCCGCCTCCACGGGCCGGACCAGGAGCACCTCTACGGCGGTTCCTACAGCGAGGGGGACCTGCGGTGGTGGGCGGAGCGGATCGGGGAGTGGGACCGGCAGGGCCGGGACGTGTATGCCTACTTCAACAACGACGGGTACGGCCACGCCGTGCGGAACGCCGACACGCTGAGGGAGCTCGTCAGCGACACGGCCGATGGCTCCTTCGTGAAGCACCCAAGAGCGAAGGACCAGTTCTGAGCGCCGAACGGCCGAGCGAAACGCGTGGTTACGGTGCTGTGGGGCCGCCTTTCGCCTGCAAGATAAGAGGCCGGCACGGAAAGCGCCGCCGCGGAAACGCGCCCACCGGCCGCCTTGTCCTCTCGAGGTGCCGGTCGCAGCTTTTCGTGGAGGGGGAGTGCAATGGTCCCCGAAGGCGCGCCAGCCCTGGCCCCTCGCCCGCGCACATGTCGTATTAAGCTATGGTGCATCACGCGCGGGCACGAGGTGAAAGGTGCGCGGCTGGTTCTGGCTTCAAAATTGCCTCTCAGAACCCCCATGGACGCACATCGTCCGCCTTCCAAACTATTTAACTAAGTGTTAGAGGTCAACATATGAAGAAGCACTATGCCTCCCCCAAACTCACCGAGTACGGCGAAATCGCCGAGATCACCGGCATCCTCGGGGCCGCCTTCACCGGCGACGTCCTCGTCGACGTGAACGGGAACGTCGAGCAGGAGGGGAACCTCTCCATCGACGCCTGCCCGACGCGGGACTTCAATAACTGCATGATCCGTCCCTAGGTTGGGCAGGGCCGCGCCGGGAATCTCTGGCGCGGCGGAATGTGACGGGGTGCCATGCGGCCGCTGGATTCCGCACGGCACCCCTTGCTACGTTGGGGATACGCCTTCGGCCTACGTGTTCAGCTTCGCGTTGAGCCGGAGCCGCCGCCGGGCCACCACGGCGAGCGTGCCGTCCTCGAAGCGGACGAGGGCCGAGGCATGCGGGTCGAGACGACGCACTTGCCGCCGCCCCGGCGGAGTGGGGGCTCCCTCGGAGCGGTGCTCGACGAGGTGGCGGGGCGGCGGGTAGTGAGTTCAGGGAACGTGGGGCTTCTCTGTTGACGCTGACGCATCAAGCACATAGGGCTGAGGGGGAGGCTCCACGGTGATCGCGCTGACGGCGTCTTTCACCGTCTCGTCCACGGCCGGAACGGAGGCCGCGTGCGACCTCTCTGCCCCGTCCCCAGGGCCCGGGTGGGGAAAACCGCCGGCGGGCACCGGGGGGCCGAATCCGGGCTCAGGAGCAGGCCCGGCCGCACCGCCTCCCGACGCGTCATCCGCGGCAGCATAGCGCTGGTCCAGGAGGGTCTGGGCGATAGAGCCTATCCCGAACAGGGGGGTTGCGGCGAAGAGGGCGGTGCCGGCCGCACGGGTGACTGGTGTGACCCCGGTTCGGTGGACAATCTTCCAGTTGTCTCCAGACCCGAGGTCCCATGCCCCGACACCGTCCCGCCTATCCACCCGAGTTCCGCGAGCAGATCGTCGAGCTCCACCACGCCGGTCGCTCCCCGGCGGAGCTCGCCCGCGAGTTTGAGCCTACCGAGGCCACGATCCGCTCGTGGATCGAGCAGGCCGCTACGTCGCCCGGAGCCCTCGCCGCTGAGGCCGAGCGCGACGAGTTGAAGCGGCTCCGCAAAGAGGTCCGCCGCCTCCAGCAGGAGCGCGACATCCTGGCAAAAGCGGCGGCCTGGTAGTCCGGTCCGAGGACCGGACCGCTCGGGAGACCGGCTCGGTACCGTCCGGGCCTTCGAGTTCATGAGCGCGCACCTGCCTCCTCGAGCGCATCAGCCTCTTCGCGGACCGGCACCGGGGGCTATTCGAGTTCGGCCGTAGCCGCTCAACAGGACCCAAGCCAAGAAGGTCTCCATCGGGCGCAGCGGTAGGTCACCCTTATTCATT
>JBBSMX010000236.1:0-3346 GCA_038232935.1 Rhodothermales bacterium | reverse complement strand
CGTGCGGTGGGAGCACGGACGCGGGACACCCTCCGCACGGCGGTGTCCGAGGCGTTGGCGCTCGTAGAGATCGGGGAGATACGGCGATGGGTGCGGCATTGCGGCTACCGGCTTACGAGTACGTGACTCTCACACTAACGGAGTCCTTCCCATGCTGACCTCTGTTCACGATGCCTGTCAACACCGAGCACGTCCGAGCCTACATCGAACAGCACTTCGCCCGCATCGCCGGCCCCGATGAGATCGCCGAGGCGTTTGGTGTGCCATTGGAGACGCTGCGGCGGAGCTTCCGGCGCGAGGTGGGGTGCTCGATGCGGGCGTACCGTCAGCGCTCGCGGAGCGATAAGTCATAGGGTTTCAGTCGGAAGAGTTGCCCGAAAAGGCCGGGTTTTTTCCGTTGGTTGGGCGGAGCAAAGAGGGTAGATTTGCGCCTCTCCTAACCCCCCCCCCGTTTAATCACCTATGCGACGCTACCTGCTCCTGCCCTTCCTCCTGCTCATAGCCGGGTGCTCCTCGCCCGTAGCGCCGCCGATGGAGGAGCCGCTCTTCGGCCCCGGCGACTACGGCGGCGATCCGCTCCCCGGCACCGAGTACCTGACGCAGCTCACGCCGAGCCCCGACGGCAGCCGCATCGCCCTCGTCCGGCATCGGACGCCGGGCGCGGAGTTCAGCCCGCGCAAGCAACTCTGGATCGTCAACGCCGATGGGAGCGACCCCGAGTTCATCGGCGTCAACACGGGCAGCGTCTTCTGGCATCCGGACGGGCAGCGCCTCGCCGTCAACGTCGTGAGCGGGACCAATGTCTACCTCTACACGCTCGACCTCGCGACGCGCGAGACGCGGCAGTGGTCGGGGACGGACAGCCTGTTCTTCAACTTCGAGAATGCCGCCTGGGGCGGGTGGTTCGCCGACGGGCACCGCCTGCTTGTCTCGGTAGCCTCGACGGGGTACCAGCAGGCGTACGCGCGCGGGCTCTACATCCTCGACACCGCGAGCGGCGCGGTCGAGGGGCCGCTCCTCGAACTGATGCAGGCAACCTACCTCGGGGGGGATGAGAGCTACGTTACCGGACAGAAGTTCGTGTATCGGGACGACCCCCTGTTCGAGCACGACGGCAACTGGGCGCGCTACTACCTCACCACCAGTGCGTGGCGCTACATCACCGACGTCCCCGCCGATTCCATCTATACCATCTTTGCTGTGCCGAGTCCCGTCGGTGAGACGGTGGTGCTCCAGCGCGAGGTCGAGCACGCCGACCAGCTCTTTCTGATGACCAGCGACGGGGCGGAGGTCCGGCGGATCACGGAGCTTGGCGGAAACATCCCACGCTGGGCCGCCGACGGCTCCTCGTTTCTCTTCATCCGCGACGTGCACCGGGGGCCGGGGGCGCGCTGGGTCCCCTTCGCCTACAACCTCGGCGCGGGCGAGGAGCGCGTGCTGTGGCCGGCGCTGCCGGACTCGGTGCCGGTGTTTCCCCCTCTCCCGCCGCCCGGCGAGGGTCGCCTCGGCCGGTGATGCAGTTCCCCTTCCTTCCAACCATCCTCGCTGCCTATGCAGAGATCCCCCCGCGCCTGAACAAACGAGGCCCCCGATCCTGACCGGAGAGTACCGTTGCCGCGGCCTCCCCGGCCACCGCGGAACCGGGGGCCACCTGTCACAGCTTCCCTCGCTATTCCAACCAGGTCCACCATGACACGGCTACAACCATACTCCACGTACCGCAGGGCGGTTCTCGCCCTCTTCCTGTTCCTGCTCGCAGGCGGCACCGCCCGCAGCCAGACCAACGACCCCTTCGTCGTCTCCGGCGATCAGCACTACCTCTTCGACGTCCACCACGTAGACGAAGCGTGGGCCGTGACGCAAGGCTCCTCCAACGTCCGCATCGGGGTGCAGTCGCTCACCGGGGTCCGCTACGGGCACGAGGACCTCGCCGCCCGTACCCAAGCCCCCTCGGCCGGTACGGATCGCCCCGAGTTGGGCTACGCCACCGAAGCGGCCGGCGTCGCCGGAGCCATCACCAACAACGGCCGCGGGATGGCCGGCGTGGCGCGGCAGACCGAGATCCGCACTTTCAACCTGCTCGAAGGAGGGAGTTGCCCGCAGCCCGGCGAGGGCGAGTGCATCCCTGTCAATCTCAGCGCCGGGTCGTTCTTCTTCCGTGGGAGTGCGCCCGCCGACCGGATGGCCCTCGCCCGGCAAGCCTCGGGCGTGCGGGTCCACCTCTTCACCTACGGTATCCCCTCAGGCCGCTTCAACGACTACCTCGGCCAGCAGCCCGTCTCCCCGAACGCGCTCGAGAATCTGCCGCCGCCCGATCCCAACATCGGCAACAACCCGGTGCAGACATCGCTCGAGAACATAGGGGAAGCGGTGGGGAACTTCTTCAAGAGCCTGTGCCTCGGCAGCGGCTGCTACAGCCCGCCCACTTCGTTCCGTGCCTTCCAGGTCGAGACGGCGAACGCCGTGATCGTGGACGGGGACGTGGTCGTGGCCCCGATGGGCGACCACGGCCCGTACTCCGACGGGATCAGCTACGCCCCCGCTCTCAGCGATCGGTACGTCGTCGCCGTCGGTGGTGTAGAGTTGAACCAAGCCAACCAGCCTATTCCTTGGAGTCAGACGGTGCAGCGGCCCTACGTGGACGTGGCCGCGATGGCAAAGGACGTCGTTGCCACCTCGGGGGAGTCCAATACCACCTACCGGACGGACTTCGGCGGGACCGTGGCGGCGGCCTCCATCACGGCGGGCGTCGCCTCGCTCATCAAGGCGAAGCGCTCCATGCTCACCGGCGAGGATGTCGAGCAGGTGCTGGAGCGGACGGCCCAGGATGTCGGCACGGCAGGGTTCGACAACGCCACGGGTTTCGGGGTCGTAGACGCCGGTCGCGCGCTTCGCTACGTCCGGGACAACGAGTTCTACCACCGGACCGCACAAAGTGTATCGGGCGTCAGCGCCACGACTGCTGATGGCCGGACCGTCACCCTCAAGAATTGGGGGAACTTCACGCCGCAAGGCCGCGCTTTCGCCCGGGCGACGGGGCAACTGAAGCGGTTCACCGGCCGCGTGAACTTCAGCGGCATGTCCCTGTCGAGTGCTCCCGATGCGTGGGTCCGGTGGGCTGAGAGCGACGGGATCGACACGCGGATTGTCCAGGTCGATGACCATTATGAGAGTATGAACGACTTCCTCGTCAAGTCGCTTCGTGTCATTCTGAGGGGGTCTGATACCCCGAAGCTTGCTTCGTAAAGCGGCGGGCACTATCGTCTCGCATGAGCCGCTACGTCCACAAGAGTCATAATGTCTCGATCCTGCTCTACCACATCGTCTGTCCGGCCAAGTACCGCCG
>JBBSMX010000235.1:0-3452 GCA_038232935.1 Rhodothermales bacterium | reverse complement strand
CGTGGAGGTCCGGCCCCGTCCGCATCGTCCCGAGCAGGTGCGGGCGGTCGTAGACGTAGTCGCCGGGGAGCGAGCCGCGCGGCCCCCAGCCGCGCTCGATGTCGCTGCCATAGCCGTCGGCGCGGACCTGCTGCGTGTGGCAGTAGATGCACCCCTCGCGGATGTAGACGTCGCGCCCCAGCGACTCGACGTTCGTGTACGGGCGGGTGCCCGGCGTCGGCTCGACGGTGGCGAGTTGAATCTTCGGCACGAGCGAGAGCGCGGTGTAACTCATCGCGATCGCGGCGAAGGCACCGAGGAAGAGGAGCACGGGACGGGTCAGCATGGCGGCGGGCTCAGGGTCTCATAGCGGGTTCGAGTCAGGATCGCCGGGGATGGCCGGGACCGTGCCGCCGTCGCCGCGCCCGAAGAGGCCGGCGGGCGGGGTGCGAAAGTAGACCGGGCCGTCCGGGGCCGGGCCGCGGTGGCGGACGATCTGCCAGACGAGGTAGGCGAAGACAAGGTGCCCGACTGTGATGAGAACGCCCGCGACCGAGCGGCTCCACAGCCACGGCTTCGTCGCGTTCACGACCTCGATGAACGGGATTGAGGCATCGTTCACCATCAGCCCTTGGATGATGCCGCCGGCGGTGAGGCCCACGACGTACATCCCTATCCCCAGCCCCGTCGTCCAGAAGTGGACGGCGATTAGCCGCCGGCTCGCCCACTCCCACCCCGTCACGCGTGGGAGGATGTAGTAGACCGACCCAAAGGCGACCATCGTGGCGAAGGCGTAGACCCCGAGGTGCGAATGCGCGATCGTGTGGTGCGTGAAGTGCGTCACCTCCATCAGCGAGCGGAACGGCATCAGCGCGCCCTGGAGGCTGACCACGGTGTAGCTCATCGCCCCGAAGACGACGAACCGCAGCGTCGGGCTGTAGACGACGCGCTTGATCCGGGCGAACGCCGTCATGTGGTGGTTCACGGCGACGACGAGGACGGGGATGATCATCATCGCGCTGAACACGATGCTTACCGTCACTACCCACTGCGGCGGCGGCCCCCCGACGAGGTGGTGGACACCGGCCCAGTTGTAGAAGAGCGCGAGGGTCCAGAAGCCGAGGTACGAGAGGTGGTAGGAATACACCGGCCGGCCGACGACCTTCGGGATGAAGTAGTAGGCCGCCGCCAGCCCCACCGGCGTCAGCCACAGCCCGAGGATGTTGTGGGCGAACCACCAGTTCACCGTCGCGTGCGGCACGCCCGAGTAGATCGGCAGCAGCACGGCGATGAGGAGGATCGGCGTCCACAGCATGCACGCGCCGAGGTACCACACCGAGATGTAGAGGTGGCGCACGCGGCGGTGCGGCAGCGACGAGAGGAGCGCGAAGGCCACCAGCCCGAGCGCCGGCACGATGAAGAAGAAGGCGACGACCGGCATCTCGATCCACTCGACGCCCGTGGAATACCCCGCCAGCAGCCCGACCGTCCCGACGAGCACGCCGAGGTTCCACAGCCCGCAGCTCGCGAGCAGCACCCCCCTGTGGCGGATGGGAGTCTTGAGGAGCCGCCCCCACAGCCAGATCATGATGCCCACGTTCACCATCGAGAGCCAGCCGTAGATCATCGTGGCGAGGTGGGCCGGACGTACGCGCCCGAACGTCATCGAGGCCGTCGCCCCAAGCCAATCGGGGTAGCTGAACTTGAATGAAGCGATGAGCGCAAAGACGGTCCCGACGAGGAGCCAGAAGACGCCGCTGAGGATGTAGGCCAGCACGGGCAGCCGCGCCGCCGCGTCCACGCTCCGCCGCCACGAGGCGACGGTCTCGGGGACCTCGTCGGTGCGGGCGTCGGCCGTGGCGGGAGGGGACGTGTTCATGAGGCGGGCGGCGGCGTATGCGTGAGCGGGTGGCAGCCGGTCGAGGCGTCGTCCCGTGCGTCGTCCGGCGCGAAGAGCTGGTCCTGCGGGATGCCCGGTGGCTCGGCCTCGTCGAAGAGGACGAAGGCTCCGGCCGAGAGCCGGCGGAATAGGCCGGCGCGGTCGGCCCGGAACAGCACGGTGAGCGTCACGCCCGCCCCGAGGACGAGCACGCCGAGGACGATGAGGAGCGGAGCGTAGGTCATGCGCGTAGCGGCTGGAGCGAGGAAAGTGGAACCGGACGCTCGACGTGGGTCGTCGGCTCCGGCGGCGGGGCCTTCCGGGCCTGCGCGTCCCGGATCACCCGGAATAGGATGACGGCGAGCAGGAGCGTAGCCGCCAGAAACAGCGCGATCACGAACCCGGCGGCGGCGCGTTCGACGTGGATGCGGGCGTCGCTCATTCGGGTACCCCCAAGCGCTCGGGGGCGCTGCCCTCCCCGCTCACCGCGCTTCGCGCTAGGGGGCGCTCGGGACGGGCAGGTGCGCGCTCGGGACTTGCAGCCGCAGCGGGACTCGGAGGGGACGCCTGGAAGAGCCAGGGCAACTCGCCGCACACCGTCTGGTAGAGGTTACGCGCCGTGTACCACCCCGTCTCGACGTCCTCCCGGTCGGCCACGCTCAGGCGGTCGCTTCGGCGGATCGCCTGCTCGATAGTCGGGGCGCGCTCGGCCAGCAGCAGGGCGCGGTGCGTCGGCGTCTCGAGGATGCTGGCGAGGTGGACGGCGCGGGCCGCGAGCGTGCGGAGGTCGAACTCCTCGTCCACATCAGCCGACCCGTTCCACGCGAGGTACGCACGGAGCGACGTGCGAAAGACGACCAGCTCTTCTGCCAGTGCTCCCGTGTAGTCGGGTGGCGTAGCGGTGAGGTGTCGCTCGGCCTGCCGCAGGTGGGCCTCGGCCTCCTGCAGTAGCGTGCGGGTGCGGTCGGCGCGTGGCTCGCTCACGACGCGCCTCCGCCCGGCTGGAAGACGAACAGCAGCATCACCGTATCGGTCCGGGCGCGGATGCTGTGCGGTAGACGCGGAGGAAGGTGGATCCATGTCCCAGCGCGGGCTTCGACGGCATCGGGGCCGAGCGTCACGTCGGCCTCTCCACTGAGGAAGTGCAGGGCGACGGGATGTGGGGCGGTGTGCTCCGCGAGCGCCTGCCCGGCCTCGAACGGGAACGCCAGCACCTTCACGTGTTCGTCCGTGAAGACGGCGCGGGCCTGGACGTGCTCCGTCGGGTGCGGAGCCTGCGCTACCAGTTCGGCCACGTGGGCCGCGAGATCGGGGATGAAGGTGTAGTCCATGATCGGGTGTGTTGTTCGTCCGGGGTCGTCTTCCCTTAAACGGGAAGGGTTCAAGAGGGCATTGGTTTCATCTTTTATCTTGATGTATCCATCGGCGTAGCCTATCAGGTCACCGTCATCGTCCCTTGCATCATCACGTAGTGGCCGGGGAACGTGCAGATGTAGCGGTAGGTGCCCGGCTCCGAGGGGGCCGTGAACGTCACCCGTACCGTCTCGCCCGGTACCGACATCGGGGTGTGTGCGAGGATAGCCGGGTCGTTGGG
>JBBSMX010000234.1:0-3491 GCA_038232935.1 Rhodothermales bacterium | reverse complement strand
CGGGTGGCCTGGTCGAGTACATTGCTGGTCATCGGGTTGGCGGGGTTGCTGGTGCGAGGGGAGTGGTCAACTCCACCCTACGCACGACGCAGCGACTTGCCAACCCGTTCTCTACTTCAACCCGCGACTGACGTTTACTCATCAACCAGCCGGATGGCTCGTGGGTCTGCGACGACGACAGTGGCGACGGGTCGAACCCGGTCATCCGGTTCAGTAGCCCGCAAAGCGGCAACTACAACATCTGGGTGACGACGTACAACGCGAACGCGCAAACTGCCGCGACAGTCTCCATCACGGAGCGGGACGCGACGGACGCGACGGCGGATACCCCTACGAATGGTAGGCAGCCGGACGTCAGCGCACAGCCGGTCTACGGCACGGTGTCCCTCTCGGCGGGGTTCAGCCCTGATCCGCAGATCACGAAGGTCCAGGCCGGCGGCAACGACCCGAACCCGATCAGCGGGGCCGGGTGCTCCGGCTACATCAACGCCGCTCGGCCGGACCTCGACGTGAACTACACGGCGGGCTCGTACCCCCTCTACATCTACGTGCGGGCCTCGTCCGATACGACGCTGCTGGTGAACCTGCCGGACGGCTCGTGGGTGTGCAGCGACGATGCGAGCGGGCAGGACCCGGTGATCCAGCTCGCGCAGCCGCCGTCGGGCAACTATAACGTGTGGGTCGGCACGTACGGCGCGGGGGCGATGCAGCAGGCCGGCATCTATCTCTCGGAGGTGGCCCCGAAGTAGCCTCAGTCTGTCTCCGAATCTGTCTCTGACTGGCGGAGCTTCTCTAGCAGGGCCGCGAGCGTGCGGTGCTCCTCGTCGGTGAGGCTGGCGGTGAGGCGGCGCGTGGCCTCGCCGACCGGCTTGTCCGCCTGCTTCAGGCGCTCCATCCCCTCGTCCGTGATGCACACCTCGACGATGCGGCGGTCGTGCGCGGCGCGGCGGCGGTCGATGAGTCCGGCACGCTGGAGGCGGTTGAGCAGGCGCGTCACGTCCGGTGTCCGGTCGAGCAGGCGCTCGCCGATGTAGCTGCATGTGGCCCGCTCGGGGTGCCGCCCACGCAGGATCCGGAGGACGTTGTATTGCGCCGGCGTCAGGTCGAAGTCGCCCATGGCCGCGGCGAGCTCGCCCACGAGCCACGGGTACGTCACCAGCACGTTCAGCATCGCCTCGTGCGCGGGCGAATCGAAGTGGTCCTGCTTGATGAGGTCGGCCAGCGTGCTCACAGCGGTGGCGTCAGAGGGGGGAGAGGAGCGAGGTGCTGCCGGAAGATACATGATTGTTTCGACGAGTAGCGGTTATGGAGCCGGCGGCTCGATCCCCGAGCCGGAGGCGATCCGCTTCTTCCCGATGGGCAACTCGAACGAGAACGACGAGCCGTGGTCCGGCCGGCTTTCGACGCGGAGCCGCTGCCCGTGCGCTTCGAGGATATGCTTCACAATCGCGAGGCCCAGCCCGGTGCCGCCCTGCGACCGGCTGCGGCTCCGGTCTACGCGGTAAAACCGTTCCGTAAGCCTCGGGATCTCCTCCGGCGGAACCCCGATCCCGTCGTCCACGACGGCGACACGGACGGTGCCCTCGTCCGTCGCCCGCGCCGTCACTTCGATGCGTCCTCCCTCGTTGTTGTACTTGACGGCGTTGTCGATGAGGTTGACGAGCACCTGCCGGAGTTGGTCGCGGTCACCCACGACGGGGGGGAGGTCGGGGGCGAGGCGCAGCAGGACGGTCACGTCTTTGGCCTCGGCGATGGGCTCCAGCGCTTCGGCCACCTCTTCGATGAGGGCGCGCAGGCTGAAGGGGACGAGGCCCATCCGCAGCTCGCCGCTCTCGATCCGGGAGATCGCGAGCAGGTCGCGCGAGAGGGCATCGAGCCGGGCGGCGTTCCGGCCGATCTTCTCCACGAACCGGCGGTTGACGGCGGGATCGTCGAGCGCGCCGCCGAGGAGTTGTTCGGCGAACCCGGAAATGACGAAGATGGGCGTTTTGAGCTCGTGCGAGACGTTCCCGAGGAAGTCGCGGCGGTAGTTCTCGATCCGCTCCAGCCGCTCGATCTCTTGCTGGAGCACGCGCCCCGCGCGGTAGACCTGCCACAGCAGCTCGTCGAGTTCGTCGCGGGCTTCGGCGGCGCGGATCTGCCCGAGCGTGTCGAAGCGGCGCTTCCGTGCCTGGCGGAGCGTGGCCCGCGCGAGCTCCAGCCGCCGCGCCACGAGCGAGTGGACGGATGCGTAGGCCGCGATCCCAGCCGTCAGGCCCACGAGCGGAGCCGCTGCCCATCCCCACGGCTGCGCCACGAACAGGACGACGAGGGACACGGCGGCCGTCGCCACGCCGGTGAGCATCGCCGTTTTGAGGGCGAGCCGGTTGAATCGGCGAGGGAGCGGGGGAGGCGCGGCGTCGGGCATCGGGGATGCGTCGGGTCGCTTCAAGCTACGACGCCCAGGCCGGGCGTTATCCTCGAACAGGGTACGGCATGCCTTGCCCCTACGCCATCGAGTCGTTCAGCTTGTAGCCGACGCCTTTGACGGTCTCGATGTAGTCGCTCCCGATCTTCTCGCGGATCTTGCGGACGTGCACGTCCACCGTCCGGTCGACCACATACACGTCCGGCCCCCAGACCTGGTTGAGCAGGTCTTCGCGTGTGAACACCTTGCCCGGATGCGAGGCGAGGAAGTAGAGCAGCTCGAATTCCTTGCGCGGCAGCCGGAACGTCTCTTCGTCGTCCGTCCCTGGCTCCCGCGTGACGAGGTAGCGGTCGCGGTCGACGACGAGGTCGTGGACCCGGAGCTGGGTGGTGGTGGCGGCCTCGGTGCGCTCGCTGCGGCGCAGGAGAGCGCGGACGTGGGAGACGAGGAGGTTCGACGAGGTCGGCTTGGTGAGGTAGTCGTCGGCCCCGGCGTCGAGGCCGAGGATCTCGTCGCGCTCGTCGCTGCGGGCCGTCAGCATGAGGATGGGGACGAGGCGGAGGTTCGCGTCCTCGCGTAGCCGCTGGCAGGTTTCGAGCCCGTCCATCTTCGGCATCATGATGTCGAGCACGATGACGTCCGGCCGCTCGGCGCGGGCGATGCGGAGGGCTTCCGCGCCGTCCTGCGCGGTGAGCACGTCGAAGCCCTCGCGGCGGAGGGCGTACGAGAGCAGGTCGAGCAGGTCCTCTTCGTCATCGACGAGCAGGACGGTACCAGAGGTGAGTTCGAACGAGGGATCGGCCACGGTGTGGGAGGGAGGCGTGGGAAGACGCCTAAAATAGCCGGGCCGTTCTGGCGGCACGTTACGGCAGCGTTAAGAGTACGTTCGTGAAGTCGGACACGGACTGCAAGCGCTGCGCCGACCGGACTCTTCATAAACGCACTCTAAGAAACTGTTTGGGGAAACGGCTCCGGGCTGCGCGAGGCCGCTGAACCCGCTCGCGGCGTTGCGTTCGTCGCCCGATGCTATGGCATCGAGCTCCTCACGCGCCTGGCGAATCGGCTCCATCGATTCTCGCTCGCG
>JBBSMX010000233.1:0-3708 GCA_038232935.1 Rhodothermales bacterium | reverse complement strand
GCTGGGGAGCATCGTCGCGCATGAGGGTGAGATAGGGGGCCACGAAGGCCCATTCCTCGTCGGAGACGTCGGAGGGGTAGGCGGTGCGGTTCATGCGTCGCCGAACGCCGGCACCGACCGATAGTTCATGACACTCTCTAGCGACGCCAGTGCATCGTTTCGCGCGATATCGAGGAACTCGACGGAAGTCAGGTTGTCCAGCCCAGTGAGCGACACCAGCGCATCGTTGTGATCGACTTTGATGCTTCCATCGAAGTCGACAAACCCCTCTAGCCCTGCCAGTGACGCCAGCGCGGCGTTCCCGATGATGGTGAGATTCCCACCGAGATTGTTGAACCCCTCCAGCCCGCTCAGCGACACCAGCGAGGCGTTGTCTACGACGCTGAGGGTTCCGCCGACAGAGGTCAGGCCCTCCAGCCCCTCCAGCGCATCGTTGCCGCCGAAGAGCCCGCTGCCGATCTCCACGTTCCCGCCGACCGTCGTCAGGTTATCCAATCCCGTCAGCGATGCCAGCACCGCATTGTCCTGAATGGTGAGGTTGCCGCCGACGGAGGTGAGGATCCAGAACCCGAGAGGTCCAAGAGGCTCCCGTTACCGTTGTCGCTGATGAACAGGTTTCCCGTCACCTCGCTACAGGCGAAGGTGTCGGCGTCGGACTGGTTGAGGACCGCGACAGTAGGCGCAGTGCAGACCTGCGCTCGCACAGGGGCGGCGAGCAGCAGCGTGAGAAAGAGAGGGATGCAACAGGCACCGGCGCGGCATAGAGCGTTCATGGCGAACCTCGCTGGATGGATGGCAGGACCTACGGCCTGATCCAGTGGGAACTCCATGGTCCCCGAGCAGAGGAGGGGCAGGTTCTATACATGAGGGGAACGGGGCACGGCGGGAGACAGCTCTCCGGGAGTGGTTAAGCAATAGGCCCGGTCAGATAGCTGTAGGCTGATCAGAAAAACGCCTACCGAAGTACCCCACTAAAGTCACTTCACAAAATCAATATAGGCAGATAGTTAAATAGTTTGTGCAGGAAGCATGAAGAGGCCTTGTGGGGGGACCTGTAGCGGGACGGTGAGTAGCGCGGCTGTGCTGGCGCGGGGCGCTGCCGGTCGAGCATCACCTCGAGCTCTTCGAGACGCTGGGGGTGCTTCCACCTCGACCCGAAACCGCCCGAGAGCATCGCTGTTGCTCGAACCGCCCGATGGAGTCGCTGATGGCGCAGCGCTGGCAGTGAGGGGGCTGCTCGCGATTATCTGTCCGCCGCTCTGGTCAGAGGAGCAGAGCAGCGCGGAGCGACAGGTCGTATGCCTCCACTCACTCACCTGCGGACCAGCCGACGATGGGATCGACCGAGCCCGTCGTGACCGAGTGGTAGCCGGGGCGGGCTTCGCGGTAGATCTGCTCGGCCATCGGGCGGCCCCAATCGGTGGCGACGAGGTCTTCGTAGAGCGGCTTAACAAACTTCCGCCGACCCTGCCGGGTGAGGAAGCTCTTGAGCGCGGGGAAGGCAGGCTCGTACCGATTCGCAATCGCGATCCGTAGCCACGCGAAGAGGATCTCGCTGTTGCCCGTCTCCGTTAGCCCGAACGCGCTGTCGAGGCTGGCGAGCTGCTCGTCCGTGAGCGCGTCGGGGAGGGAGTCGAGAAAATGCATCCACTCCTGCGTGGTCCACTCCTCCGTCTCCAACTCCTCCGGCGCGGTGCCGCTCTCGAATGCCGCGGCTTGGGCCTCGACGCGGGCAAAGGCCTCGGACGAGACCGGGGCGGCATTCGGGGGAAGACCGGGGCCGTAGACCCACGCCTCGGGCTGGATCTGCGCGCGCAACTCGGCGTCACCCTGGATCAGGTGCGCGTCGAGGTAGCCGAGGAAGCGCTCGGTCGTCATCGGCTGGAAGGCGTGCTCGTCGAAATACTGCCGGAGGAAGGCGTCGAAGCGTTCGCGGCCGACGGCGACTTCGACGGTGCGGAGGAAGGCTGCGCCTTTGTCGTAGGCGATGGCGGTCATCCCGTCGTCGGGGTCGCGGCCGGTGAGGTCGATGTAGAGGTGCTGGTCGGCCTCGCTGAGATCGGGGAGCTCATCGGCGAGGTCGCGGCGGCTGAGCGACTCGAGCATCCGGGCGTACTCGACCCCGTAGACCTCCTCCATGATCCGGTTCTCGAAGTACGACGTGAACCCCTCGTTGAGCCAGAAGTCGCTCCACGTCGCGTTCGTGACGAGGTTGCCGGACCACGAGTGCGCGAGCTCGTGCGCGATGAGGCTGACGAGCGAGCGGTCGCCCGCGAGGACCGTCGGCGTGGCGAAGGTGAGGCGCGGGTTCTCCATCCCCCCGAACGGGAACGACGGCGGGAGGACGAGCACGTCGTAGCGGCCCCAGCGGTACGGCCCGTAGAGCTTCTCGGCCGCGTCCACCATCTCTTCCATGTCGGCGAACTCGTACGCCGCCTTCTCCACCACGGCGGGCTCGGCCCAGACGCCCGTGCGCGGCCCGACGGCCTGGAACTTCAGATCGCCGACGGCGAGGGCGATGAGATAGGGCGGGATGGCCTCGCGCATGCGGAAGCGGTACGTCGTGCCTGTGCCGTTTTCGGCGGGCACGCCGTCCGGTGTCACCATCTCGGCGCTCATCACGGCCGTCAGCGGTTTAGGGACGGTGATCTCGGCGGAGTAGGTCTGGCGGATGCCGGGGCTGTCCTGCGTCGGCACCCACGTCCGGGTGAGGATGGCCTGGCCCTGGGTGAAGAGGAAGGGGTGGTCGCCGCCGGTCGTCTGCTCGGGGCTGAGCCACTGGACGGCGTCGGCCGCGTCGGGGGCCGTGCGGTAGTGGACGACGATCCGGTCGCCGCTCTCGGGCAGCGTCACCGTCAGCGGCTGGCCGAGATGGGGATCGCTCGCACCGAGCTCGAACGGCAGCGGCTCACCGTCCATCGCCGTGACTTGCTCGATGGTCAAATCGCGCGTGTCGAGGACGATCTCTTGCGCGTCCGGTGCCCGGTCGATGGTCAGCGTGGCCGTGCCGTGGAGCTGCTTCGCGTCGAAGTCGGCCGTGAGGTCGAGCGCGACATCGGTGACGCGGGCCTCGGCGGGGTTGGCGTTCGAATGCACGTCGTGGGGTAGCACGAGCCGGGGGGCGGCGAGCGCGGCGGGGGCCGGGGCCTCGACGGTGTTGACGGAGGCGGTCGTGACGGGCTGGGTCCGGGCGCAGCCGACGAGCGCGCCGAGTAGGCAGAGGAGGGCGGAGCGAGCGAGCATGAGCAGAGAGGGGGTGGTGGAACGAGGGAGCTGAATATACCGTCACCTACGAGGAGCTACGATCCGGCATGCGTCACCTATCTTTACTCAGGCGACGGTGAGGAAAGGAGGTGTTGTGCACCAAAAGTAGACGGTCGGTTTCGATCTCAGGCGCATCCGCGAACGGACAGGCGAAGTTGTAGTTATCGCTATTCTTAATTACGTTGAGGCACGAATATCGTTAAGCACCATGAGGCAGTTCCACCTTCAACTTGGAGACGTGCGCTGGCTACCTCGGATCGTGGGGGTGCTGGCCGTAGGTGAGGTGCTCGGGCAGCGGCTCCCGCTGCCACGCCTGGCGCGTCTGCTCGAAGGGGCACCGCGTCCCTCTGACCGCATGCACGGCCCGTACGAAGTGAAGCGACTCGTCAGGCTGACGCAGGGCCTCCTTCGGCATCTCTACCGTCAAGACTTCTGTTATCCACG
>JBBSMX010000232.1:0-3735 GCA_038232935.1 Rhodothermales bacterium | reverse complement strand
TTGTTAAGTGCTCTCTTAAAAGTCAAGCCCCGACGGGCACATTCTGGAAGCACTTCGCCCCGTCGAAGTCGGCGTCGTGCTTGAGCATCCCGTAGATCGCGTGCAGGAGCTTTCGCATCACCGCGACCACGGCTACCGGACCGTGGACGGTCCGAACCTTCGGCTTTCCACGCTCGACGAGCCGCCGGTAGAACGCGCCGACCTCTGGCTCGAACCGCACCGCCACGAGAGCCGGCATGTAGAGCGCTCGCCGGATGTGGACGTTCCCCTCCTTCGAGATCCGAGGCCGGGCCTCGACCGAGCGGCCTGAGCGGTGCTGCCGCACGTCGAGTCCGGCGTAGGCGACCCATTCCCGCGCGCTCATCCTCTCGGGCAGGCACAACAACTCACCGAGGAGGAGCACGGCGCTCTTGGCGGCAATCCCACGGACTGAGGTGAGGTGCCCGTAAGCCCCGCAGAGGCGGCTGCTCTCGGCCACCACCTTGAGCGCCTGCCGGACCATCTCGTCGATGCGCCGGTCGAGGTGACGGAGGTTCACCTCGATGTCGTTGGTGACCACCGCCGATGTCGCCCGGCTCGCCTGTGCCGCGTGGAGCCGGTTCCGCTCACGGGCGCGCTCGACGCTCAGATCGGCAACGCGCCGGGCGAGTTGCCTCAGTTCGACGGCCTCGTCGTCGGGCGGCTCCCACGCCACGAACGGCATCCGGTGGGCATAGTCGCACAAGACGGCCGCATCGATCTCGTCGGTCTTCGAGCGGTGCATGTGGGCGCGGCGGTAGTCCTTGGCCGCGCGTGGGTTGAGGATCATCACCTCGACGCCATCGGCCGCGTGGAGGGCGAGGGCGAGGTCGATCCCGTAGACCCCGCTGGCCTCGGTGACGACGCGGGCTGGGTCGCCGTGTGCGGTGAGCCACGCGCAAAGCGTAGCGTGGCCGTTGGCATCGTTAGCGAAGCGGTGGTGCTCGGGGGCGCGTTCGCCGAGTTGGCGGGCGGCGTCGAGCCAGTCGGCGCTGACATCGACGCCTGCGCTGAGGTACGAGTTGTGCATGAGTCTGAGACGTGGTAAGATGGGAGGGCAGACGGGTCCGGCCTCCGCCTGGCGTGACGCGGCCTACGGACATTGTGATGCGGGCTCATCGGCCGGTCTGGCGGCCGGGGCCGGAAGTGCTCCTCAGCATCGACGGCGTCAGGCGGGGGCTGACTTAACAAACAGGCTCCTCCGAGCATCGGCGTGATGCCAAACTCGGCGGCCTCATGCGGCTACAGCCTCACCGGACCAGAGGAGAGAGTACGACCCTCATCCCTGGTCTATCTCTAGATACAAATTCCACAACTGCCTGTGCCTGGATCGGAAGGGATCGGAAGGCGTTCTAAGCCAACCAGAAACCAGAGCGCAAGATCATGGAACGTCACGAGGTTTACCATTCTGATCCTGAAATCATGGAGGGCGCCCCGGTCTTCCAGGGCACCCGCGTCCCCGTCCAGACCCTCCTCGCCTACCTCGAAGGGGACGAACCACTCGACGAGTTCCTCGATGGGTTCCCGAGCGTGAGCCGAGAGCAAGCCGTGGCGTTCTTGGAGATGGCGAAGGATGCGCTCCTGGCCGCGGCCTGATGCGCGTGCTGCTGGACAAGAGGGATTCCTCAACACGATCACAACAGCCATGAGCGTCAAAGAACTCGAAGCGGCCGTCACCAAGCTCTCCCCAGACGAACTCGCCCGGTTCGCCGAGTGGCTCGAGGAGTATCGGGCTGACGAGTGGGACCGCCGGATCGAGGCCGACGCGCTGGCGGGGCGGCTCGACGCCCTCGGCCGCCAAGCCGACGAGGACTTCGAGGCCGGCCGGGCTACGGAGCTTTGACCCACTACGCTACGCCGGCGTTTTGGGCGGCCTACCGTGAACTCCCGGACGAGGTGCAGAGGTTGGCCGACAAGAACTTCGCGCTCTTGAAGGAGAACTCGCGCCACCCGTCGCTCCGCCTGAAGAAGGTCGGGGCGTTCTGGTCGGCGCGGGTCGGCCGCAACTACCGAGTGGTCGCCCGTGACCGGGCCGAGGGGCTGGTCTGGTTCTGGATCGGCCCACACGAGGAGTACGACCGGCTGATTGGGTAGCGGGGCGTGGTGCTCGCAACTGCCTCACCTGGGCTGCATGCCGCGTCCCTCTCGGCTACCCTGCGACGGGCGGCGTCTCCGCCTCCAGGCGCGTCTCCATCGCCGCGAACTGCCGGCCGGCGTAGCGCGCGGCGAAGGCCCACACCGCCACGAGCACGACCGTCAGCAGGCTGAGCCAGCGGATCGCGCCGAAGTCGGTGAAGACGAGCGTGATGGCGAGGCTGACGCCGACGGCGAGGGACTTGGCGAACCGCTGCACGAACATGTCGATGAACGCCTTCGCTTTGTACTTCTCGTCGCGCGTCGTCGGGGTGTAGAGGGCCTCGCGGGCGGACTGGTTGATGGAGTACGCGAACGCGCTGTCGGCCGTGTTCAGGAGCGAGCCCGTCCACAGGATGGGCACGGCGAGGAAGCCGAGCGAGCCGAAGATCATCACGGCCGGGGTGATGAGGAGCGCCGTCGTCAGCCCGAAGCGCCGCATCACGAACGTCGTCAGGAGGAGTTGCACGACGAGCGCTGTCACGTTCGAGATGGCAAAGATCGTCGCGAACTGTTGCCCGATCGCCGGCCCGTCGAGGTAGTGCGCAATCGTCGAGGAGAACTGGAAGTCGAGGATTGTCGAGACGATCTCGTAGATCCCGACGATGGCGACAATCGAGAGGAGGTACTTCGAGCGGAAGACCAGCCGCGCCCCTTCGAGCGCCGCGTTGGACTTCTTCGTCGCCTCCTCGCCCCGGCCCGGATCGACCCCGCTGGAGCGGGGCAGGTTGCCGTCGGGCTTCACTTCCGGCGGCGGGTTGCGGCGGACGATCCGCCCGGCCACCCACGCCAGCCCGATGATCGCGACGGCCATGCCGAGGCAGATCCACAGCCACGTCGAGGGCGGGAAGTCGTCGATGTAGACGGCGAGAAACGTCGTCCCGAACGCGCCGCCCGCCACGCCGCCGAGGACGACGAGTCCGTAGAGCCGCTTCGACGCGCTCGGCGTGACGCTGTCGTTGAGGAAGGCGAAGAACGTCGCCACCATGAGCGTCGTGAACAGGTCGCCGAAGAGGTAGAACGTCCAGACGGTGAGGTCGCCGGGGGTGTTGATGAGAAAGGAGTAGGCGACGTAGGCGGCGATGAAGAAGCCGGCGAAGACGTAGGTGAGTTGCTCGCGCCGCAGCCGCCGCGCCAGCATCGTGAACACGATCACGGCTCCGGCCGCGACGACCATGTTGAGCACCTTCGCCAGCAGCTCGGCCTGCGAGGCGACGAACTCCATCTGGAAGAGCCCGCCGAGCGCAAGGCTGAACCCGGCCTGGTCGTAGAACTCAATGAACAGGCTCTTCTTGATCGGCTTGAGGATCCAGAACGAGGTGATGACGAGGAAGAAGTACCCGAACATCGCGAGCGCGAGCGGCCACTCGTCGCGGCGGATGTCGAAGAAATCGTCTTTGATCCGTTGGAGCATGGGGATGGGGGAGCTGGTTTCCAGCAAGATGTCATAGGAGTTACGCAGTTGGCCCCCTGCCCCCCTCGGGGGGCTGGCGCGCAGCGACTGGGGGGGTCTACGGGGCTCGGCCAACCCCCTCCGCCCCCTACGGGGGCACCTCCCCGGGGGGAGGAGTTCCTCAACTGCGT
>JBBSMX010000231.1:0-3759 GCA_038232935.1 Rhodothermales bacterium | reverse complement strand
TGGGTCCGGCTCAACGAGGAGAGCGCGCACCACGTCCGCTGGACGCCGGACCGGAGCGTGGATGAAATGCTGGACGCCGTGTTCGCCGCTGGTGTGGTCGATCCGCACAGCTAACCGGCACCTCCCGATTTCGGCGGCGTCGCGGCGGAGAAGAATGCCCGCATCGTTCGGAAGTCGGCCTCTATATCGCCGGTGGGGAGGACGGGCGGCGCGGCGACGACCCGGCGGCGGCCGTAGTCGAACGTGACGGGGACGATGGGGACGCCGGCTTCGAGCGCGATGTAGTAGAAGCCCGTTCGCCACGCCGCCACCCGCTTGCGCGTCCCCTCCGGCGCGATGCCGAGCACGAACCCGTCGCGCGCGTGGATCGCCTCGACGACCTGCTGCACGATGCCGCCCGGCACGTCCCGCCGCACCGGCATCCCGCCGAACCACCGCATCAGCCAGCCGAGCGGCGGCTTGAACAGGGTGTGCTTGCCGAGGAAGTGCGCGTCGAGCCCGAACGCCCGACGCGCGAGGACGCCGACGACGAAGTCCCAGTTCGTCGTGTGAGGCACGACAGCGATGAGGAACTTCGGCAGGTTGGGGAAGGCTTCTTCGAACCGCCACCCCGCCGCCCGCAGCACGGCCCGGCTGAGTGCCTGCGTGACCGTGTTTCGCTTGCGCGGCACGCGCGGGCCGAGGCCGGGCAGGGGGACGGAGTCGAGAGCGTCCGCCATCAGTCGAGGAGCGTGACGAGGTGCGCCGCCGCATGCGCGCCGTCCGAGAGCCGGCACACGTACACGCCGGCCGCGCCGAGCCGGCTGGCATCCACGGCAACGGTGTGGGTGCCGGCCGTCAGCGCCGCGCCGTCCGCGAGGTCGGCGCAGAGGCGGCCGAGCAGGTCGTAGCAGCGGAGGCGGATGGCGGCCGGGGCGTCGAGCGCAAATTCAAATGTGACGCGGTCGCGGGCCGGGTTGGGGTAGGGCGTGAGGCGAAAATCAGGGGCCGCGCCGTGGCCGTCTTCGGCGTCGGTCGCAGCGGGGCCGGGCAGGAGGGCGAGCAGCGCCTCGTCGAGGAGGGCGCGCCAGTTGCCCCACGAGTGGCCCTCCGGCACTTCGCGGTACGTCAGCGCGTGGCCGTGCGCCTCGAACACGTCGCGCATTCGCCGGGCCCCGTCCTCGGTGTCGTTGATGGTGCCGGTGGACATGTAGATCTCCAACAGGCCGTCCTCCGCCCCCGCCATCATGGCGTAGATCGACGGGCCGGTCCACCACTGCGGGCTCTCGCTCACCCAGAACGCGGGCGACTGGATCGCGAGCTTGCCGAACGTGTCCGGGTGGAGCACGCCGAGGTAGGCCGAAAACAGCCCACCGAGCGAGGTCCCGAGGATCACGCGGCCGTCCCGGTCCGCCCGCGTCCGGTACGCCGCGTCGATCACCGGGACCAACTCCTCGGCCACGAACGCGGCGAAGTCGGGGTTCTGGACGTACTGCTCCTGCCGGAGGTTTTGGCCGTTCACGCGCGGATCGACGAAGACGGCAATCGCAGGCGCGGCGCGGCCGTCTGCGATCAGGTTGTCGAGGACGATGCGGAACGCGCCGAGGCGGTCGTCGCTGTATTCCTGTCCGTCGGTGACGTAGATCACGGGGAGATCGGCGAGGCCGTCGTAGTCGGCGGGCGTGTAGACCCGGTACGTCACGGCGTAGCCGAGGTGCGTGCTCGCCAGCGAGCGAGCGGGGGTGAACGAACCGGCCGGCACGACGGGGTCGCGGACGGTCTCGTCGGGGAAGACCCACATCGGCATCCGCAGCTCGGAGTTCGGGCCGAACCCGCTCCACTGCTGGTGCGGGTTCGCCGGGTCGAGGATCCAGTCGCCGTCGCGCACGAGCTTGTAGTCGAGCCGCGCGGCCTCGGGGAACGCGTAGATCCGCATCCACACGTCGCTCGGCCCGGCTCGGCCCATCGTACCGGCGTTCGGGTTCCACCCGTTGTGATCGCCCGCGACGGCGAGGGTGGAGGCCGGCCCGCGATAGAGGAACGCGGCCGAGTCGCCGAGCGCGAACGGCACCCGCCCGGCGTCGACGAGCGCGTTCCACAGCGCCCCGACCGCCGCCTCGCGTTCCACCGCGTCGGGAATGGCGGCGACGGTTTCGAGGCTGTCGGTGAACTGCCGGAACGTGTCGAAGGGGAGGCCGTCCTGCGCCGTCGCGGGGGCGACGGTGAGCAGGACCAGCAGGAAGAGAGCGAGACGGATCAACACGGGAGGGGACACCGTTTGGGGTGTGGGCGTGGGGTCGCTGGAGATAGCCAAAGATACCCCCGCCCTCTCCCTTCTCTCTCCGCTCTTCCCTTCGCTCCTTCTCTCATGCTGACCGCCCTCATCCTCGATCTCGACGGCACCCTCGTCGACACCAACCGCTTCCACGTCGCCGCCTTCGTCGAGGCGTTCGAGGCGCACGGATATCGCGTCGCGTGCGACCGCATCGACCGGGCCGTCGGGATGGGCGGGGACAAGCTGATCGCGGACGTGCTCGGCGAGGCGGCCGAACGTGCTCACGGCGACGCCATCCGCGAGACCTACGCCGAGGCGTTCGACCGGCTCGCAGCGGAGAGCGACTTCGCCCTGTTTCCCAACGTGCTGGACCTGATCGCCGCTGTGAAGGAGCGCGGGCTGAAGGTGGCGATCGCTACATCTTCCGGAGAAGACGGCCTCGACACCACCTTCGAGAGCGTCGGCACGGACCTGCGTGAACACGTGGACGTGGTGACGACGAAGAGCGATGTGGACGAGTCGAAGCCCTCGGCAGATGTGATTAGCGCCGCACTCGACAAGCTCGGCGTGGTGCCCACCGAGGCCGCCCTCGTCGGCGACACCCGCTACGACTTCGAGGCGAGTACCCGCGTGGGCGTCCTCGGCATCGGCGTGACGACGTGGACGTTCGGTGCCGATGTGCTGCGGGACGCCGGGGCGCGCGTCGTCTACACCGACGCGAGCGACCTGCTGGCCCACCTCGACGAGGCGCTCGACGCCGTCTCGCCCGGATCGGAGCCGCTGACGGACAGCCGGCTAGAGGCGTTGATGGATGAGGCGCTCGCCGAAGCCGAGCGGGGAAGTGCAGCCGGCGAGATGCCCATCGGAGCCGTCGTGGTGCGGTGGGACGGGACAGTCGTGGCACGCGGCCACAACGAAGCGCGTGAGGCGGGCACCGACCTCGCCCACGCCGAACTCCTCGCGCTCCAGCACGCGGCTGTCGTGTGTGGTGGGCGGGCGGAAGACCTCGTGCTCGTCACCACGCTCGAACCGTGTGCGATGTGCCTGGGTGCCGCCGTCGAGGCCGGGATCGATACCGTCGTTTATGCGCTCGGTGCGCCGCCGAACGGGGCGAGTGGGCGGCTGCGCCAGGTCCCCGAACGGCGGATGCCGCGTGTCGTCGGTGGGGTGAAGGAGGGGGAGAGCCGCGCGCTGCTGGAACGGTGGAGGGCAGCGCGGCCGGAAGGAGAGAGCGGGTTCGTACGGGATCTGCTACGGCCGGAGTGACTGCTTCGCAGTTACGCTCAGTATGCGAGAGGGTAGTTATATGTGTGGAGGCATCTGATTAGATTTTTGGTCTAAGCAATTATCGTGCTTGGAGTAACTGGGTAGTCTCCCAGTTGTGTGTTGACGGGCTATGACGTACTCTTCGACTCCCTCTTCCGAGGTCTCCCATGTCCGAGTTCGCTCGTGCCGGCGAGGTCTGCCCCGCCCCCCACTGCACGGCCGCGCCCGCCATCGTCAAG
>JBBSMX010000230.1:0-3800 GCA_038232935.1 Rhodothermales bacterium | reverse complement strand
GCACGATCTCGACCTCGCGCTCGGCCGGGGGGAAGTCGAACTCGAGCGCGACGAAGCGCTGGCGCGTGCTCGGCTTGAGGTCCTTGAGCACGTGCTGGTAGCCGGGGTTGTACGAGACGACGAGCTGGAACCCCTCGGCCGCCTCGACGAGCTCGCCCGTCTTCTCGACCGGGAGCAGCCGGCGGTGGTCCGTCAAAGGGTGGATCACGACGACGGTGTCCTGCCGCGCCTCCACGACCTCGTCGAGGTAGCAGACCGCGCCGAGGCGGGCGGCGAGCGTCAGCGGGCCGTCCTGCCAGACGGTCTCGCCGCCGCGGACGAGGTAGCGGCCCGTGAGGTCGCTCGCCGAGAGGTCGTCGTGGCAGGCGACGGTCACGAGCGGGCGGCCGAGCCGCCACGCCACGTACTCGACGAAGCGCGTCTTGCCGCAGCCCGTCGGGCCTTTGAGCATCACGGCGAGTCCGCGCGCGTGGCACTGCTCGAAGATCGCCACCTCGTCGCCGACGGAGAGGTAGTACGGCTCCTCGCCGGGGAGGCGGATGCCTTCGTGGGCGAGGCCGTTGAGGGGGTGCGTGGTCTCGGTCATGCTCCGACGACGGTGATCTCCTCGGGCGTCTCCGGCACCGGCGTCACGGCCAGTGGCACCGGGCGCGGGCGGGCGCGGAAGAAGTCGACGACGAAGAGCCCCACGCCAATCGTGAACAGGATGCCGGTGACGGTCAGCATGAGGAAGTGGACCTGGATCTTGAGCTGGGTCTCGAGGTAGCCGAGCCCCATGATCCGCTCGAGGTAGGTCTGCGAGATGCCCGCGGCGGCGAGGGCCAGCGTCATCCCGAACATCCCGGCCACCATGAGCCAGAAGGCCCAGTAGCCTAGCTTCTGGCTATCCTCGACGCGGCGGTTCGTGAGCGCCGGCATGGCGAAGGTGATGATGGCGAGCGTGATCATCACGTAGGCCCCGAAGAACGCCGAGTGCCCGTGCATCGACGTGATCATCGTGCCGTGCGTCCACTTGTTGACGGCGGGCCAGGTGTGGGCCAGCCCGAGGAGCCCCGCGCCGAACGCCGTGAAGACGGCGCTCCCTATCGTCCAGTGGAGGGCGAGGCTGTTCGGGTGCTGGAGCCCCGAGCGCCGCATGGCGATGTAGGCGTAGGCCACCATCACGAAGAGCGCCAGCGGCTCGAGCGCGCTGAAAATCCCGCCGATGGGGAGCCAGTACTGCGGCACGCCCACCCAGTAGTAGTGGTGCGCCGTGCCGAGGATGCCCGCGATGAAGACCAGCCCGACGATGACGTAGAGCCACTTCTCCATCACCTCGCGGTCGGCCCCGGAGAGGCGGATGAGGAGGTAGGCCAGGAGCCCGGCCTGGATCATCTCCCAGACGCCCTCCACCCACAGGTGGATCGTCCACCAGCGGTAGAAGATGCTGATGGTGTAGTTGTCGAACGAGGCGAGCGCCGGGAGGTAGAGCAGCGCCGCGAGGCCGAGCCCGGCGACCAGCACGCCCTCCGTCGTCGTCCACCGCCCGGCCTTGCGGATCGTCATGAGGATGTTGTAGAGGAACATCAGCATCACGACCACGATGGCGATCTTGACAACGTAGGGCTGCTCGAGGAGTTTGTTGCCCGCCGTCCACCCGAAGAGGTAGCCGACCACGGCCGTCACCCCGGCGACGACCCACAGGCCGAGCTGCCAGAAGGCCAGCTTCGGGCTGTAGATCTCCGTGCGCGACTCCTCGGGCACAACGAAGTAGGCTGCGCCCATGAACCCCGTCAGCACCCACACGATCAGCAGGTTGGTGTGGACGGCCTTGACGCGGTCGAACGGCAGCACGTCGATGAGCGGGTCCGGGCCGAGGTACTTCACGACGGCGAGGAGGCCGAAGACCATCTGGAGCCCGAACAGGCACACCGCCACGGCGAAGTACCAGTACGAGATCGATTGCGTGCGGTAGCGCATGGGAGAACGACGGGTGAGGGCGTCAGCGGGGGCGCGTCAGCGGAGGCTCATGAGGTAGGCGATGAGGTGGCCGATCTGGCTCTCGTCGAGGCGGGTGCCGTAGTCGGTGGGCATGAGGGAGACACCGCCCGGACCGGTGGAGAAGTTGGCTCCCGGCACGAGGTAGGCGCTGGGGTGGAGGATGGACTCGCGGATGTAGCCCTCCGCGTCCGCCGCCGCCCCGGTGTAGCCGGGGTCCGCGACGGTCTCGGCCGCGCGCGTGCCGAGGCCGGCCAGGCTCGGCCCCGCCAGCGTCACGCCGGGCTGCGTGGAATGGCAGGCCATGCAGGCAAAGGCGGGATCGCGGAAGAGCGCCTCGCCGAGGGCCACGGGCTCCGTCGAGGCGGGGGCACCCGTCGTGGGGGCGACCGCGGTGTTGGAGCCGGCCAGGGCCCCGCTCGAAACCTGGATGGGGCGCGGCGGCCAGCCCTGGTTGTCCACCTCGCTCACCCAGTCCAGGAACGCGATCACGTGCGCGATCTCGTCGTCCTCGAGGTTAGGGTTGGGCATCAGGCGGCGGTGCGTCTCCTCGGAGTAGAACTGCGAGGGGTCGCGGAGGAAGGCCGTGAGGAAGGCCTCGCCGCGCTGCTTCGTAATCTTGGTGAGGTCGGGGGCGTAGTAGGCCCCCTCGCCGAAGAGCGTGTGGCAGTTGATGCAGTTGTTGTCGTGCCAGACATGCTTGCCCTCGATCACTTCCTCGGTGATGTTCTCGGCGTTCGTGAGCTCGCCGAACTGCCGGTGGCTGTCGATCGTCAGCCCCACGAAGATGAGGGCGAACAGGACGGTCCCTCCGATGAAGAACAGCCGGGTGTGGCGCTTCGTCATGGCAATGATGGGCTAGGGCCTCGAGAGGTTCGGAGCGGGGAGGACGGGGGCGACGCCGGCGTCTAGACCCCGATGCTCCCCCAGTTCTCGAGGGCGATCCAGCCTGAGTAGATGATGCTCACCAGCATGAGTGCTAGCACGACGAGACCGAACACGCGGAGGGCCGTGTAGAGAGGCGAGGCGGCGGGGTCGGGGACGGCGGGGCTGGCTGGCGTCGGAGTCGTCATGGGGTGTGGAGCAGAGGAGCCGGAGCGGTCACGATGGGACAAAGAAGATCGCGCGAGCATAATAGGACTCGTGGACCAATGAATCCACAATGCTTTCAGAATATTCGCTCCATCCGTCGGGCAGACGTACCTCTGCGGCCGGCGATGCTCGCGCTCAGCTTCCGAGCACGTCGGTTTCGGAGAGCCGGAAGCCGTGGGCGCGCGTGGCCTCCGCTACGGCGTCGAGCGTCGCTGCGCTGAGCATCCGGTCTATCCGCTCACGGGTCCGGACCCACGCCGCGTGGAGGGGGCACGGCTGGAGCTCACCGCAGCCCGGCAGCCGGAGCACGCACGATTCGAACAACTCCGGCCCGTCGACGGCCAGCACCACGTCCTTGAGCGTGAGCGCGTCGGCAGGTCGGGCTAGCGACAACCCGCCGCCGGTCCCCGGCTGCGTGGAGACGATACCGGCCCGGACGAGGTCCCGCACCGTCTTAGCCAGGAAGGCGTGGGGGATATCCAAGGCCCGGCTCACTTCGCGGACGGGCAGAGGCGCGGTAGGGGTCTGGGAGGTGAGATAGAGGACTGCGCGTATGGCGTATTCACACCGTCGGGACAGGAGCATAGAAGAAGGGGCTGTACTAGGTAACGGTCTGGTGGCTTAGTCTCCACTATGACCCGACGACGAAGCAGACTCCCGCGCGCCATCCAGCGACGGCTCATCGAGCACTTCGTTGCTGGCACCACCGCCCGCACGGCGGCCGACCTCGT
>JBBSMX010000229.1:0-3866 GCA_038232935.1 Rhodothermales bacterium | reverse complement strand
TCACCTGCGGAAGTATAATGGGATCCCGAAGGTCCATTTCGAGCTGTTTCTGAAGGAATGCGAATGGCGCTTCAACTACGGAAGCCCTCGTGAACTGCTGAAAACACTTCGCCGCTGGACTCTTATCTAGGTCAGCCCCAAGACTTTTAAGGCGGAGACTCGGCGAACGACTCGTGGATGTCGGATCTGCACCGGGTAGGCATCGTTCCACCGGAGCGATGGAAACCCAGACCCGACATCCCGACACGGTAGCCGAACCGATCGAGCGCGTGGCCCTCCCCGTCGAGGGGATGGAGTGTGCCGCGTGCGCCGTCCGGATCGAGAAGCAGCTCGGCAAGCAGGCCGGCGTGCGCTCGGCGAGTGTGAACTACGCGACGGGTGAAGCGCTCGTCGAATACGACACCGACGAGACCGGCGTGGGCCGCCTCGCCGCGACTATTGAGCGGACCGGTTACGGCGTCCGCACCGAGTCGCTCGTAATCCCGCTCGTCGTGGGGAGCGAGGCTGGCGCCGAGCGCGTGCCGACGGCCGACGCTATCGAAACTGTGCTGGCGCGCACGAACGGATTCCTCCGCGCTGAGGTCGATGCCGAGGCGGAGCCGCCCGTCGCCGAACTGCACTACGTCCCCGGCGTCGCCGACCCGACCGTGCTCGTCCGTGCGCTCGAAGACGCCGGTATCGCCGAGCCGGGTGCCGAGATCGAGCGCGCCGACCCTGACGCCGTCGAGCGTGAACGCGAGGCCCGCTACCGGAGCACGAAGCGGCGGTTGATCGGTGCGGCGCTACTATCGCTGCCCGTCGTGGTCCTCTCGATGGCCCACGGCGCGCTGGACTTTCCGGGCATGCGCTGGCTGATGCTCGCGCTCACCACGCCCGTCGTCGTGTGGGCAGGGCGCTCGTTCTTCACCGGCGCGTGGCGCGCATTCCGCCACCACGCCGCCGACATGAACACGCTCGTCGCGCTCGGCGTCGGGACGGCGTACGTCTACAGCATCGTCGCCACGCTCTTCCCCGAGGTCTGGCTCGACGCGACGGGGCGGATGCCGGACGTGTACTACGAGGCTGCCGCCGTCATCATCACGCTCATCCTGATGGGGCGGATGCTGGAGGAGCGCGCGAAGGGGCAGACGGGGGCCGCCGTTCGGGCGCTCGTCGGGCTGCAACCGGACACGGCGCGCGTCGTCCGCGACGGGCGCGAAGTCGAGGTGCCCATTGCCGAAGTCACCGTCGGCGAGGCTGTCGTCGTGCGGCCGGGCGAGCGGGTTCCGCTCGACGGGACGCTCATCGACGGGGCCTCGGCCGTGGACGAGAGTATGCTGACGGGCGAGCCGCTGCCGGTCGAGAAGAGGCCCGGTGACACGGTGATCGGGGCGACGGTCAACCGAACGGGCGCGTTCACCTTCCGCGTCAGCCGAACCGGGCAGAGCACGACGCTCGCGCAGATCGTCCGGCTCGTCCGCGAAGCGCAGGGCCGCAAAGCCCCAATCCAGCGCCTCGCCGACACCGTAGCCGGCATCTTCGTCCCGACCGTGCTCCTCATCGCGATTGCAACGTTCGTCGTGTGGTTCGATGTTGGGCCGGAGCCGCGGCTCGCGTATGCCCTCCTCACGTTCGTCAGCGTGCTCATCATCGCGTGCCCCTGCGCGCTCGGCCTCGCCACGCCCACGGCCATCGTCGTGGCGACGGGGAAAGCCGCCGAGCAGGGGATTTTGCTCAAAGGCGGCGATGCCATCGAGCGCATCCGCGAGGTCGAGGTCGTGCTGCTCGATAAGACAGGGACGATCACGAAAGGCGAGCCCCGGCTGACCGATGTCGTGCCACTCGACGGATGGGCGGAGGCCGACCTGCTCGCGCTCGCAGCGGCGGCCGAGCGACGGAGCGAGCACCCCATCGGCGAAGCCGTCGTGGCTGAGGCGGAAGCGCGCGGGTTGGCGCTGCCCACCGTCGAGGCGTTCCAGTCGCAGACGGGGCTCGGCATCGAAGCCACCGTGGACGGGCGGGCCGTGCTGATCGGCAACCGGGCGTTTCTCGACAAGTACGGCATCGAACAGAACGATCTCGATCCGATAGAAACCGATCTCGCGCGGGCGGGCAAGACCGTCGTGCGCGTCGCAGTGGACGGGCAGGCAGCGGGCGTGCTCGCCGTGGCGGACACCGTGCGCGAGACGTCGAAGGAAGCCGTGCAGGCACTCCGCGATCTCGGAATCGAGATCGTGATGGTGACGGGCGATGCCGAAGCGGCGGCGCGGGCCGTCGCCGCCGAAGTCGGGATCGAACACGTGGAAGCGAACGTCCGTCCCGCCGACAAGGCCGAGGTCGTCCGGCGCTACCAGCGCGAGGGCCGCGTCGTCGCGCACGTCGGCGACGGGATCAACGATGCGCCCGCGCTCGCGGCGGCGGATGTCGGCGTCGCCATCGGCACCGGCACCGATGTCGCCATCGAGGCGAGCGACGTGACACTCATGCGCGACAGCCTGCTGGCTGTCGCCGACGCGTTCCGGCTCTCGAACCGCACGCTGCGGACCATCAAGCAAAACCTCTTCTTCGCCTTCGTCTACAACGTCGTCGGCATCCCCCTCGCCGCCGGGCTGCTCTATCCGGTCGCCGGCCTCCTCCTCTCGCCAATCATCGCCTCGGCTGCGATGGCGCTCTCGTCGGTCTCCGTCGTCACGAACAGCCTCCGCCTCCGCAGCTTCCGGTTGGGGGCCGCCTGACCGATGGATACCGCCGCCTGGATTGTTACGCTCGCCGGACTCGCTGCGATGGGGTGGGTCGTGTGGTATTTCTGGCTCTACGAGGAGCCGACCGACGAGCGTTGAGCCGAGCGGGGCCGGAGGGAACGGCAAGGGGTTTGCATGTATCGTGCTGAGTCCCACCAACCCTCCAATCCCATGCGACGCCTCTCTTTTATCGCGCTCCTGTCATTCTTCGTTGCGTTCAGCTTCCCGTTCAGCGGCTGCGCCACCATCGGACTCGGCGATTTCAACCTCATCTCGCTCGATGAAGAGTGGGAGATGGGGCAGCAACTCGAGCGCGACGTGGCGCAGCAGGTCACGCTTTCCAACGACCGGACGCTCAACAACTACGTCAACCAGCTCGGGCAGCGAATTGTGGCGCAGACCGAGCTGTCCGGCCAGCCGTGGCGCTTCCACGTCGTGCAGGACGACGCGATCAACGCGTTTAACGTACCCGGCGGCCTCGTCTACGTCAACACCGGGCTGATTGCAGCGGCCGAGAATACGGCCGAACTGGCCGGCGTGATCGCGCACGAGATCTCCCACGGCGTCGAGCGCCACGGCACGGAGCGCCTCACCAAGGCCTACGGTCTCAATGTCGGGGCTGCCTTGCTGCTCGGGCAGGACCCCGGCGTGGCATCGCAGATTGCGGCGCAGATCGTAGGCGGCGGCGCGATTGCCAAGTTCTCCCGCGACGACGAGCGCGAAGCCGACCGGCTCGGCGTCCGTTACATGGCGCGCGCCGGTTACAACCCGGAAGGCATGGCGACGATGTTCCAGAAGCTCATCGCCGACCGCCAGCGCAGCCCCGGCTCCGCCGAGCAGTTTTTTTCCACGCACCCCCTCACCGAGGACCGGATTGCAGACGTCCGGCGCGAGGCGCGGAAATACCCCCAACGGGGCCTCACCACGAACGACGGGCAGTACGCCAGCATCCGCAACCGCGCGCGCTGAACGGCGCACCGCTACACCATTTTGATCGTCTATCATAGGGTAGATTCAAACGGTCGTCGCAACACCTCAACGGAGGCAGTTGCGATGAGTACTCGGAAGCGGAGTTCGGACAAGGCGGGGCGAGGCCCTCTGGGATCTCTGGGGCGACCCCCGGCCGCACACCGTGAGCATCAGCAG
>JBBSMX010000228.1:0-4017 GCA_038232935.1 Rhodothermales bacterium | reverse complement strand
GCGGGTGGCCTGGTCGAGTACATTGCTGGTCATCGGGTTGGCGGGGTTGCTGGTGCGAGGGGAGTGGTCAACTCCACCCTACGCACGACGCAGCGACTTGCCAACCCGTTCTCTACTTCAACCCGCGACTGACGTTGAGTGAATGTCTGCCTCACGGTACGGGGCCTGAGCCCTGCGCGTTGTCACCTTCCCGTCCCTGCCCGTCACGTCCTCGTCCCGAGTTGTCGCCGCTTGTCACGCGCGCGCCTCGACTCGTCGTTGGCCTCAGCCGCCGTCGCCGAAGCGAAGGACGGAGCGGACGAAGTCGAGCACGCGGAGCACATCGAGCAGATTGCCGCCGGAGCGCCACCGCTCGTACGAAGCAGTAGTCATCAGCCCGACGGGTCCTTCGTAGATCCCCCCGTCGTATCCGCCGTCGAACACACGGATGGCGAGCTCGTTCGTCGTGCCGAGGAGGTCGGGAGGGAGCGGATAGGCACGCAGCTCCTGCCACTCATCGCCGCGGACGTGGCGGTTCTCGATGTCCGGCGTCCCACCGATCCGCTCGCCGTTGACGTACACCTCGTGGAGGTCGTCGATGAGTCCGAGGACGAGGACGACATCGCCGTCGCGCAGCCGGTCGGGGAGTTTGAACGTGCGGCGGTACCACGCGAAGCCGTCGAGGGTGGGGAAGCCCTGCGGCTCCCACTTCGCCGGGACTGTTACGCGTGCCCACGCATCCGTCGGCGCGGTGCGCAGGCGCACGTCCTCGCCGGGGCGGAACCGCCACGTCCCGGAGAGGTCGAGCGCGAGGGGGAGCTCGGGGTCGAGCGTGAAGAGGCCGACCGGCCCTTCGAGGATGCCGCCTTCGCCGCCCTCGTCGAAGACACGCACGGCGACGACGTTTTCGCCCGGCTGCAAGAACCCCGGTGGAATGCGGTAGACGCGGTGCGTGTAGGCCCCCGTCTCATAGCCCGACTCCGGGAACCGCCCCGTCGAGCCGACGAAGCGGCCGTTCACCCACACGTGATCGGCGTCGTCGATGCGACCGAGGCGGAGGTAGAGCGGCGCGCGGAGCTGGCGCTCGGTGAGGAGGAAGGTGCGGCGGTACCACGCGACGCCGTCGTACCCCCAGTACCCCTCCTCCTCCCACCCGCTCGGAACGAAGATCGTCTCCCACGAGGAATGGTCGTAGTCGGCGGAGGCGCGGGCGGGGTCGTCGCCGATCTGGAAGCGCCATGGGCCCCGAAGGTCGAGCACCTGTGTCCAGTGGGGGTCTTCGCCCGGCCCGTCGCAGAATGACGAGGCGGCACGGGCAGCGAGCGAGGCCAGCAGCAGGAGGAGGAGAAAGCGCATGGGGAGGGCGAGCAGGGAGCGTTCCCGAACCTACCCGCGCCGGGCGATCGCGTTGTCACGGCGCCGTACCGGGTTGTCACGGGTTGTCACGGCACGAGCTTGTAGCCGACGCCGTGGACGGTGAGGAGGTGGCGCGGTCGCGCGGGCTCCGGCTCCAGCTTCTGCCGGAGCTTGAGGATGAAGTTGTCGACGGTACGCGTCGTCGGCTGGTCGTCGTAGCCCCACACGTCGGCGAGGAGGGCGTCGCGGCTGACGACGGCGTGCGGGCGCTCGGCGAGGTAGCGGAGCACTTCCAGTTCGAGGTGCGTCATCGCAATCTCGGCACCGTCACGTAGGGCCATGTGCGTGCGGAAATCGACGGCGAGGTGGCCGATTTTGACCGGTCCGCTCGGGGCGGCGGTGCCCGGCGTGGGCTGGCGGCGGAGGACGGCCTTGATTCGGGCGAGGAGCTCGCGGAGGCTGAACGGCTTGACCACGTAGTCGTCCGCGCCGAGTTCGAGCCCGAGCACTTTGTCGAACTCCTCGCCCTTCGCCGTGAGCAGGATGATCGGCGTCGCGACGCCTTCGCGCCGGGCGATCTTGCAGACGTCGAGGCCGGAGCGGCGCGGCATCATCACGTCGAGGAGGGCGAGGTCGTACGCGCCGTCGAGCAGCTTCCGCAGCCCTTCTTCGCCGTCGGCGGCGCCATCGACGGTGTAGCCCTCGAACTCGAGGTTGTCGCGGAGGCCGGCCCGCATCGCCGGCTCGTCTTCGACGATGAGGATGCGGGGTGGGCGGTCGAGAGGATCGGTCATCGTTCGCGTCTTTCCGTGGCGGCGGGAGTGGGGAGGGCTAAGCGAGCGGTACCGTTCGGAGCCGGCGTCGGAGCGGCGGGGAGCGTGAGCCGGAACGTGCTGCCGTGTCCGAGCGCGCTGCGGACGGTGACCCGGCCGCCCTGCGCTTCGGCGAGATGCTTGACGAGGGCGAGCCCGAGGCCCGTGCCTTTCGCGTTGTGGACGGCCCCGGTCGGCACCCGGTAGAACTCGTCGAAGATCCGCTTCTGCTCGTGGAGCGCGATGCCGAGGCCCCGGTCCTGCACCTCGACCCACACCGTTCCTCCGTCGGTGCCGGTCGCGATGGTGAGGTGCCGGTCGTCCTCGCTGTACTTCACCGCGTTGTCGATGAGGTTGACGAGCGCCTCGCTCGCCGCCTCGCGGTCACCGAGGGCCACGGGCGGCGGCTCGTCGAGCGCGGTCTCGACGGTGAACCCTTCGCTGTCGAGGTGGAAGTGGTAGAGGGCGAGGGCGTCCACGGCGAGCGCGTTGAGGTCGAACGGGGCTGCGGCGACCTCTTTCCGCCCCGACTCGATGCGCGAGAAGTTGAGGATGTTGTTGACGAGGCGGGTGAGGCGGCCGGACTCCTGCGCGATCGTGCGGACGTAGTCGCGCTGCCGGGTCTCGGGCACGCGGCCGAGTTCGAGCGTCTCGGCGTACATCCGGATGAGGGCCAAGGGCGTCCGCAGCTCGTGGCTCACGTTCTGGACGAAGACGGCCTTCGCTTCCGCGAGCTCGACCTGCCGCCGGACCGTACGGAACAGGAGGGCGGCACCGACCGCGAGGGCGAGCGTGAGGAGGCCGACGAGGAGCAGGCTCCGCTGCGTCCGGTCCGCGACGATGTCGCCGATCGTCCTGCCGGCGGGGCGGATGCGGAGGGTGTGACCCGGGAAGACCCAGAGCGTCCGCTCCTGCACGTCCGGCCCGCTGAGGAGCTTCGCCGCGTCGAGCGGCTTCGGACTGAGGGCGAACGCGTCGCCCATGGGGATGCCCACCGGGGCCGGCGCTTCGGTGTAGCGCACCTCGCCATCGACGGCGATCCCGACGACGAAGTCCTCCCGCGCCGCCTCGCGCAGCTTCGGCATCAGCTCCGTCTCAATGCAGGCGCGGCTGTTAAGGACGAACCCGGCGATGCGCGTAGCGTCCCCGGTGCCGGTCACGAACGCGAGCGCAACCGTCGCATTCGGACGGCCCTCGTTGATTGGGATCGGGAGGAGGCGGCGGTAGCCCGCCGCACGGTCGGCGAGGAGGCGGCCGACGTGGGACGGACGCAGCGCGAGATCGTGCGCGGAGAGGAGGGCCACCTCGGGCGATGAGACGAGGGCTAGCAGCGTCGCCGTCGTGTCGGCGAGGAACGCGGACTTGACGGAGGGGTGCGCGGTGACGAAGGCGGCGAGTACGGCACCGGGCTCGGCCGACTCGCGGAGGCGGCGTTCGAGGTCGTCGGCCCACCCGCTCGTCACGGTCCACACGTGCTGGTTGATGGCGGTGAGGACTGCCTCGACGTGGCGGTCGTAGAGCTCGCGCAACACCCGCTCGTTCTCGCCCAGCGCAGCCAGCTCTGCCAGCGCCACCACGCCCACGGGCACGGCAACAAAGATGAGGAGGAGCAGGCCGATCTTGCGGAGCGGGGACACGAAACGCGGCTCGGGCGGTGAGCCTGTCAACTTAGTACGCCGACCCGTCTCCGGCCGTCATACGATGTCACGAGTTGTCACCCGCCATCGCATGAGGCCGATCGCTATGACGATGTCAAGGGCTCAGGCGACTATTTCGTAGTCACGCCGACGGCCGCGTGCTGACGTGGTCGGCCTCGTACGGGACGCCAGCGCGGAGCACCGCCGCCATCACCCGCACGAGCTTGTTGCCG
>JBBSMX010000227.1:0-4035 GCA_038232935.1 Rhodothermales bacterium | reverse complement strand
GCAGCGGCCAACGAGACCAGATACGGGTGAGGCAGCGCGAGCACGTACGCCCCGAGCACCCACGCGGCGACGCCCCCGAGAAGCGAGGCGAGCGCGCTTGGCGTCCCGCCCCATCGCGAGAACAGCCCCACCGTCGCCACGACGAAGATGCCCGCGCTCCCAAACGACGACGACTCCGCGACGAGCTCGTAAACGCCCTCGGCAGAGAGTGCGAGCACGAAAGCCAGCACGCCCAGCACGACCACGAAGGCCCGCGCCACGAACACTTTGCGCCCCTCGCTCATCGTCGGCCGAAGCGGGATCACGAGGTTATGCGCGAGGAGGGAGCCCGCCACGAGAAGCGCGCTGTCCACCGTCGAGAGGATCGCCGAGACGAGCGCACCGGCGAAGAGAGCGTAGAGCGTGCGCGGGAGGTAGCGCTCGGCCATGAGCGGGAGGATCTGCTCCCCGTGCTCCAGCCCCGGCAGCACGATGAACCCGAGCAGCCCGATCCCCACCGGGATCAGCCCGACGGCGAGGTAGAGCCCCGTAGCCACCAGCGCCGAGCGCTGCGCCACCTCTGGAGAGCGCGCCCCGATCACGCGCTGCACGAGCTCCGCAGCCACGACGGAGCCGCACACCGGCACCGCCCACGCCTCCAGCGTGTCGAGCCAGCTGACCTCCGCCCCGCCGAAGACCTGTAGCCGCGCCGGATCCACGGCCCGCCACGCCTCCGCCCCGCCATCGGCCAGCACCGCGCCCGCCAGCACGACGAGCCCGATGAGCAGGGCGATCCCCTGCACGAGGTCCGTCCACGCATCCGCGAGGAGCCCTCCGGACACCGTATAAATGATGACGACGGCTGCCGCCACCGCGATCATCGCCGTCACCTCGAACCCGGAGGCCGCGGCGAGCACCTGCCCGAAGGCGCGGACCTGCGCCGCCGCCCACAGCAGCGAAGTCGGCACCATGAGGAGGACGGCGAGCCGCTCGACGCCCACCGAATAGCGGTCGCGAAACAGGTCCGCCAGCGTCGTCAGCTTCCGACGCCAGAGCGGGCGGGCGTAGACGAGCCCCATGAGCAGGAGGCAGATCCCGTAGCCGAACGGGTCGGCCGAGGCACCGGAAAGGCCGTCCTCGTAGATCGCTCCCGCCGCACCGACACACGTCTCGGCCCCGAACCACGTCGCGAACACGGAGAACGTGACGAGGCCGTAGCCCATCGAACGCCCCGCCACGAGGTAGTCCTCCTCCGTCCGGATCCGCCGCGAGACCGCGAACCCGATCCCGAGCTGGGCGAGCACGTAGAGGAGGATACCGGCGAGGACGAAGTTCACGACGAGCGAGGCGAAACAGGCGGCCTAATTAACGATAACGCCCGCACTTTTCCATCGCCCTGATCCCCCTTGCCCCGCCGATTTCTTCCCGGTCCGCCGCGTTCGTTAGAGCAGGCGTCCGGCGCGGAGGCAGCGCTCCAGCCACTCCTGCTTTTTCTCCAGTTCGCGCAGGCTGAGGTCGCCCTGCGCTCCGGCGAGGCGCCGCTTGGCGCGGGCGTGGATCTCACGGACATCGACGCGCAAGCCCCGCCCCTGCAGGAAGAACGCGAGCTCGGCCGCGAGCCGGGCGCACTCCTGCCGCAGCGCCCGCTCCTGCTTGTTCACGTCCACCATCTGCGGCGTCTCGGGTTCCGGCGCGGGGATCTCGCGGTGGAAGGTCTTCGACGAGCGGACGTAGCCAGGCATGCGTTCGAGCGAGTGCGTGCGGCTGTCGCGGTGCTGGACGCTCGTGAGCTCCCACGGGCTCTGCTCGCTCGGCGCGGCGGCTGGGGCCTCACGCGCAGCCTGCTTCTTCCGCAGCTTCACGCCGATCTGCTCCTCAGCCGTGATCCACTCCAGCGTCGAGACCACGTCGGAGTCGTTGGCGGCGTAGATATCGCAGCGGTTCTGCTCGTCGGTGAAGCCGTCGACGTAGCGCATCCCACGGAAGACCTGCTGCATCGTCTTCGAGTAGGCGCGCACGAGATCGGCTTTGACGATGACGGAGATGGGCTTGATATCCGTCCCTTCGCCGATCATGTCCACCTGCACCATCACATCGAGCTTGCCGTCGCGATAGGCTTGCAGGTGTGCTTCTCGCTCGGCTGCCGGCACGTCCTGCCCGATCCGCGCCGAGGCGAAGCTCGGGAACCGGGCGCGGACGAAGTCGAGGACGGCGGCCGCGTGGCGGTTGCTCATCGCGATGACGAGCATCTGGTGGTTGCGAAACGGGCCGCGCGCCTCCTGCCCGCTGCGGACCATGTGCTGCTGCAACGCCTTCCGCTTCTCGGCAAAGCGCTCGAACGCCGGCCGGAGGAGGGTGTCGAGGTAGACCTCGTGGAAGCGGAGCTTGCGCCGGGCGAGGTAGACGTCCACCTCCCGGCTCGTCCCCAGCTCGGCCATCGCCGAGAGCGACGTCTCGACCTCCTCGCCCGTGTCGCCGCGCACGAGCTTCAGCTTGTAATCGACCACGTGCGCATCGACACGCTTGAGGATGCGGCCCTCCTCGTGGGCGTCGCGCATCGAGACCTCGTGCAGCGCCTCGTAATACTGATCGCCGTCGTCGCCGATGACGAAGGGGACGCCGAAAAGCGTTTTGTTGTCGCTCCGCATCGGCGTGCCGGAGAGCGCGACGCTGGCCGCGTGCGGGAACTGCTCGATCTTCTGCGCCCACAGCCCGTCCTCGGAGAGGTGGTGGACCTCGTCGAAGACGAATAGGCACCGTCCGCGCCGGGTGTATTCGAGCAGCGCCCGGTGGCCGCCTTCGCCGCTCGCGTACTGGTACGTCGTGATGATGATCTGCGTGTCGAGGTTCTTGAGGAAGACACGCTCGGAGTCGGCCACGCAGAACGACAGCGGCGGCGCGCCGAGGCTGCGAAAGACCTCGGCCAGTTCCTTCGGGTCGGCGTACTGGTCGCGGAGGTTGCCGCGCGGGACGAAGACGACGAGCTTGTCCGCGATCCCGAGCGCGCGGGCGACGACGAACGAGGCGAGCGCGGTGATGGTCTTCCCGTAGCCCGGCACGAACACGCCGAGGTGGCTCGGCTCGCCGCGACGGAACGCCTCGGCGAGCTTCGTCAGGAATGCCTCTTGGCCGCGCCGGAAGCGGAAGCCGGGGGCGAGCGTGATGCCCGGCAAGCTCTCGTTCGGCGCAGGGTGTGGAGGCTCAGTCTGCGCGGCGGAATCGGACGGGCTGGTCGCGGCGACGCGGCGGGCAGGGGACATGCGTGGGACGAGCTTCGGGACAGGCAGCGGAGACGAGGGGCGTCAAGGTACCACGGTCCTCGCGCCCCGAAACGGGGGCGTTTCGATCCGTCTTGCGAAGTCCGTGTGGAGGTGGAAGCGCTTCGATATTAAGTCTGTGTTCAGGAAGCGCTTTGTTCGCAAACGGGCAGCAACCCGCACTTCGGGTCTTCGTTACCCCGCCGAACCCACCACCCTGACCCTCCCTACCATGAAGCTCTTACGTCACCTCGGCCGCGCCCTCCGTGCCGGCCGCATCCTGAGTCTCCACACCCACGCATACTGGGGCTACTGCCCGCACTGCATGGAAGCCACGCCGTGGTTCACGAATACGTGGACCGGCGAGTACCGCTGCACGCGCTGCGATCACGATCAGATCTCGCTGACACCCGGCGACTGAGCACCGGCATGATAGCGCGTGGCGGCTGAACTTCGGCCGGGCTCGGGCGTCTTTGCTGCCCCCGCTCACCCACTCCTCGCCGCATGCCCCGCACCGCCCTCATCGCCGGAGCCAGCGGGCTCGTCGGCAGCCATCTGCTCCGCCGCGTCCTCGACGCCGAAACGTGGGACCGCGTCGTCAGCGTCGGCCGCCGCCCGCTCGACCTCGATCACCCAAAGCTGGAACAGCGCACCCTCGACTTCGACCGGCTGCCAAACGTCTCCGATTTCCCAACGGCCGACGATGCCTTCTGCTGTCTGGGGACGACGATCAAAAAGGCCGGCTCGGAGGAGGCCTTTCGGAAGGTGGACCTCGACTACGTCGTCGCCTTCGCCCGCG
>JBBSMX010000226.1:0-4055 GCA_038232935.1 Rhodothermales bacterium | reverse complement strand
CGTGCGGTGGGAGCACGGACGCGGGACACCCTCCGCACGGCGGTGTCCGAGGCGTTGGCGCTCGTAGAGATCGGGGAGATACGGCGATGGGTGCGGCATTGCGGCTACCGGCTTACGAGTACGTGACTCTCACACTAGCCTTCGATCACGGCAAGCAACTCGGCGAGCATCATCGCCGTCGCGCCCCAGATCTCGAACGCACCGAAGGCGAAGTACGGGATCTCCCGCTCGACGCCGCCGAGCGTCCACAGCGCCGAGGCCCGCGTCGCCGGGTCGAGCAGCACCGGGAGCGGGACTTCGATGATGAGATCCACTTCCTCTTCCTGCGGCCGAAAGACGGGCCGCGTGGGGAGCGCGGCGACGACGGGGGTCACGGTGAAGTCCGATGGCGGGATGTAGAGGTCGGTGAGCGTGCCGAGCACGTCGGGCGCAGCGGGGTCGACGCCGACCTCCTCCCACCCTTCGCGGAGCGCGGCCTCGACGGGCGTCTCTCCCGGTTCGATCCGGCCGCCGGGAAACGAGATCTGGCCGCTGTGCGCCTTCAAATCCTCATGCCGCTGCGTGAGCACGACGCCCGTCGTCCCGTCGAAGGGATAGAGGAGGGCGAGCACGGCGGCGCGGCGGGCGCTCCGCTGCGCCTCATGCCACTGCTCCGGCACGCCCCGCTGCGGCGGCGACATCCGGAGCTGCGCGTCGAGCCCCGGCAGCGGCTCGCGGAGCCGAGCTCGAAGCGTTTCAGCCAGCTCCGGCAGCGGCAGCAGCGTCACGCGTCGTCGCGTTGGATGAGCGTGGTCGAGGACTGCGCCGTCGGCATCACGATCATCTCGGCGATGTTGACGTGCGGAGGGCGGCCCGCGCAGTAGACCACGGCGTCGGCGATGTCCTCGGGCTGGAGCGGCGTCGTGGCGCTGTAGACCGTGTCCGCCCGTGCCTCATCACCCTCGAAGCGGACGAGCGAGAAGTCGGTCTCGACGAGGCCGGGATCGACGGTGGAGACGCGAATCGGCGTGCCGTGGAGGTCGATCTTGAGGCCCTGCGTGATCGCGTTCACGGCGTGCTTCGTCGCGCAGTAGACCACGCCGCCGGCATAAACGCCGTGGCCCGCCGTCGAGCCGATGTTGACGATGTGGCCGCGCCCGCGCGCGAGCATTCCCGGCACCACGGCGCTCGTGACGTAGAGCAGCCCCTTCACGTTCGTGTCCACCATCGCGTCGATCTGCTCCGGCGTGTTCTCCCACACCGGAACGAGCCCTTTCGCGAGCCCCGCGTTGTTGACGAGCACGTCGATCTCGCGCCACGCCGCCGGCAGTCCGTCGATGGCCGCCTTCACCGCGTCGGCGTCGCGTACGTCCAGCTCCAGCGGGTACGTCTCGGCGCGGTGGTGCATCTGGAACTGCGCGACCATCCGCTTCAGCAGGCGCTCGCGGCGCGCGCAGAGAATGACGCGGGAGCCGACGCGGGCGAAAGCCTCGGCGCAAGCCGCGCCGATGCCCGCGGAAGCGCCTGTGATAAGGACGGTGGCGTTACGGAGATTCTTCATGGATAGGGTGCGGTAGGGGCGTAGCACGCTGCGCCCCTACGTCGAGGTAAATCAGCCTTCGTACTCGTAAAACCCGCGCCCCGACTTCCGGCCGAGGCGGCCCGCCGTCACCATCTTGCGCAGGAGCGGGCACGGGCGGTACTTCGAGTCGCCGAGTTCGCGGTGGAGCACCTCCATGATCGAGAGGCACACGTCGAGGCCGATGAAGTCGGCAAGGGTGAGCGGCCCCATCGGGTGCGCCATCCCGAGCCGCATCACCGTGTCGATGTCCTCCGGCGTAGCGACGCCCTCCATCACGCAGTAGACGGCCTCGTTGATCATCGGCATGAGGATGCGGTTCGAGACGAAGCCGGCGTAGTCGTTGACCTCGACGGGCGTCTTGCCCAGCTTCTCGGAGAGGTCGTAGACCGACTGAAACGTCTCGTCCGAGGTTTCGAGCCCGCGCACGATCTCGACGAGCTTCATCAGCGGGACCGGGTTGAAGAAGTGCATCCCGATCACCTGCGCCGGGCGCTCCGTCTCCGCCGCGATCTGCGTGATCGAGATCGACGACGTGTTCGAGGCGAGGATTGCTTCCGGCTTCGCCGCCGCGTCGAGCGCACGGAAGATCTCCGCTTTGATCGTCGGGTTCTCCGTCGCCGCTTCGACGATGAGATCGGCGACACGCACGTCGGCAGAGAGGTCCGTCGCGCACGCGATCCGCGCGAGGGTCTCGACCTGCTCCTGCTCGGTGATGGCCTCCTTCTTCACCTGCCGGGCGAGGTTCTTCTCGATCGTGGCGAGGCCCGCGTCGAGGCGGCTCTGGTCCACGTCGATGAGGGTAACGTCGTGGCCGGCGAGGGCGAAGACGTGGGCGATGCCGTTGCCCATCGTGCCCGCCCCGATGACGGCGATGTGATTGATGTCCATTTGAAATGGGTGGAATGAGGTAGGGGCGACCGGCCGGTCGCCCTACGGGGATGGGCTTTACGCAGGCCGCTCGACAATGAGGGCCGTCGCTTCGCCGCCGCCGATGCAGATGGCGGCGAGGCCGCGGTGGGCGTCGCGCTGCTCCATTGCGTAGAGGAGCGTCGTGAGGATGCGCGCGCCGGAGGCCCCGATGGGGTGACCGATGGCGACCGAGCCGCCGTTCACGTTCAGCTTCTCCGTCGGAATCCCGAGCGCGTCCTGCGCCGCGAGGCTGACGACGGCGAACGCCTCGTTGATCTCGAACAGGTCGATGTCGTCGATCGTGAGGCCCGTCTTTTCGAGCACCTTCTGCGTCGCCTGGATCGGGGCCGTGGTGAACTCCTGCGGTTTCTTCGCGTGCTGCGCGCTCGCCACGATCCGCGCGAGCGGCTTCAGGCCGTGCTCCCTCGCCCACGCCTCGTCGGCGATGACGAGCGCAGCGGCGCCGTCGTTGATCGTCGAGGCGTTCGCGGCGGTGACGGTGCCGCCCTCTTTCGAGAAGACCGGCCGCAGCGTCGGGATCTTGTCGAAGTTGGTGCGGAACGGCTCCTCGTCTTTGTCCACGACGGTGTCGCCCTTCCGGCCTTTGATGGTGACGGGTGCGACTTCGGCGTCGAACCGGCCGCTGTTGACGGACTCCTGCGCGCGCTGGTAGCTGAGCACGGAGAACTCGTCCTGCCGCTCGCGCGGGACGGCACACGTGTCGGCGCAAAGGTCGGCGGCGACGCCCATCGCCTCGCCGCTGTACGCGTCGGTCAGCCCGTCGTGCTGCATCGCGTCGACGATCTGCCCGTTGCCGAAGCCGTAGCCGTAGCGGCCGTTCTGCACGAGGTACGGGGCGGCGCTCATGTTCTCCATCCCGCCCGCGACGACGACCTTCGCATCGCCCGCCCGGATCGCCTGATCGGCGAGCATGACGGCTTTCATCCCCGAACCGCAGACCTTGTTGATCGTCATGCACGGCGTCTTGTCCGGCAGGCCGGCCTTGATCGCGGCCTGCCGCGCCGGGGCCTGCCCGATCCCGGCCGTGACGACGCAGCCCATGATCACCTCGTCGACCTGATCCGGCTCGACGTTCGCACGTTCGAGCGCGGCTTTGATGGCGGTAGCCCCGAGATCGGGCGCGGGGACGTCTTTGAGCGCACCGCCGAAGGAGCCGACGGGCGTGCGGGCAGCGGAGAGGATGACGGAAGCCATGCGATTTCGGATTTTAGAGTGCGGATTTTGGATTGGGTGCCGGACCTGCACCGTGGCCCCCCTTCGACGGCGCTCAGAGCAGGCTCCGGGACGACCCGTGTGGTCAGCCTATTTAGAGGCGGCCCTATTTAGAGGCGGCGAGGCGATGAAAAGATACCCGGTGCGGTCCGGCCAAAAGAGAAGGACGCTGGCGGGCCGCCGCGTCCTTCCGCATTTTTCACCGCCGGGATCCGCTAGTGTGAGAGACGATTGGTTGTAATCTTGGGGCGACTCCTTCCTCTACTCGCTATGGCCGCCTTCTCCCTCGACTTCCGACAACGCATCCTCGATGCCGCCTTACGAGACGACGCCACCGAGCAGGCTGTCGCCG
>JBBSMX010000225.1:0-4093 GCA_038232935.1 Rhodothermales bacterium | reverse complement strand
GTGCCTTCGTGTCGTCGGCGAACTGGAGGGCGAGGAGGTGCTTGAGTTCGGCACGGAGCGCGTCGTCGTAGATCGGAAAGGCGACCTCGATGCGGCGGTGGAAGTTGCGGTCCATCCAGTCGGCCGAGGCGAGGTAGAGCGCTTCGTCGCCGTCATTGGCAAAGAGGTAGACGCGGGCGTGCTCCAGAAAACGATCCACGATGCTCCGCGCCTCGATCCGCTCGCTGACGCCTTCGACGCCGGGCATGAGCCGGCACATCCCGCGCACGATCATGCGAATGTCGACACCCGCCTGGCTGGCCTCGTAGAGCCGGGCGATCGCGGCGTCCTCTTCGAGCGCGTTCATCTTGAGCGAGATCTGCGCGGGCCGCCCGGCCGCCGCGTGCTTCATCTCCCGTTTGATCCGCTTGTCGATCCCTTTCTGGAGCGTGAACGGCGCCACGAGGAGGTGCTCGAACGTCGGCGCGTCGTCCTCGCCGGCGAGGAAGGCGAACACGCGCCGCGCATCGTCGGTCAGACGCGGGTCGGCGGTGAAGAGGACGTGGTCGGCGTAGATGCGGGCCGTCTGCTCGTTGAAGTTGCCCGTCGAGAAGACGCCCGTGTACCGGAGCGGAGCCCTCTTCTTTTCGCTGTCGCGGCGACCGATTAGGGCGAGCTTGGCGTGGACTTTCAAGCCGGGCATGCTGTAGAGCACGCGGACGCCCGCCGCCTCCATCCGATCCGCCCATTCGAGGTTGTTCTCCTCGTCGAACCGCGCCTTCACCTCGACGAACGCCGTCACGCGCTTGCCGCGCTCGGCCGCCGCGATGAGCGCTTTCACGAGGGCCGAGTCCTTCGCCACGCGGTAGAGCGTCATCCACACCTCTTCGACGGCGGGATCGGCGGCGGCCTCTTCGAGCAGCCGGATGACGTAGCCGTATTTCTGATACGGGAGGTGGAGCAGCCGGTCGCGCTCGCCGATGACCTCGATCAGGCTCGGCACGCCTTCCAGCTCGGGGTGCGGGAGTGGCGGTGTGCGCGGGTACGACAGGGCGGGGTCCGCCGGGCGAGGGAAGTCCCAGAGGTCGCCGAAATTGTGGTAGCGGCCCCCGCCGACGAGGTCCTCCTCTTCCAGCCCCAGCCGGTCTTTGAGCTCGGTGATCAGGCCGTAGGGCATGCGCGGGTCGTAGAGGAACCGGCTCGGCAGCCCCTCGTCGCGCCGGCCGAGCGCCTTCCGAATCTTGTCTATGAGATCGCCGGCGAACTCGTCCTCGACGTTGAGGTCGGCGTCGCGGGTGAGCTTGACGGAGAAGGCATCGCCCACCTCGTACTCCGGAAACAGGCCGGGCAGGCCGAGGCGGATCACGTCGTCGAGGAAGAGCACCACGCGGGGGTCCGTGTCGGGGATCTCGACGAAGCGCGGGAGCTGGCGCGGCACCTCGACGAGGGCGAGCGTGGGCCGGTCGGCACGGAGGCCCGATGCCGTGTCGCGGGGCCACAGCTCGGCCACGAGGTAGAGCCCGCCGTTGTCGAGAAACGGTGTCTCGGTGCCCAGCAGCACGGGATGGAGATGGGGACGGACCGCGCGGCGAAAGTAGCCGAGCAGCCACGCCTCCTGCTCGTCGGTCAGCCCGCGCTCGTCGCGGAGGGCTATGCCGTGCTGTTCGAGGGCCGGGAGGAGGTGGCCGCGGAAGATGTCGCCGAAGGCCTCCTGCTGCTGGCCGACGGTAGCCTGTATGGTGCGGAGCAGCTTGGCCGGGTTGACGTCGAGTTGCTTCTGCTGCTTCTTTTTGAGCCGGAGGAGCGTCCGCAGGGCGGCGACGCGGACGCGGAAGAACTCGTCGAGGTTGGTAGAGAAGATGGCGAGGAAGCCCAGCCGCTCGGCGAGGGGAACGCGGGGATCGGCGGCCTCTTGCAGCACGCGGCCGTTGAAGGCGAGCCAACTCAGCTCGCGGTCGAAGGTGGGGAAGTCGGGCATGGGCGGGGGATGGAGAGCATCGACACAACGCACGCAAACTATGGTACGTCACCCTGGTACGTCACCCTCGCGCTACGCGCATCCGCCCACCCGCCGATCTATGATGGCGTCTTTGCGTTGTGATGCACGGATCCTACCTTGTGCCGAACCACACCCGACATCGCCGCGCGCGTGTATTCCCTAACGAGGTACGGGTCTCCCTATGCGCCCCACAACGCTATCGACGAAGCAACGTCCCACGCAGACGCTCCGCGACGAGTTTGAGACCTCGCCCGGAAGGGGCTGGCCCTCGTGCGACGGTAGGCGGGCAGAGAAGCACAGGAAGTCAGGGCTGCACGGCGACGAGGTCGATGTCGGCGTGCTGCCACGCCGCGTCGATGCGAGGCTGAAGTGCGGCGGCCTCGGCCTCTCGGCCCTGAGCGCGGAGGCTCTGCTGGAGCCCGAAGAGCCCGCGTCCGTTCTCGGGGTACATGGCGAGGTCGGCGCGGTAGACAGCCTCGGCGGCGGCCGGGCGGCCCGCGCCGAGGAGGACGCGGCCGAGCGCCCACCGCGATGGGAGCGCCCAGGGCGGCGGCTCGTCGTAGATCAGCGCGTCCTCGCGGCGCACGGCTTCTTCGAGCGAGGCGACAGCCGCGTCGACCTCCCCGCGAGCGACGGCGACCTCTCCGGCGAGGTACGGCTCGGCGATCCGCAGGATGGCCGAGAGCGTGTTGAGCCCGCCGAACTGCTGGCCGAGCGTCGTGTCGGCGGCGAGCGGCCGGAGCGCGTCGAGCTCGCGCTGCGCGTCGTCCGGCCGGGCGATGCGGGCGAAGGCGAGGCCGCGCGCGAAGCGCCACACGCCGGTCGGATACACGAGGCTGTCGGGCGGGGCGGGCGTAGCAAGGATCGCGTCCCACTCGCCGAAGAGTGCCTGCGCGTAGAGCGCGCTCATCGTGAAGTGCTGGAGGAACTCCATCCCCGGCATCCCCATCATGTCGGCGTGGTGGCCCATGTGGCGGGCGGATTCCAGCGCCGTCGCCTTCTCGCCGCCGAGCGCCGCCGAGACCCACAGGAAGTGGTGGTTGTGCGGGACGTAGCCGATGGGGTAGAGCCCCTGCGCGTGGCACTGTGCGAGGTAGTCGTCGTCGGCGAGCACGGCCTGCTGGTTGGCGAGGACAGCGTCGTGGTAGCGCCCGACGCGGATCCAGATATGGCCGGGCATGTGGACGAGGTGCCCCGCCGCCGGCACGAGCGGGCCGAGCCGCTCGGCCGCCTCGACGCCTGATTCCGGCCGTTGCTTCTCGACCGTGTGGATCCAGAGGTGAAGCGCGAGTGGGTGATTCGGATCGCTCGAACGGGCGCGGGCGAGCGCAGCGAGGACCTCTTCCGTCTCCGGCTTCGGCGAGCCGTCGGCGAGCCAGTAATCCCACGGCATCGTGTCCATGAGCGCCTCGGCGAAGAGCGCCTGCACGTCGGCGTCGTCCGGGAAGCGGGCGGCGACGGCACGCATCGCATCGGCGTAGGCGCGGTCGAGCGCGCTGCGGTCCTCGGCCGGTTCCGCCGTGTAGCGGGCCGCGAGGGCGTCGATGAGCGCCCGGTTGACGGGAGATTCCGATCCGACGAGGGCTTTTGCTCGGCCGAGCGCGGCCCAGGCGGTGGGCACATCCTCGGCGTTCATCGGCGCGTTGACGTGGGGGCCGAGGGCGAGCGCCTCGCCCCAGGCGCACATCGCGCACTCAGCGTCGAGCCGCTGCGCCTCACGGAAAGCGCGTCCCGCCTCGGCGTGGTTGAAGGCGAACGAGAGGACGAGCCCCTGGTCGAAGTACCGCTGCGCGCGCGGGTTCGACGTGGAGGTCGGGCGGGTGTGCTCGCCCATCCCATCGAGGAGCGGCGCGATGGGCTCGCCCGGCTGACCCGGCGCCGGGCGGCCTCCGAAGAGGACGAGGGTCGCGAGCAGCGCCAGCCCCGCGCGCGGAAAGAGACGTTGGCTATACGTTTTCATGGCGGTGTCTGTCTGAGTTAACGTCAGTCGCGGGTTGAAAAACAGCTTTTCTGCTCGATCATTCCACCCTAACACAACGTCAGTCGCGGGTTGATCAGATCGAGGCAATTCCTGCGTAGCAGAGGTTCAGATGCACCAGCTTCAGCAACGACACG
>JBBSMX010000224.1:0-4160 GCA_038232935.1 Rhodothermales bacterium | reverse complement strand
GGCGCGGAGGCGAAGGGCTTCGAAGGTGGAATAATGGTCGTGTGGTGTGGTGAGGATCTCGTGGTCGGGGCCATGCTGGAGTGCGCCGTAGACGAGGCCGAGCCCCATCGTCGTGCTGTCGGTGAGCGCGATGTGGGCGGGGTCGGCGTCGAGATAGGCCCCGGCGGCGGCCTCCACTTCAGGCTCGGCCGTCATGAAGTGCTCCTCCCAATACGTCACGGGGTCCGCGTCGAACCCCTGCCGGTGGCGCTCGATGGCGTCGGCGACGGGCCGCGGGTGGCTGGCGAGGAGGAACGACGCCATATGGATGCGGTCCCGCGTCAGCGGGAACTGGTCGCGTACGGCGTCCCAGTCCATCGGGTCGAAGAAATGAACCGGCCGCGTCTGTGGGGCGGCAAGGGAGACGGTGCCTAATGCGGGCAGTCCGGCGAGTGCCAGTCCCGTCCGCTGGAAGAAAGTTCTGCGTTCCATCGGGCTTCTCGGATAGATATATTCAGTGCCCAAAGTAAAAAACCCGATCAACAATTACAGCCGTTTATGAGGGATCCTCGCATCTCAGAAAGCTGCCGTCGAAGGAAGGGTGCCGGGCACGGACACCGGGGCGTCGGCGAGGGGCTCGATCCACGCGCGGCCTTCGCGGGCGAGGAGCCGCTCGGCGGCAGCCGGCCCCCACGTCCCCGCCGCGTAGTTCGGGAACTCCGCCGGTGGCGTATTCGCCCACGCCTCCAGCACCGGGGCGACGACCGCCCACGCCGTCTCGACCTGATCGGAGCGCATGAAAAGCGTCGCGTCGCCGCGCACGGCGTCGAGCAGGAGCGTTTCGTAGGCGTCGGGCGGGGCAGCCCCGAACGTCTCGTCGTAGTCGAAGCGCATGCTGACGGGGCGCAGCAGCATCGACGGCCCCGGCCGCTTGGCTTGGAAGCGCAGGGCAATCCCCTCATCGGGCTGGATGCGGAGGACGAGCCGGTTGGGCTGCCACGCTTCGTCGGCCCCGGCCGGGAAGGCGCGGTGGGGAACCGGGCGGAACTGCACGGTGACCTCGCTCACGCGCCGTGGCAGCCGCTTCCCCGTCCGCAGGTAGAACGGCACCCCGTGCCAGCGCCAGTTGTCGATGTCGAGCTTGAGCGCGACGTACGTGTCGGTGATCGAGTGCGGGGCCACGTCGGGCTCGGAGCGGTACGCCGGTACGGCTTCCCCTTTGATGTACCCGGTGCCGTACTGCCCCCGCACGGCGAGGTCGTGGACCTGCTCGCTCGGGATCGGGCGGACCGCCCGCAGCACGTCCACCTTTTTGTCCCGCACCTCGTCGGCTTTGAACGCGACGGGCGGCTCCATCGCCACGAGGCAGAGGAGCTGGAGGAGGTGGTTCTGGACCATGTCGCGCAGCGCGCCGGCCCGCTCGTAGTACCCGCCCCGGTGCTCGACGCCGACCGTCTCGGCGACGGTGATCTGGACGTGGTCGATGTAGCGGCGGTCCCAGATCGGCTCGAAGAGGGCGTTGGCGAAGCGGAAAGCGAGGATGTTCTGGACCGTCTCCTTCCCGAGGTAGTGGTCGATCCGGTAGATCTGGCACTCGTCGGCGACGTTGAGGAGCAGCTTGTCGAGGGCGCGGGCGCTCTCGAGATCGCGCCCGAACGGCTTCTCAACGACGAGCCGGCTGCGCTTCGGATCGCGGAGCAGCCGGGCGTGGCCGAGACCCTCGGCGATGGGCTCCACGAGAAACGGGGCGACGGCGAAGTAGAACACGCGCTCGGCCTTCTTCGCGTCGTCGCCTGCGAGTGCGTCCAGCCGGTCCGCGAGCGCCTCGTAGGTCGCCGGCTCCATCACGTCGCCCTCGACGTAGGCGAGCCGGCGGACGAAGGCGGACCAGCTATCGGCGTCGGCGGAGCCCGGGAAGAACCGCCCGAGGGTCTCGGCCGCGTCGCAGGCGAAGGACTGGAACGCCTCGTCGTCCATCGGCCGCCGGTCCACGCCGACGATCGTGAGGTGGTTGGGCAGGTACCCCTCGCGGTAGAGGTCGTAGAGAGCCGGGAGGAGCTTGCGGTGGGCGAGGTCGCCGGCCGCGCCGAAGAGGACGAGTTGGACGGTATCGGGCAGGGAAGCCATCGAGGGTGCAGGGCTGGAAGGAGAGAGGGATGAGGGCAGTACGCGCAGTGAGCGCCGGAGAGCCCGAGGGCAGTCGCGGAGGTGCGTGGTCTGTCAGCAGGTGCTCCCGCCCTCGTGGTCGCCATGCCCGAAGGCGGCGGCTTCGCCGTTGATTAACAGGGGAGGATAGGGCAGAGCGCGCGAGGATGGTTAGTTTGGATTCGTTCTAAATACGCTTCCTCCTGCTACCGACCATGCGTACGCTTCTGCTCGTCTTCCTCGCTAGCTCTCTCTTGTGCAGCGCGCCTGCTTGGTCGCAGGTTGGCGTCACGCGGACGTACTACGTCGCCGCCGAGGAGGGTCTGTGGGACTACGCGCCCTCCGGCACCGAGCAGATGATGGGCCGCCCCTTCACCCCGCGAGACAGCATCTTCGTCACGAGCGGGCCGGACCGCATCGGCCGCACCTACCTCAAAGCCCGCTACGTCGAATACACCGACAGCACGTTCACCACGCCGAAGCCGGTCTCCCCGGAGTGGGCTCACAAGGGCATCCTCGGCCCCGTTCTCCGCGCCGAAGTCGGCGACTCGCTCCGCGTCGTCTTCCGCAACAACGCGAGCCGGCCTTACACCGTCCATCCCCACGGCGTCTTTTATACGAAGGCCAACGAGGGCTCGATGGCGTACGACGGCACCACGGGGGCCGACCGCGCCGACGACCGCATCCCGCCCGGCGGCACGTACACCTACCGCTGGGCCGTGCCCGAGCGCGCCGGTCCCGGCGCCGCCGACCCCTCCTCTATCGTCTGGCTCTACCACTCCCATGTCGATCCGACGATGGACGTAAATACCGGCCTCGTCGGGGTCATCCTCGTCACGCGCCGGGGCATGGCCGACGCCGAGGGCCGCCCCACCGATGTGGACCGCGAGTTCGTGACGCTCTTCAACGTCTTCGACGAGAACAAGAGCTGGTACCTCGCCGAGAACGCCCGCCGGTTCACGACGGCACCCGGCTCTACCGATCTCGATGCGCTCGCCGGGGACGAGGTGTTCGTCGAGGGCAACCTCATGCACGGGATCAACGGGTTCGTCTTCGGCAACCTCCCGCTGCTGCAGATGGCCGAGGGCGAGCGGGTCCGGTGGTACCTCGTCGGGCTCGGGACGGAGATCGACGTGCACACGCCGCACTGGCACGGGAACACGGTGCTCTGGGACGGCCATCGCACCGATGTCGTCTCGCTCCAACCCGCCGTCATGCTCACGGCCGACATGGTCCCCGACAGCCCCGGCATCTGGATGTACCACTGCCACGTCGACGACCACATCGACGCCGGGATGACGGGCCGCTACGAAGTCCTCCCCCGGCGCTGAATTGGCGTGGCCAGCTATGGGCTCGACTACGGCCCGCCCCACTCTGCGGGGATCGGGGCTCTACGCTCCATAAACTGTCATCCCTCAGCCCAGCTTATTCAAGTGCGAGCTAACAGTTGCCTAGTAAGAGGTCCAGAGCAGATATGGGTATAGCTCCATGATTCTCTGTCCCAGGTGCTGTCTCCATTCTGTCCGCTCCTGTGGCAGCGACTCCAATAACTCCATTGTCTGCACCGATTATCGGACTACCGCTGTTACCTGCGATAAGCGGCATACTCGTGAGGAATCGGCGGATGCCAGATACCATACGAAATCCCGCTATGTGGCCTGTAATCAAAGCCCCGGTATCTCCAATTCGGTAATTTGGAAAACCGGCTACTGCAATAGGTTGTAACTGGTCCACCTCACGCTCTGAGCGTTGGAGTCCACCACCAGGACCTTTCACGACATGGAGGACAGCCAAATCAATTACGGGATGACTGCATTTCGCTTCGGTACTGTACTTCACAGAAGGATCGCTAGCTCTAAAGGCATAGCTCGATGGACCGACGACATGCTCGCATGTAACTAAACGTCAGTCGCGGGTTGAAGTAGAGAACGGGTTGGCAAGTCGCTGCGTCGTGCGTAGGGTGGAGTTGACCACTCCCCTCGCACCAGAGCAACCCCGCCAACCCGATGACCAGCAATGTACTCGACCAAGCCACG
>JBBSMX010000223.1:0-4287 GCA_038232935.1 Rhodothermales bacterium | reverse complement strand
TCGACCACGCGGTTGGGCGGGATCTCGAAGAAGCTCGTCGCGCTCCGGGCGTTGTTGGACATCAGCCCGAAGAGCTTCTCGCGCCAGCGCGGCCGCATGCTCGGGCGCTCCGTCGAGATCACCCGCTCGCGGCCGAGGAAGTACGTCGTTTGCATCGGCGGGAAGGCAAGGCCGTCGAGCTGCACGGTCTTCAGCACGGCCGGGACATCCGGGCTCTCGACGAAGCCGTAGCGGATGAGCACGCGGAAGAACCCCTGTCCGAGCGCCTCAGCCTCTACGCGCTCGGCGTCGGGAAGGCGCGGGACCTCCTCGGTCTCCACCGAGACGAGCACGACGCGCTCGTGGAGGCAGTGGTTGTGCTTGATGTTGTGGAGGAGGGCGGGCGGCGTCACGTCCGGATTCCCCGCCATGAAGATGGCCGTGCCGGGGACACGCGTGAGCGTCTGCACGCTCTTGTCGGCGAGGAACATCTCGATGGGGAGGCGGCCCTCCTGCAGCCGCTCGTTGAGGACCGCGCGCCCTTTCTTCCACGTCGTCATCACCGTGAAGATGACGGCGGCGACGACGAGCGGGAACCACCCGCCGCCGGGGATCTTCGGGAGGTTCGCGCCCCAGAAGCCGAGGTCGATGACGAGGAAGAGGCCGGCCAGCCCCGCCACAGCGGGGATCGGCCACCCCCAGATCCGCCGCGCGACGACGGCGAAGAGGATCGTCGTGAACACCATGTCCGTCGTCACGCCGACGCCGTAGGCCGCCGCGAGTGCGCTCGACGACTTGAACCCGAGCACGAGGCCGACACACGCGATGAGGAGGACCCAGTTCAGCGACGGGATGTAGATCTGGCCGATCTCGCGCGAGGAGGTCTGCCGGATCTCGATCCGGGGGAGGTAGCCGAGCTGCACGGCCTGCCGTGTCAGCGAGAACGCGCCCGAGATCACGGCCTGGCTCGCGATGATGGTCGCGAAGGTGGCGAGGACGACGATGGGGTAGATCATCCAGTCCGGGCCGGGCACCATGAGGAAGAACGGGTTCACGACCGTGTCCGGGTTGGCGATCATCAGCGCCCCCTGCCCGAAGTAGTTGAGCAGGAGCGACGGAAGCACGATCGTGAACCACGTCAGCCGGATGGGCCGGATGCCGAAGTGGCCCATGTCCGCGTAGAGCGCCTCGCCGCCGGTCACAACGAGGAAGACGGAGCCGAGGACGAGGAAGCCGCGGAGGCCATTCGCGGCGAAGAAGTGCTCGCCGTAGAGCGGGTTCACCGCCGCCATCACGTCCGGGTGCCGCACTATCTGGTTCAGTCCGAGCGCGGTCAGCGTCGCGAACCACACGAGCGTCACCGGTCCGAAGATCTTCCCGATCCCCGCCGTCCCTCGGGACTGCACGGAGAAGAGCCCGACGAGGATGACGATCGTGATGGGGATCACGTAGGGCCGGAAGAACGGCGTCGCCACCTCCAGGCCTTCGATGGCGGAGAGCACCGAGATGGCCGGCGTGATCATGCTATCGCCGTAGAGGAGGGCTGCGCCGAAGAGGCCGATCAGCACGAGCGCGTTCCGCCGCCGGCTGACGCGGACGGGGTCCTCACCCGGCGGGGGGCGCTTCGGCGTCACGAGCGCCGTCAGCGCCATGATCCCGCCCTCGCCGTTGTTGTCCGCCCGCATCACGAACATGAGGTACTTGATGGAGATGACGATGATGAGGCTCCAGAAGATCAGCGAGAGCACGCCGAGCACGTTGTCGGGTGTCGGCGCGACGCCGTAGAGCTCGCTGAAGCTCTCGCGGAGGGCGTAGAGCGGGCTCGTCCCGATGTCGCCGTAGACGACGCCGAGGGTGGCAAGGGCGAGGGCGGCGAGGTATTTCCCGGTGGGCGGAGCAGAGGTGTTGTGGCTCACGGAGGGGGAGGGTGAAGAGGGAGGGGGAGGGGCGCCATTCCGAACGAGAGGTTTAAAGTAGGGGTTTCACGCGTCCTCTAGGGGCCTTTTTTGCCCACCCCGTGCGCTCGTCGGGCTCGTGCTCCGAAGTGGTTCCATCCTCACCTCGCGTCAGGGGCGGCCGAACTTGGTGTCCATCTTGATCCCGCACGCCTCCAGAAACTTCGTCGGTAGCTCGCCGCCGATGAAGACGAAGACCTCGTCGTTGGGGAGCGTGTGTTCCTGCCCGTCCGCATCGGTGTAGGCGATGGCGTCCGGCGCGATGCGCGTGAGGTTCGTCTCCCACAGCGGCTCCACGCGCCCGTCGGCGATGGCGGCGTCCATCCGTTCGTGGTTGCCCGGCTTGATCCGCGCGAGCTTGTCCCGCAGCCGGGCGCGGGAAGACTACCTCGACGCGACCGACACCGCCGAGATCGCCGAGATCGCCGATCACTACGACACCTTCAACACGTGGCACCGGACGCGCAACGCGCTGGCCTTGGCCACCGCCGCGGTATGGTCCTACGCGGTGCTCGACGCGCTCGTCTTCGGCGGGCCAGAGTCGCAGGCGTTTACGGTCGGGCCAACCGTCGCAACGGACGCGGTCGGGCTGAGCGTTCGGGTACCGTTCTAGCGCGACCCCCGCTGCGCTCGCGTTCGCTCCGGGGCTCCGACTTTCACCTCCGGTTCCGGCCCACGTCCCTTCTCGCGGCTGTCCCCCTCGTCAAGGGGGGCAGCTTTTTGCGTCCGGGAGCGAAGCGACCACGCAAGAAGCAGCGGGTCGAACGGTGCTGGCACAGGGTTTGGAATAGGGAAGATAAGGTTCCAAAAATGGCCTAAAAGCGCCGCGAGGGCCTGTTTTCCCTCCAGATGTGCAGCGGCTGCACGAGTCTGTGCAGCCGCTGCACAAACCCCTCGCTCGGCGTATTCCTCTCGCTCCATCAACCCCTATTCTCATGCTTTCCCTCCGATACACCTCTCTGCTCGTCCTCGCCTTCGTCACGGGCTGGCTCGCTCCCGGCGCATCGGCGCAGACGTGGATTCTGCAATCCAGCCCAACCGCAGCCGACCTCAACGTGGTCTTCGCCGTCGATGCGCAGACGGTTTACGCTGGCAGCGACGGCGGTACCCTGCTCACGACGACGAACGGCGGTCAGACGTGGACCGCACAGACGCTTCCCGGCTTCGACCTCGAAGGGCTCGCTTTTAACGAGAGCGGCGTCGGCATCGTCGCCACCGATGAGGGCGTGGTCTACCGGACGACGGACGGGACGGCGTTCGCGCCCATCGGCACGGGAGCGGACGATCTACGCGGGGTGGCGTGGGGCACCGAGACCTTCGTGTTCGCCGCGGGCCGCGACGGGGCCGGTGCCCGCTCCACCGATGGCGGCCAGACGTGGACGGCCTTCTCCACTGGCGCGGCCAACCGCACCGAAGGCGTCGAAGCCGTTGGGACCGACCTGCTCTGGGCCGTCGGGCGCGAGGGCGAGATCCGGTTCAGCAGCAACGGGGGCACGACGTGGGGCGCGCAGGCGAGCGGGACCACGAATGACCTGAAGGCTATTCAGATGCTCTCGGCGCAGGTCGGTTACATCGTCGGCAGCGGGGGCACCGTGCTGAAGACCACGAACGGCGGCGTGACGTGGACCGACGTCTCCAACGGGACCGCCGGGGGCGACGCACTCTTCTTCCTCGACGAGAGCACCGGCTGGACCGCCGATGACGCCGGCCAAGTGTGGTACACCACTGACGGCGGCGCGATGTGGCAGCTCCAGCCGACCCCGACCGGCGTCAACCTCAGCGGCATCTCGTTCGTCAGCCCGACGCAGGGCTGGGCGGTCGGCGATGCGGGCACCATCATCGCCTTCGGAGCGGGCGCGACGGCCTCCGAGGCCGGTGCCGCGCCGGCGCGGATGCAGTTCGGCCACGCGCACCCGAACCCGTTCGTCGCCACGACCACACTGCGCTATACGCTCGCGGAAGCCGGCCCCGTGACCCTCGCCGTCTACGATGTGCTCGGCCGGGAGGTGGCGGTGCTCGTGGACGGAGCGCGTGCGGCTGGGGAGCACGAGGCGCTACTCGCGGCGCGCGGCCTGCCGAGCGGGGTCTACTTCGTCCGCCTCACGGCGGGTACGGCGAGCGAGACGCGGCGCGTGACCCTCGCGCGCTGAGTCAGGACGCAGGGAATCGGATGGGTACGGATTGAACAGGAGGCGGCAGAGAGTGAGCACGAGCTAGTGCAGCGTCACAGCGTGTATGTCGGGTAGAGGCGCTTCAACTTCACCCGCGCGTCAGCCGTCGTGAACTGCCAGTCGACGCCCTGCTGTGCTGCCGTCCGTTCTGACGACCACGCCGCGCTGATTCGTCGCAGTTC
>JBBSMX010000222.1:0-4352 GCA_038232935.1 Rhodothermales bacterium | reverse complement strand
TGCTGATGCTCACGGTGTGCGGCCGGGGGTCGCCCCAGAGATCCCAGAGGGCCTCGCCCCGCCTTGTCCGAACTCCGCTTCCGAGTACTCATCGCAACTGCCTCCGTTGAGGTGTTGCGACGACCGTTTGAATCTACCCAGGGCGCGCGGATCGGTGTGCTCCGCGAGAGCCACTTCGGCGACAGCCCCGACACGGACCGGATCGCGGGCGAGGCTGTTGAGGCGATGCGCGCGGCCGGAGCCGTCATCGTCGACTCGCTCGCGCTCCCCGGTGGTTACGGCGGCGACGAGTACACCGTGCTCCTCTACGACTTCAAGCACGACCTCGACGCCTACCTCGCCGCGCACCCGACGGCTCCCGTCCGCTCCCTCGCCGACGTGATCGCCTTCAACAACGAGCACGCCGCCGCCTCGATGCCGTGGTTCGGGCAGGAGATTCTGGAGGCGGCGCAGGAGAAGGGCGCGCTCACGGACTCGACGTATCGGGCCGCGCTCGCCCGCAGCCGGGGCCACGCCCGCGCCGGCATCGACAGCCTGATGGACGCCCACAACCTCGACGCGCTCGTCGCGCCGACGGGCAGCCCGGCGTGGCCCATCGACCTCGTCAACGGCGACCACTTCATCACGTCGAGCTCGGAGCCGGCAGCGGTCTCGGGCTACCCGAACGTGACGGTCCCGGCGGGCCTCGCGCACGGCCTCCCCGTCGGGATCTCGTTCATCGGGCGGCGCTGGAGCGAGCCGGTGCTGATCCGGCTGGCCTACGCCTACGAGCAGGCCACGCGCCGCCGTGAGCCGCCGCGCTATCTCCCGACGCTGCCGACCGATGCCCCGCGCTAGCCGCCGGCGCTACTCCGCGCCTTCCCACGTGAGGATGTCCTCCTCGGACTTCTGGCTGAGTTGGGGCTCGGTGGAATACTCCTCGGCCGTCGGCAGTCCGTCCTTTTTCTCGGTGATGTTGTAGCCTAGCTCGGCCCACTGCCGGGAGAGGTAGTCGTTCCACTCGCTGTAGTGCTCCCACTTGGCGGGAAGCTCGTCGTCGGCGTAGATGGCCTCGACGGGGCACGTCGGCACGCAGGCGTTGCAGTCGATGCACTCGTCGGGGTGGATCGTGAGGAAGTTCGGACCCTCGTAGAAGCAGTCTACGGGGCAGACCTCGACGCAGTCGGTGTATTTGCAGTTGATGCAGGGCTCGGCGACGACGTAGGGCATGGGTTCGGAATGGGTGGGTGAAGTGCGCCGTGAAGGGGGCGAAGCGCGTGAAGGGTACGGGTCCGGGCGGAGGGAATCAAGCCCGCGCCAGCGGGCGTGGAAGGCGGGGCTGTTACCCGGCATGCGAGGGGCGCGGCTGAGAGCATGGCGAGCGCTATCGAACGAGCGCTGCCCCTTCCCACAATCCCCGATCCGACCTCAGGTTCCGATTCCATGCGTGTCTATCGCAGGCTCTTCCCCGCGCTGCTGCTCGCGCTCGCCGCGCTCCCGGTACTCTCCGGCTGCGGCCCCTCGAACCGGCTGCGCAGCTATGACTTCGCCGACCGAAGCGTCGCCGTGATTGCGGCGATTCCGCCGGGACCCCGCGTGACGAGCGGGCCGTGGGGCGAAGCGTTCGTAGACCCCCGCGATCCCATCGGCTCAGCCGTCCGCGTCGGCACGGCGACGGCGAAGTGGGAGCAGGCGCGGAAGGCGCAGGCCCGGCTCGACTCGGCCGCCGCGCGCGTGGACGTAGCCGACATCCTCGCCCGGCGCGCCCTCGCCGGCAGCGCTCCCACCCTCGGCCTCCAGCCCGTCAACGACCCCAACACGTCCGACTTCATCCTCGACATCCGGGTCTACCACTACGGCCTCGTCGCCGACTCGTACGAAGGCGCGACGTACTTCGCCGTCGAAGCCGACATGGTCCTCCTCGACGGCGCGACGCGGGAGACGATTTGGAAAGACAAGGTCAGCGAGCGTGAAGTGCTCACCAACACCCTCTTCGGGCTCCCGCCCGCGGCCGGCAACGTGATCACCGCCCGCGCGCTCGCCCGGCTCTCCGTCGAAGAGATGGCGCATGGGCTCGCCCGCCTCGCCGAGTTCGCCGCCGACCGCGTCACGCGGACACTGCGCGAGGATTTCCTCGAATCCCGCGACGGCCGTTCGTGAATTGTGCGATCGAAGGGCACTAAAGGGAACTCACTACATATAACATTCACATCCGCACTCGTGCGGCACTTCCCTCTAACTACCTATCTACAGCGAGCCCATCATGGATAAGAAAGATCGTCTCGAAGACAGCCTAGACCGCGAGCAACGCAAAGGCCGGAAGGACCAAGCCTCCGGCGCTTGGGAAGAAACCAAAGGCAAAGTCAAGAAGAACGTCGGCGACATGCTCGACGACGAAGGCATGGAAGCCAAAGGCCGGATGCAGGAGGCCAAGGGCAAGGTGAAGCGCGAAGCGGGCAACCTCCGCTCCGAAGCCTCCGACCGCGCAGAAGACGCGATCGACTAAGCCCTCCGGCTTTGAACAGTGCGCCCCGGTCCGCTTCGGCAGACCGGGGCGCTCGCGTGTCAGGCTGCTTCGTGCATCCGGCGGAGCAGGCGGATTTGCCCGGCGTGGTAGATGTCGTGCGCCGCCGCGCCGAGCAGCAGATCCTCGTAGATGTATCGGTCGTAGGCGACAGCGTCGAGTCGTGCCGGATCGAAGTCGACCGCAGCAGCACGGAGCCGGGCATGCCAGTCCTTCAGCTGTGCTTTGTCTGCGCTCCATTGCCTCGCTGTGCCGCCCGTCCGCTCGAACCAGTTCGAGCCCTCTTCGTCGAACGCCTGCGGGGGGGCGGCGGCGACGTAGCGGAGCACGCGGTATTTCCAGTACGCCGCGTGGACGGCCAGTTCCCATATGGTGTGCCGGTCCGGTTGAGGCCGCCAGAGCGCAATGTCCGGCGTCACGCCGCGCAACGCGCTCCACAGGTTCGGGCCGTGCCACGCCCTCTCGTCGAAGGCCTGGTCGAGGGACCGGAGCAGGGAGGCGAGGCGAGCGTCCGGCATCAGAACTCCGAGAAGATGTCGGACTGTTTGGCCGGCGGCCTTAGGTCGAAGTGGGCGTAGGCGCGGGGCGTGGCGACGCGCCCGCGCGGCGTCCGGGCCATGAACCCCTCTTGAATCAGGTACGGCTCATAGACCTCCTCGATCGTGCCGGGGTCCTCGCTCACGGCGACGGCGAGGGTCGAGACGCCGACGGGGCCGCCGTCGAACTTCTCCATCAGCGAGAGCAGGATGCGGGCGTCCATCTCGTCGAGCCCGGCCTCGTCCACGTCGAGCGCGTTGAGGGCGTAGTCGGCGAGCGCCACCGTGATCCGGCCGTCGCCCTCTACCTCGGCGAAGTCACGGGCGCGGCGGAGCAGTCGGTTCGCGATGCGCGGCGTGCCCCGGCTGCGGCGGGCGATCTCATGCGCCCCCTCCTCCTCGATCTCGATGCCAACGATGCTCGCCGAGCGGAGGACGATCTTCTGCAGCAGGTCGGCCGTGTAGTAGTCGTAGCGGAAGTCGATCCCGAAGCGGGCGCGGAGCGGGGCCGTGAGGAGGCCCTTCCGCGTCGTCGCGCCGACGAGGGTAAACGGCGGCAGCGAGATCCGCACGGAGCGCGCGCTCGGGCCGGAGTCGATGAGGATGTCGATGGCGTAGTCCTCCATCGCGGAGTAGAGGTACTCCTCGATGATCGGGCTCATCCGGTGGATCTCGTCGATGAAAAGGACATCGCCCTCGTCGAGATTCGTGAGGATGCCGGCGATGCTCGCGGGTTTGTCGAGGGCCGGTCCGCTCGTGGTTTTGACGGCCGCGCCCATCTCCTCGGCGATGATGTAGGCGAGCGTCGTCTTGCCGAGCCCCGGCGGGCCGGAGAGCATGACGTGGTCGAGCGACTCACCGCGCTGGAGGGCGGCGGTGATGAACACCCGGAGGTTGTCCTTGATCTTCTGCTGCCCGACGAACTCGTCGAGCGATTGGGGGCGGAGCTTCTTTTCGAAGTCCTCTTCTGCCCGCACGGGCTGAGCGGAAACGAGGTTGCGGTTCTCCATGGTCGGCGTCGAGGCTAGCATCGTGAGGAAGGGCTTCAAAGTACGTCCGCCCGCTGACAGCATCGCGTCACGGGAGTGCGAGTCGGGTCAGCTGTGCGGACGCTGTAAGGCGTCTGTGAAATGCCGTCGAGCGGGCCTCACGCTCTGCGCGAGCAGAACGCAAAGAAAAAAGCCGATGGAGCACGAATACCATCCGATTCGGTTTAAAAAACCTTGCCCCCGTCCCGATACCGTTGACACAGCCCGCTGCAGGCCGTAGTCTATTGGTACTATGTTTGCTATCGACAACATCCTCGTCTCTGA
>JBBSMX010000221.1:0-4461 GCA_038232935.1 Rhodothermales bacterium | reverse complement strand
CGGCACCTCGTAGATCGGCGCTCCCGGCGCGACAAGAGCTATTTCCGGATCGGATGGGACTACCTGGAGCACCGATTACGCCTCGGTGAGCCGATTCCGATCCGCTTCGCGCCTCACCTGTGAAACTGATGGGTGGCTAGACAGGGGGTCAAGCTGCCTGTGCCGTAGCGACGACCTCCCGCATCGTCTGCCACGCCCGCTCGGCTGCGTGCCCGTCGGCCCCGAGCATGTACGCGTCGAGGAACGCCTGCGCCCTCGCGCGGCCGCACTCCGGCTCGTCGAGCCCCCGATCAATGTGGGCCATCATCGCGTCGAAGTCGCGGGCGAGGAGGCCGCCGTTTTCCTCGGGTGGCAGCTTCCAGATGAACCGGGCCGACTCGACCTCCTTCTCGCGCACGCCGAACACGGTGTACTGCCGGTCCATGAATGCCTCGTCGGCGCTTGCGACGGGGTAGACGTGGACGGTCGGGCGGAGCGTGGCGTAGAACAGGTTGGCGATGGAGGAGAAGTTGGTGACGAGCACGTCAGCCACCTGGAGGTCGAGGAAGTTGTCCGGGTGGCGGTCTTTGAACTTGAGCAGGACGTTCGGGTAGCCTCGCGCGAGGTCGTCCAAAAACCGACGATACGGCCGAGGAAAGCGGAACGAGTCGTGGAGACGGAGGATGACATTCACCTCGCGGCGGTGGAGGTGCGCGAGGAGGCGGTCGAAGAGGTCGGCGTCGGTGCCCCAGTGGGCAAAGACTTCGCCGTAGTGCCACGTTGGGGCGAGCAGGACGGTTTTGCGCCGCAGGTCGAAGGGATAGAACGGCTGCGCGAGGCTGCGGTCGAGGGGCACGCGGAGGTCGTCGTGGCTGACGGCCCCGATGAGCCGGCAGTTCTCGGGTGCGAAGCCGCTGACTTCGGTGCGGTGCTCGAAGTCCCACGGGCCGAAACATTGCCACCGGAAGCGCGGGTTCGGGACGCGCGCGTCGCCGAACGCGGTACGGATCGCGCGGTGGACCCACGCGAAGTCTCCCTCGGCTGCGTTCGGCCCGCGCCAGCCGAAGCCGTGCCACAGCATGAACCCGGTGGGCGACGGCGCGCGCAGCGGCACGCGGTTGTCCATCACCGTCACGTCCGGCCGGAACCCCGGCACGCCGACGAGCCGGTGCCACGGGCGACGCTTGATGAGCGGTGTGTTTTCGAGCGGGAAGAGCTGCGCCACGCCTTCGCGTTGGAACGCCGCCGGATCGTCGAGCACGACGCGGACGGTGCAATCGCCGCGCCGGTCGAGGGAGCGGGCGAGGCTCCAGAGATCGGACCCGAAGGTCGTGGCCCAGATGAGGACGTTCATGTGGCGTGGGAGGGGTGGGCGTGGAAGAATAGCGAAGGGGCAGGGAGCCGGGCCTGCATTCGCCGGTTCCTCACAACCTCCCGGCACCCCCAGCGTAGCTTGCCGCTTATGGACCGAACCGCCCGCTATCTCGCCGTTTTCCACGCGTGGCGCCAGCGCGCCGCCGCCGCGCTGGAGTCCGAGCGGGGCAAATCCGTCCTCACGTGGGGACGCCGGTTGCTCACCGCCGTGATCGCCACGGGCATCGTGTGGCAGCTCTCGTCGGTCGGCTGGGCATCCATCCTCGCCGCGCTGCCGACGCACCCGCTGTTCTACGTCCTCCTCGTCTTCGTCTACTTCTCGCTCCCGCTCTCCGAGATCCTGATTTACGGCCCGCTCTGGGGGACACGCCCGCTCGACACCTTTCTCGCCTGCGCCCGGAAGCGGGTCTACAACGAAGACCTGCTCGGCTACTCCGGCGAGGTCTATCTCTACGTCTGGGCCGCGCAGCGCGGGATCGACCGGGGCCACGCCTTCCGCACCGTCCGTGACAACAACATCGTCTCGTCCGCCAGCTCGATGTCCGTCGCGCTCGCACTCGTCGCGGCGATGGTGGGAATCGGGCAGTTCGACCTGAGCGCGTGGATCGGCGGGGGGAAAGGGGTCTATTGGGTGGCGGGGGCGGTCGGGCTCGGCATCGTGATCGCGCTCGGGGTCGTGTTCCGGCGGCACGTGTTCGCCCTCTCGCCGCGGCAGGCGCTCGGGCTCGCCGCCGTTCACCTCACTCGGCTCGTCGCGGCGAACGGGGCGCTCGTGTGGATGTGGAGCCTCGCGGTGCCGGACGTGCCGCTGCGGGTGTGGCTGACGTTCGTGACAGTGCTCGTGGTGATGAACCGGCTGCCGTTCCTTCCGAGCAAAGACCTCCTCTTCCTCGGCGCGAGCGTCGAGCTCTCGAAGACGATGCGGGTGGCGACGGCCTCACTCGCCGGGATGCTCCTCGTGCAGAGCGTCTGCATGAAAGCGCTGAACCTCCTCGTGCTCGCCCTCACACAGTGGTCGCAGAAACGGGCCGAGCGCGACCTCGGCGCGGCCCTCGGGCTGGCAGCAGCAGAGACGGCCGATCCGCCACGCGAACCCGTCGAAGCCGACTGAGCCATGCATGTTGCTCTCGATGCGCGCTACCTGAACGGCCCCGACAGCGGCGTCGGCACGTACGTGGACAACCTCGTCCGCGAAGCCCTCGCCCTCGACCCGTGGCTCCGGTTCACGCTCGTCACCCGCACGCCCGGCCTTGCGGCGTGCTTCAGCCCCGACCGCTGCGCTGACCTCGTCTTCGACGCGCCACCCCGCTCGTACCGGACACTCTACGCCCTCCGGCGTGCGCTGCGCGGGCGCGACTTCGACCTGTTCCACGCCCCATTCAACCTGCTGCCGCGCGGGATCGGCCCGCCCTCCGTCGTCACGATTCACGACGCACTGCCGCTCCAGAACCTTCGCCTCACGGACCCTACGCTCGCGTACCGCGTCGGTGCCGGTCGATTCTGGCGGCGCGAGCTGCTCCACGCTCTCCGTGCCGCCGACCGTGTGCTGACGGTGTCCGAAGCCTCGAAAGATGCATTGCTGGAACACGCTATCGATCTACCGGCTGCCCATATTGCGATCACCCCACTCGGTGCGGACCCGTACTTCCTCGATCCGCCCGCAGAGGACGAACTCGCGGCGGTCGCAGAGATCGTGGGAAAGGAGACGCTGTTCGTACTGTGCGTCGGGCAGGGCTCGCCGCGTAAGAACCACCGGCGCGCGATCGAGGCGTTCTTACAGGCGTTCGCCCCGGACGACCCGATGCGGCTCGTACTCGTCCGCCGAATGACGCGCTCCGACCCGGCGTTGCGTGCGATGCTCGCCGCGCCCGACGCCCGACGCCGCGTGATTCAACTCGGCTACGCGGACCGGCCGATGCTGCGCGCCCTTTACCACCGCGCCCGCGTCTTCTTTTCCCCGTCCATCGTCGAGGGGTTCGGGCTGCCGCTGATCGAGGCGATGGGGGCGGGCTGCGTCTCCGTCGCGAGCGAACGGAGCGCCGTCGCCGAGGTGGCCGGCGACGCGGCCCTCCTCGTCTCCCCGTTCGACGTGGCGGCGATGACGGAGGCCCTGCAACGAGCGCACATGGACGAAGTGCTGCGTGCCTACCTCGTCGAGCGCGGGCAGGTGCGGGTGCAGACGTTCACGTGGCGGCGTTGCGCCGAAACGACGCTGGCGGCCTACCGGGCTGTGCTGGAACGAGCGGCGTGACGGGGTAGCAGCGACGCGGCACTTCAGAACCGCAGCGCGAAGACGGTCTCGACGCCGGGCTCGGAGCGGACGCCGAGGCGTTGACCTCGCCCCCGGAGACGTCCTCGAACTCGACGGCGGGATGAACGGTCGCCATCATGCCGTCCACGTCGAAGTCGTTGTAGGCGTCGAGGTAGCGGTCGATCAACGCCCGCTTCGCCTGCTCGGTCATGGTTTGGTTTAGCGGCGAATGGTTGGAAGCCGCAGAACAGATTGCGGCTTGGTCTGTCGAAAAGCTAGGTGAGGGTGGGCGCGACGCCAAGCACGACGAGGCGATATACGTTGTAGACGAGGCCCCGAAGCAGCGCCTGCGCCCGCTGCATCCCCTCGCGCCGCCCCGCCAGCGCCTCGCCCCACTTCCGCTTCACCACGGCCATGAGCGACTCCCCCTTCCACCGCTGCCGGTAGAGCGCCGCTGCGCCTCCGGGGCGCCCGCGAGCCCGAGCGCCTCGTACCCCAGCGTCTGCGCCATCTCCGAGCGGTACGGTTTCCGCGCGACGGCGACGTAGCGTCGGGTCTTGGCCGGGATCAGCGCCATGACGCCGAGCCGCTCCCGGCAGAACACGTGGTTCGCCTCGCGCTCGACGGCGTCGTCCGCTACCTCACACCGCACGTCTACGCCGAGGTCAGCGGATTCGTCAACACCATCGACGGCTACATCACCCCTCGGATCACCGGCGAGGTTGCGTCGGCGTGTGACGCGCTCGTCGGGGAGGAACCGCTGCATGTGGGTGAGGATACGGAGGTAGAGGCGAAGGTTGTCGCGCAAGGCTTCGAGGCGGGTTGTTTAGCGAGAACCCGCTATACGGGCCTCAGCG
>JBBSMX010000220.1:0-4548 GCA_038232935.1 Rhodothermales bacterium | reverse complement strand
GGTACGCCTCGTTGACGAGCGCTGTCGGATTGAGCGTCTCGCTCGAGGCCCCGCGTTTCACCGTGGCCGCGAGACGCCGCAACTCCTCATAGGCCGCGCTGAACAACCGGTCGAGGTCTCGACTCGCGGCCTGGGCTGGGCGCTCGGGTGCATACGGCGGGGGCATGGCTTGGGAAGCCGGGGATGGTTAGCATAACTAAAACACAATAAAGCATGGTGCTTGCACAAAATCAAGGGCTGGAGCGACGGACGGGTGGGAGGAAGGGCCGTCTCGCTAACGGCAGCGGCGCTCCGGTCGCTACCGCCACCCGCAACCATCCTGCCTGTTGCTCTACCGCGCGGACGATCGAAGGCAGAGCGCAGGCTGACGCGAAAAAGCGGTCCGTGGTCCGTCCTCCGCCTGCGCGGGAGCAGGCTCTGCGGTCATCGTTCGGGCGATTTCGAATTCCGTCGTGTCCCGAGAGCAACGATAACGACCTGCCCCTTCACCCCGCCGCCGGCACCTCGCCGACTTTCTCCAGCACGACGGCGGGTTCGAGCGCCCGCACCCACACGGTGTCGCCCGGCGCGAAGTGCGTCCGGTTGTCGGCGTGGACGAGGCAGTCGATGGAGCCGAGCTGGACGCGGTAGGTGATGTCGTGCCCCTTGTACTCCCGCGTGAGCACAGTGCCTTCGAGGCTGTCGGCGGCATCCGGGCGGGCGGAGAGGGCGAGGTGCTCGGGGCGGATCGAGAGGAGGACAGGCCCCTCGGCCGGCCGGCTCAACCGGAGCCGGCCGAGTACGGTGTCCGCCCCGTCGCCGTCGGCCTGCGTTAGCAGCAGGTTCGTGCGGCCGAGGAACTGGGCGACGAAGAGCGTGCGCGGCGTGGCGTAGACCGACTCCGGCGTGCCGATCTGGTCGATCCGCCCGTTCTGCATCACGGCCACGCGGTCGGCGAAGGAGAGGGCCTCCTCCTGATCGTGCGTGACGAGCAGGGCCGTCATGCCCTCGGATTTGAGGAGGTCGCGGACGCGCTCGCGCATCTCCTGCCGGAGGAGGGCGTCGAGGTTCGAGAACGGCTCGTCGAGGAGGAGGAGCCGGGGGCGCGGCGCAATCGCGCGGGCAAGGGCAACGCGCTGCTGCTGCCCGCCCGAGAGCGCGTGCGGGAGCCGGTGCTCGAAGCCGTTCAGCCCGACGAGCCGGATCACCTCGTCGGCGCGCCGGGCGCGGTCTTTCTTGCCCATCCCCCGCAGCCCGAACAGCACGTTGTCGCGGACCGTGAGGTGGGGGAAGAGGGCGTAGTCCTGGAACACGAACCCGATCCCGCGCTCCTCCGGTGGGACCGCCACGCCGTCGGCGACGAGCGTGCGGTTGCTGAGCTTCACCGTTCCGCTGTCCGCCCGCTCGAAGCCGGCGATGCAGCGGAGCGCCGTCGTTTTCCCGCACCCGCTCGGCCCGAGGAGCGCGAACGTCTCGCCCTCGGCCACCTCGAACGACAGCCCGTTCACGACGGGCAGCGCGTTCAGCGCGAACCGTTTGGAGAGGCAGGAGACGGAGAGGAGGGCGGTCATTGGGTGATGGGGAGATTCGCCGAGTAGGTGATTGAATGAGGCCGCCGAAGCTATGGCTCTCGTTGCGCCCCGGGCGCCCGTAGGGGCGATGGGCTTCGCCGAGCCTTCGGGTTCCTCGTGGTCACCCTCGTCGGGAGTGGCCTTCCGACTCTTACGCATCATGTTTTGCGCTCCGCCAGCAGCAGGCCGACGAGCACCGTTGAGGTCAGGATCAGCGTGAGGGCATAGGGCGCGGCGACGCTGAAGAGCGACTCGCTCGCCGCGCTCCACATCCGCATTGCGAGCGACTGAAAGCCGAGGGGAGAAAGCAGGAACGTGATGGGGAGTTCCTTTAGCGCCGAGAGGAACACGAAGGCGACGCTCACGACGAGCCCCCGCCGCAGGAGCGGAAACGTCGCCTCGAAGAAGGCCCGAAGCGGCCCCAACCCGAGCGACCGCGCGGCTTCTTCGGTCTGAGGCGGTACCTGATAGAGCGCGCTCCGCAGCGGCCCGATGGCCTCGGCGAGGAAGTGGAGGGCGTAGGCCACGACGAGCAGGCCGAGCGTCTGGTACGCGAACGGCACGGCGCGCAGCGAGAAGAACACGAGCGCGAGGGCGAAGGCGAGCGGCGGCGTAGCGTAGCCGAGGTACGCGATCCGCTCGAACGTCCGCGTCGCGCCCGACGGCTTCCGCACGCCGAGGTAGGCGACGGGGAGTGCGAGCGCGCCCGCCAGCAGCGCCGCCGGTGCGCTCGCGCTGCACGAGTCCCAGAGCGCGACGAAGAGGTCGCTCCACGTCCCGCGTTCGGCCCCGCGCCCGAGCCAGTAGCACACCGTCACGACCGGCAGCCCGACCGAGAGGAACCCGAGGCCGCCCGCGAAGCCGTACGCCGGAATCCGCCACGGGCCGAGCGCCGTCTGCTTCGTGCGCCGCGCGAGTCCGAGGCCCGCCCGGTGGAACTGCTGCCCGCGCAGCAGCCGCGCCTCGCCGAGCAGCAGCGTACCCGTGAGCGCCAGCAGCATCAGCGCCAGCCACGCCGCATACACCCGGTCGTACGACGCCGAGTACTGGAGGTAGATCGCGTAGCTGAACGTCTCGAACCGCATGAGCGAGACGACGCCGAAGTCGCCGAGCACGTGGAGCGCGATCAGCAGCCCGCCCGAGAGGAACGCCGGCCGGAGCTGCGGCAGCACCACGCGCCGCACGACCTCGCCCCGCCCCACCCCGAGCGACTGAGCCGACTCTTCGAGCGCCGGATCGAGCCCGAGCAGCGCGGAGCGGAGGCCGAGGAAGAGGTACGGAAAGGTGTAGAGGCTCAGCGCGAGCCACGCCCCCACGAACCCGCTCGGCCGGGGCACGACGACGCCCGCGAGGTGGGCGAGCGTGCCGTTCGGCCCGGCCGTGGCGAGCAGCGCGTACGCCATCACGTAGCCCGGCACGGCAAGGGGAAGGACGCCGAGGAGGGTGAACACCCGCCGCCCGCCCAGATCCGTCCGCGTCACGAGCCACGCGAGCGGGAGCGCCAGTGCCGTCGTAAGCGCGAGCACCGCCACCGTAAGCGCCGCCGTATTGCCGAGCAGCCGGAGGTTGCGCACCCGGAAGACGAGCGATGCCAGCACCCCCGCGTCCGCGCCGAACGCCCGCACCACCAGATATCCCAGCGGCACCACGACGCCCACGACGACGAGCGCCGTGGGCAGCCACAGGTACCACCGAGACCGGTAGCGGCGGAGCGTGCTCGTGGTCACGACGGGAGGCTCACGCTATCACTCAGAGCAGGTCCTCGTCGCGGAGCAATCGCAGCGTGCCCTCCATGTCGCGCAGCCGCTCGAAGTCGAGCGCCGGGCTGAGGCTGACGGCTTCATCGAAGGGTAGGAAGTAGGAGGGGAGCCGGACGCCGCGCACTATGGGATACTCGTGGACGGTCTCGGCGGCGCTCTCCTGTGCCTCGGCCGAGAGCAGGTAGCTCAGGAAGCGGAGGGCGTTCTCGCGGTGCGTCGCCGTTCCCAGCACGCCCGCGCCCGTCACGAGCGCGAGGTTGCCGGTGTCACCCGGCGCGAAGCGGTGGATCGCTACCGGCGCGTCGCGGCCTTCCATCGCTTCCTCTTCTTCCTCCTCCTCTTCCTCATCCCCCTCGTACTCGCCCTCGCCGCCGCCGCGCAGCATGCGGAGGACGTAGTAGTGGTTCGTGAGCGCCACGTCGATCTCGCCGGCCGCGAGCGCCTCCAGCATCGGCGTGTTCGAGCCGTAGGCTTTCGGATCGAGCGCTTTCATGCCCTGGAGCCACGTCCGCGTCGAGTCGGTCCCATGCTCGATTTCCATCGCTGTGACGAAGTCCTGGAAGCTGGAATACGTCGGCGTCCAGCCGATCCGGCCGCGCAGGTCCGTCATCGACGGCAGATCCAACACGGAGGTCGGCAGCGCGTCCGCTTGCACCTTCTTTGGGTTGTAGGCGAGCACGCGGAAGCGGACCGTCACCGGTACCCACAGCCCACTCGACGGGACGAACGTCTCGGGCTTCTGGAGGAGACTGTCGGGGAGCGCCGTCAGCAGGCCGGCGTTGTTGGCCGCACCGAGCGCGCCGGCCGTATTCGCCCAGAACACGTCGGCCGAACTCCGGTCGCCTTCTTCTTCGAGCGCGGCGAGGAGTTCGGCGTCGCGGCCGTAGCGCGCCTGCACGTCGATCCCCGTCTCCTCGCGGAAGCGGTCGACGATCGGCTCGACGAGGGCCTGGCTGCGGCCGGCGTAGACGACGAGCTTGCCCGCCTCGGCGGTCTGGTTGTCGGTGGACTCGGGTCGTTCACTGCCTCCACAGGCAGCGAGGGCGATGAGGAGGAACGTGGCGAGAAGGGGGGAGAGGAAGCGGCGCATGAAGAGTAGAGATGCTGTGATGGAGAAAGTCAAGAGGCGGGATGCAGCGAAGCATCAAACGGTCGCCCGCTCGTGAGCACCCCATAGCAGATATGCAAGCAGATATGCAGCAACTTCCGCATCGAGGCCCCCACCACGGCCATCTTCG
>JBBSMX010000219.1:0-4620 GCA_038232935.1 Rhodothermales bacterium | reverse complement strand
TTGTGGGATCGGTTCTGCGACCGGGTCTACGCCCGTTCGTGGCAAGGTCTCTGGAGCGTGTCGTTGCTGAAGCTGGTGCATCTGAACCTCTGCTACGCAGGAATTGCCTCGATCTGATCAACCCGCGACTGACGTTTACTTACCCGGCTTCGCGTCGCTGATGGTGAGGCGCTTGCGGCCTTTGCAGCGGCGGCGGGCCAGGAGCTTGCGGCCGTTCTTCGTCGCCATGCGGCTGCGGAAGCCGTGCTTGTTGGCGCGCTTGCGGCGGCTCGGTTGATACGTTCTTTTCATGGCAACTTTCGAGCGTTGAGCGAGGCAGAGTGCTACGTTGGACGCCGTGCCCCGAGGCCGAGGAAGAGCCCTCGGCAGGGAGGTGGGCAGAGCGTAGAAATATAGGTAAAGGGGCCTGTCACGTGGGTCGGCCGATTGACTTTCGCAGAGAATGCGATTAAGTTGGCAATTCTTTGGCGGAGGTTTCCCACCACGGCGATATGCGGGAATAGCTCAGTTGGTAGAGCATCAGCTTCCCAAGCTGAGGGTCGCGGGTTCGAATCCCGTTTCCCGCTCCAGGAGTGGCGAGCGTCGGCAACGGTCGCTCGCCGCTCGCGTTTCCGGGCGGTTAGCTCAGTTGGTTTAGAGCACCTCGTTTACACCGAGGGGGTCGGGGGTTCGAGTCCCTCACTGCCCACCATCTTCCTTCAGCGCTCGCGGCGGTAGAGTGCCATCGCCAGCGGTGCGCACAGAGCCGTGACGACGGCCGGGGCCAGCAGACCGAGACCGATCTGCCCTGCGGTCACGGTGCCGTCGAGGATCCCTCGCACCGCCGTCACTACGAGCGCCACCGGGTTAACGGCGACGAACGCCTGCAGCCAACCCGGCATCGTCGCCGGGTCGACGTAGATGTTGGAGGCGAACGTGAGCGGCATCAGCACCATCCAGCTCAGCGTCATCACCGTCGAGGGCGTCCGCACCCACAGCGCGACCGTCGTGAACACCCACCCGATCCCGAAGGCGAACACGTCGAGCAGCGCGACGGCCAAGACGATGCCGACGAGGCCCGTCTCCGGGCGGTAGCCCAGCGCGAATCCGATCACGACGACGATCAGCGACGATACGGTGTAGCGGACGGTGTCGCCCGCCATTGCACCGACGAGAGGTGCGGGCTGCCAGAGCGGCATCGAGCGGAAGCGGTCGAAGATCCCTTTCGAGATGTCCGTGTTGAGCGTGAAGCCGGTGTAGACCGTGGTGAAGGTCACGGTCTGCACGAGGATGCCCGGCAGCAGGAACTGGAGATAGGCCCCGGGCGAGCCGGCGAGCGCCCCGCCAAACATGTACGTGAACAGCACCGTGAACATGATCGGCGTCACGACGACGTCGAACAACTGCTCGGGTGTGTGCTTGATCTTTAACAGGGCGCGCCAGCCGAAAGTGAGGGTGTGGGCGACGAAGCCCGGTCGGGTCGGTGTATGGCGCGCCGCCAGGGTCGCCCGCAGCGCGGGGTCGACGGTGGGGCGTGTGGCCCGAACGGAAGTGCTCACGGGTAGGGTTCGGCTAGGGCCGCGACGCCGTCGTTCGAGTCGACGGTGGGGTGGCCGGTGAGGGCGAAGAAGACTTCGTCGAGGCTCGGCTGGCCGAGCGAGAAGTCGGTGACGGGAATGCCGGCGTTTGCCAGTGAGGCGAGGGCCGGGGCGGCGCGGTTGGGGTCGGCGAGTTGCGCCGCGAGCGCGCGTGGTTCGGCGTCGAGGTGGACCCCGTCGCCGAACCACTGCGCCAGCAGCACGCGGGCCGCATCGCGTTGGGCCGGGTCGGCGAGTCGTACGTGGAGCACGCCGGTACCGACGGACGCCTTGAGCTCCGTGCTGGTACCCTCAGCGATGACGCGCCCGTGGTCGATGACGGCGATCCGGTCGGCCAGTTGGTCGGCCTCTTCGAGGTACTGCGTCGTCAGGAGCACGGTCGTACCGCCCGCGACCAGCAGGCGGATGATGTCCCAGACCTGCCCTCGGCTGCGGGGATCGAGCCCCGTGGTCGGCTCGTCGAGGAACAGGAGGTCTGGGGTGCGGAGGATGCTCGCGGCGATGTCGAGCCGCCGCCGCATGCCCCCCGAGTAGGTCTTCACCTGGCGAGAGTCCGCCTCGGCGAGGTCGAAGGCGGCGAGCAGTTCGGCCGCGCGCGCCCTGGAGTCGGACCGGGAGAATCCGAGCAGCCGGGCCAGCAGCCGCAGGTTCTCGGAGCCCGTGAGGTCCTCATCCACCGATGCGAACTGGCCCGTCAGGCTGATGCGGCGACGCACCGCCTCAGGCTCCCGGGCGACGTCGTGCCCCAGCACGAGGGCGCGTCCGGCGTCGGGTCGGAGCAGGGTGGCGAGAAGCCGTACCATCGTGGTCTTTCCAGCCCCGTTGGGGCCGAGCAGCCCGTAGATACTTCCCGTGCGGACGCGGAGGTCGATACCGTCGACCGCACGGGTCGGGCCAAAGGTCTTCACAAGGCCGGCGACCTCGATGGCGAGGGAGACAGGAGAATGCATGGCAAGCTCTCTCTATTGGGAAAGCTCTCTCTATTGGGGATCGCATCGGGAGCGTCGCCCAGCTCGCCGCGCCAATCCGAAGCGATCCGGTCGGCGAGAGAGGCAGAGGGGCGGGCGGCAAGGACAACATCGCGCGCCTCAATGACAGCCCTGCGTCATGTTAAAAATAACACCCTCTTACCCTCCATCTCGCTACGGATTACGTGGCCCAACGCGACCTCAAAGACCGGCTCACGAGGCAGTTCAAGACGGACAAGCGGGGTGTGCTGTTATCCCCTCTCAGTCTGCGCGCTCCCGCCCCGTCAACTGCTTTCCAACACGACCGGCGTCCCCAGGAACCGGCCGTAGTCTGCGGCGGCGCGTTTCAGGGCCGTCCGTTCCGGCTCGCTGAAGATGACTGGCAGGTTCATCGTTATAACGACGCGTGCCCGTTTCACGGACCGCCGCCACCCGCCCACAACCACCCCGTTGACGGCGATGAAGTGGGCGTCGAGCGCTCCGTTGTTCCGGGTACGAAGGGTGCTCAGCGCCGCCGGATCGCACGACGGGCCGTGGTCCCTGTACGCGACGACGTGCTCGTCGTAGTTGGGAAGGAGGTGAACGGTCGGGTCCTCCACCTCGGCGGGTGTAGTGGGGGCCGCCGTCCAGTACGTCTTCCCGCCCACCGTCGCGCGCTCGATGTCGGTGCCGATTAGGTTCAACCCTTCTCTCGCGCCGGCCACTGTGAGCCCCGACCACCACGCGAAGTCGTGGGCCGTCGCCGGGCCGTGACTGGCGAAGTAGCGCCGGGTGAGTTCGGCGAGGGCTTCGTCGTGCGGGAGTGCCCGGGCGGGCGGGACGCGTTCGTCGAGGAGGGCGTAGGTGAACTGCTTGCCACGCAGCGGGCCGCTACAGATCAGCCCGTCGAGCTCGGCGTGCATCACGAGGTAGGCGAGGCGTTGGCTGCGCGCCTGGATGCCGCCCGTTTCGAGGACGCCGGCGAGCTCCTGCCGCGTGAGGTAATGGCCGCCTTGGAGCGCTTCAGCTAGGAGCGCGTGGCCTCGGCGGATGGTGGCGTCGTCGAGTTCGAGCTTCCTGTAACTGGAGGCGTTTACCGTGTGGACTCGCGGGGCTGTGAGCGCGAGCAGCCATCGGAGATCCTGCGGCGCGACGAAGTGCCACGTCGGCCGCATGACGTGCGTGCGCAGGATCGCCCCCTCATCGAACGCGCGGTCGAGGGCCGCGTTGTCGGTGCCGCGCATCCGCTGGGCGAGCGCCCACTTCGCCCCGTGGTAATCCTGGGCCTGTACGGCTCCCAGCCACCGCACGACATCGGCGGCCCCATCGAGCTTCGCCCCGACGAGGCGCTGGTTGTGGAGGCGGGACGTCGCGATGTCCAACGTTCGTTCGGAGTTCAGCGGCGTAGCTCGTCAGGCGGCGCTGCGGTCGTCGGGCTGGAGTTGAGTGATGATGTCGAGCGCCTTCTGGAGCGAGCCGAGCATGTTCTCCTTGAGGAAGCGGACGTAGAGGTCGAGCGATTCCTCGCACCAGTCCTGCCCCTTCGAGTGGACGAGGTCGGGGAAAAAGTTCTCGACGAACGTGCTCTCGACGGCCGCCCGATTCCGGCCGCTCTCGGCGCGCATCAGGAGGGTTTCGGCGTGGGTGACCCACGTGTCGGCCCGCGACTGGCTCATCTTTGGGCGGCCTGAGATGTACAGGCCGGTGGTGCCCTGCTTCTCGCCTTTGAAATACTTCAGCAACTGCGCCTCCGTGAGCTTCCACCGCTTGAGGTTCATCAGGTTCTTGGTCCGGGCGGAGAGGGCCGGGACGATCTTCTGCTGCGTCGCCACGTTGGGGAAGTCCGCCTCGACGCCGGAGAGCCGGAAAGCGAGGACGACGTTGCGACCGCTGATGGTTTTGGAGACGTGGCCGTCCTGATGGGTCGTGAGCGTCACGAGCGCGTCCGGCTCGTAGGTCAACGTCAGTCGCGGGTTGAAGTAGAGAACGGGTTGGCAAGTCGCTGCGTCGTGCGTAGGGTGGAGTTGACCACTCCCCTCGCACCAGCAACCCCGCCAACCCGATGACCAGCAATGTACTCGACCAGGCCACCCGCC
>JBBSMX010000218.1:0-4685 GCA_038232935.1 Rhodothermales bacterium | reverse complement strand
GACCGCCGCGTCGTCATGGTCGCCGACTCTGGCTTCGCAGTGGTCGCCTTGCTCGCCGCCGTCTGCGAGCACGCCACGGTCGTGACCCGGCTCCGGCTCGATGCCGCACTCTATGGCCCCGTTCCCCCACGGACCGGCAAGCCGGGACGTCCGCGCAAGCGAGGGGGTCGGCAGCCGACGCTCACCGCGCAGATCGCCGACCCGGCCACACAGTGGTCGCCCGTTGTCGTCAGCCGGTGGTACCAGCGAGGCTGCGTTCGACGCCTGGGCGCTGACCCAATGCGGACGTCCCGTTCCCGCAGCCCTCGCGCAGGCCGCCGCTTCAACATGGCTCACCGATTCCACTTTAACTGCCGATACGACGGCACGGGGCACCCCTTCCCTCGCCCTCGGTGACCTCGCTCCGGACGGTATAATCGACCAGTATGCCGACGGCATAGCCGACGTAGCACGCCGGGGTCGCGCGCTCGAAGGGGCCGGCGGGGTGGTCATCGATGCGACGGCCGGAGCGGAACCGGGCATCCGCTACCTGCGGGCCTCCAGCCCCGAAGCGGTTGCGATGGGCCTCACCCCGCTGATCTCGTGGTGCACGGCCCGCGGCAACACCTACCTCGCGTACGCCGTCGTCACGGCAGCAGGCGTCACGACGGGTATCACGAACGTCGGGGTCTCGGCAGGTCTACGGCCCACATCGTCCCCGGCGAACGCCGACCGCAACGCAGGGACCACCGTGGCCGCGACGACGGCCACCCCGGCTCAGATACCCACCCGACCCGCCTCCTCGACTGACGGGGAGAGCGTGTGGGCAGTCGTCGTGGCCTCCGTTCGGACACAGGAAGGCGCTCGTGCTCGGGCGGCGTCCTTGAGGGGCCGGGCCGAGCACATCGGTAGCGTGTCCGTCGTCGCGGCACCCACGCTCGGCCGCTACCGCGTTACTGTCGGCCCCTACCCCTCGGTTTCGGTGGCACGCCGAGCCTTGGAAGAACTTGGGGAGGCTATCACGGAGGACGCGTGGATCCTGGCGTCGTGATCCGAGACCGGTTTCGTACGGCTTCCTTTACCCTGACGTATAGCTCGACAGGCGGACGATCCGCCTCGGGACTCCCACTAGAACCGCCACCCATGTTTCGCGCTCCAATGCTGCCTCGCTCCCGCCTCCGCGCTCCTGTCCTTGGTCGTGATCGTCCTCGGCCCTCTCGCCGCTCCCGCAGCAGCCCAGGTGGACCCGACGCCGGCTCAGCGCCAGATCCGGACCTACATCCCCCCCGACCAACTCGTTTCGTTCTCCGCCTCAACGCCGTTCAATCAGTTCATCGAGTTCGTCAACCCGCTCTTTCAGCGCGTCACAGGCAAATCCGTCGTCGACCTCACGGAGCGGCAGGCACCCATCGGCATCAACGTGTCCGGCCTCCAGTTCCTCAACGCATTCGAGCTCGTGCTCTCCCAGTCGGGGCTGACCTACCGCGAGACCGACCGGGATTTCCTCGTCGAGACGGCGGAAGCGGCAGGCGGCGACGTAGTGGTAGCGCCCGGGCAAACCGTCGCCGCCCCAGCGCGCCCGGCCGTCAACGCGAGCCAGCGCGAGATCCGCATCGACGCCATCATCTTCGAGGCCAACGTCGACCGCCTCCGCGAGATCGGTACCCAGTGGTCGACCATTTTGGGTGAGCAGGGCGGATCGGGCGGTGGAGCGGGCGGGGGCAACGGAGGGCAGGATTCCGGCCAGCTCCGCCTCTTTCTCAACACGAGCTCCCTCTTCGACAGCATCTCCGACATGATCGTCGGGCCCGACCAGGTCGATCTCGCGGCCATCAACAGCATCTTCCGTCTCCTCGAATCCCGCGGTGTCGGGGAGACGATCTCGAGCCCCAGCATCATTGTGCGGAGCGGGCAGGAAGGCCGGATCCAGAGCGGCTCCGACATCCCGGTGACGCTGCAAGACTTCGCCGGCAATACGGTGACGCAGTACATCCCCACCGGCGTCGTCATCACCGTGCGACCCGTCCTCGTGCTCGACGACGAAGACCCCGGCCTGGACCCCGTGGAGTTCGTGCACCTCATCGTCAACGTCGAGAAAAGCTCCGGGCGGCTCGGCGGGACGGGCATCATCATCGACAAGAACCAGGCGGCGACGGACGTCTTCCTCCTCGACGGGGAGCAGACGGTGATCGGCGGCCTGTACTCGACGGAGGAGTCGGTCTCGCGGCGGGGCATCCCCATCCTCATGGACATCCCTCTGCTCGGGTACTTCTTCTCGATCAAGAGCCGCTCGATCATCGGGCGCGAGCGAGCTGATCATCGTCCTCCAGACCCGGCTCATCGACCCGCTGCGTACGCGCGCGAGTCGGCCCTTCCGCCGGGGCCTCGTGCCCGATGAGCGCCGTGACGCCGAGGATCGCGTCCACCGCGCGCAGCCGCAGACGGAGGAGTTTTTCCAGGAGCTTCCCCGGCGCGACGATCAGCGCCCTCAGCCTCCAGCGGATGACCAATAACCGTCAGCGCCACCGCTCGCTACCGGAGGGCGCTGTGCTCGGCCTCACCCCTTTCAACGCACGAGGACGGCCCGTCGCGTCGCCGTGAACGAGCCGGCGTGGAGGCGATAGATGTACACCCCGCTCGCGAGTTCGGCCTGCCCCCCCGTCGCTCGGCCGTCCCACACCACGCTGTGATAGCCCGCCTCCATCTCCTGGTCTACGAGGGTCGCCACCCTACGGCCGAGCATGTCGAACACCTCCACGAGGACGTGCTCGGCGCTCGGTAACGCATACTGAATGGTGGCTATGGAGTGGAACGGGTTCGGGTAGCTCGGGGCGAGGTGGTAGTCCGTCGGTGCGGTGCCGTCGAAGCCGCTCGTCGTCCGTGCGTAGGCTTCCGTCCCGATCACGAGCCGCATGCGAGCGGGTGCGCCGCTACCCTGGCTCACGACCGTGGAGCGGACGTCTCGCCGGAGGTCCTGCACCGTCGCCCCTGCCTCGTCCACGAGCCAGACGACGAACTCGGGCGGGACGCTCTCCAGCCCGCTGAACGTCAACGCGACCTCTCCCTGGAGGCTGCTCCGAACCCGAAGAGCCCACGAGGAGCCTTCCTCTGCCACCGGCCGCGCGTCGATCGTGAGCGGGGCGGCACCGCTCTCAGGCGGGGCGAACGAGACCGAAACGTAGTCCCCGATAGGGGGAGGCTCGAACCAGTCCAACGTGTCTCGCCCCTCCGATGCGCTCGGAGACACCAGCGCGATGTTGTTGTCGTCGCGTGCTCGGCCGAGTTCGGCGGCAATGGTGACGGCCCAACGCGCTCCGCTCTCTTTGCCCCCCGCGTGGTCAGCCCGGGCGGGCGGGGCGGCCCCGGCCTCCGGCTCTACGACAAGGCGGTCTTCGGCGTCGGCAAGGAGCGCATAGCCGCGGAACGGGCTCATCGCGGCTGTCTCGATGCGCCACGAGCCTTCGAAGGTCTGGAGTTGCAGGGGCGCGCCGCTCTCCCTGCGCACGCGGCCGAGCGGCACGTCGTATCCGAACGGGGTGCCGATCAGGTTCCATCCAGGATGGAGGTCCACGCTAAACGGGTCGTCGCTGGGGATGGTCGTGCCTGCACCCGAGTTGAAGCTTCCGCCATCGCGCACCAGCAACCAGTACGCCTCACCGGGCACCATGGCGATGGCGGCGGGATCGCCCCGGTACTCCTGCTCCTCGGTACCGCCGGCCGGAATATCCCCCTGTTCTCCAGGGGGGAGCAACTCGTACAACCACCACGCTCCGTCGGAGGCAGAACCGAGATCGCTCAGCACGGTCGTGGCCCCGGCCTCCTCCAACAGCAGCGGGACCGAGACAAGCCGGTAGCCGGCTTGCACCGTCGCCGCGGGGAAGACCGGGCTGGCGATGCCCGCCGGGACGCGGACGCGGAGGGCGAAGTCGCCGCTCTGCGAGAGGGTGCCGCACAGACTCCGTGCTTCGACGAAGTACGCCACGCCTCGTGCGGTGACGACGTCGCCGGGGATCGTCGCCACAAAGCGCCCGCTGCTCCGCTGCATCGCCACCGCTTCGAAACTGGCCGCTCCACCCTGACGATACCGCAGCGTGACGTCGTCGCTGCCTCTCACATCGGCCGTAATCACGACCGCACTGCCCCGCTCTGGCTGGAGCGGTGACGGCACCACCGTCACGAACGAGACTGGTTCACATCCCACCGCGACGACGAAGGCATCCTCCGCGCTCGCGCCTTCGGGATCGGTGGCCGTGACGGTGACGGTGGCGGTGCCCTCGCTCACCGGCGTGACCGTGAGTACCCCGCCCGAGCAGTCGCCCACCGACGCCACGCCCGGCGCGCTCGACTGGCAACTGTACATGAGATCGTCCCCCTTCGGGTCGGTGAACACCGTGGCGAGATCGACTACGAACGGCTGGTCGCTGAGCGAGAGCGACAGGTCCGCAATGGGGTTGACGACGGTGGGTGGCGGATTCGTGACCACCGTGACCGTGAACGCATCGAAGGCATCTTCGCCATCGGGATCGCTCGCCGTGACGGTGACCATCGCCGTGCCCTCTCCTCTCGGCGTGACCCGCAGCGTGCCGCCCGCGCAGTTGTTCACCGAGGCCACGCCCGGCGCGCTCGACTGGCACGCGAAGGTCAGATTGTCCCCGTCCGGGTCCTCGAACACCATGGTGAGGTCGGCCATGAACGGCTCGTCGCCG
>JBBSMX010000217.1:0-4751 GCA_038232935.1 Rhodothermales bacterium | reverse complement strand
CGGTGTACGGAAAGACGAGGGCGAGCAGGCCGAGAACGGCCAGCGTGGCGAGGGCGGTGAGGAGGTACTTCATCGCGGCAGACTCGGTAAGGGAGCGGGGCAGTGGGTTCAGGGCTAGCTGGATTCGTCGGCACGGAGCGTCTTCGGTTCGAGCGGGCGAACGGCCGGGCCGTGGAGCACGGTCCCGTCCACACCGTAGATGCGGGCCGTCTCCTCGCCGAAGTCGGCGAGGAGCGAGCGGTAGGTCAGACCGTGGAGCGACGAGACCTTGCCCGTGGTGTAGGCCGTGACGCCGGCGCACACGCGGCCCGCCTCGACGAGGGCGACGCGCGCGCCGCTGCGCTTGAGGAGGAGCGCCGTCGTGAGCCCGGCGATGCCCGCCCCGATGACGGTGACATCCACGACGATGCGATCATCGGGGGCGAGGGCGGGGTAGTCCACGCCGGTGGCGGTGGCGAGCCAGAGGGAGGGGTTGGGAATGTTCGTGCGGGACAGAGGGGGAAGAGACTGGAGCAGAGGACTGAAGCCGAACCGGGAGAAGAGGCAGGCCGAGAACGCGGGGTCGCCCTCAGGTAGAGCGGGGGCGTACCTCGATCTGCCCCTCACGCACGCGGGTATCGAAGGCGGGCTGACGGTGGACGCTCGGGCCGTGGACGATGGAGCCGTCCCGGAGGTCGAAGACGGAGTCGTGCCACGGGCAGCGGACGGTACACCCGGCATCCGCGCAGCCCTCGACCTCGCCCTCATCAAGGGGACCGCCGGCGTGGGCGCACGTGGCTGCGAGCGCGTAGAGCGCCTCGCCGTCGCGGTAGAGGAGGACCGGCTCGCCGTCGTACTCCGCTCGCGTGGGCTCCTGCTCGGGCAGGTCGGCCTCGGCCAGGACCGGCTGCCAGTCCGCACCCTCGTCGAACGAAGGGCTGTGGTCGGTGCCCACCTTGTGGTCGTAGACGAGGTGGCCGCCGAGCCACGCCGAGACGCCGGTGAGGGCGAGGGCACCGAGGGAGATCGCTACACCGCGCCCGTGCCGACCGTGCCGCCGCTCGCGGAGCGAGAGGGCGTAGAGGGCGATGTTGAGGTCGTTGAGGGCGGCGTGGAGCGTGGCCGCCCCGGCGGCGGGCTTCGGGACGGCCGAGTAGTCGGCCAGCCCGGCGAGGGCCGTCGGCACGGCGGCGGCCATTCCGAGGGCGGCAAGCCTGTCGCCGGCCCACCGCGCACGGCGGTCCCCGCTCGCGAGGGCCGCCACGTCGAAGACGGCACCGGCCCCCCACGCCCCGATGACGAGGTCCGTGAGGACGGCGTGGAGGGGGTGGCCGAGCCACGTCCCGTGGAGGAGGTCGGCCAGCGTCCGGGCCGGCTCGCCGCCCTTGAGGATGGCGACGTGAAGGCCGTGGGCGAGCTCGTGGCCGCGCTCCTGGAGGCCAGGGATCGCATCGAGGGCGGTTTCGGCGTACTTCGTGATGGGCATGGCGGAAGGGGGTTAGGAAGTGAGAGGACTACGCCTTCTCGGCCAGGACGTGGACGTAGCGGAGGAGGCCGGCGTCGAAGCCGGCCTTGATGTAGAGCGCCGAGGCGAACTGCTCCTTCTGAAGCGCGACGCCGCGCGGGCCCAGCTTCATCCCGCGCCAGATCAGCGCGGGCAGGCTCTGCTCGGAGAGCTCGGCTACGGCCCGGAGCGCCTGCGTGTAACCGAACTCCCAGTTCCGGCGGACTTGCTCGTTGAGGTCGGTCAGCGTCACGTACCCGAACCCGCCCCGCTCGAAGTGCCGCCGGTAGCCTTCGGGCGTCTCGAGGCGCTCGATGGCCCAGGCCCGCATGAACGGGTCGAGTACGAGCTCCTCCTGCAGCCGACTCACCCCCTCCCTCCGGCACCAGTCCACGACGAGGAACCGTCCGCCGGGGCGGAGCACCTGCCCCACCTTCGCTACGAAGGCCGCCCGGTCGGGGAAGTAGCAGGCGGCGTCGAGGCAGACGGCGGCGTCGAACCGCTCGTCCAGCGTGTCCACATCCATGACGTCGAGGTGTCGGAAGTGGAGGTTGGGCCGGTCGAACCGGGCGGCGTGCGCGAGCTGGGGCCGGGAGACGTCGATGCCGACCACCTCGCCGTCGGTGTGCCGGGCGATGACGTCGGCGAAGCCGCCTCGGCCGCAGGCGAGGATGAGCACCCGCTCGGCCTCCTCGATGCGGAGCTCGTCCATGTAGCGCCGGTGCGTGCGTGCGAAGGCCTCGTCCCAGGGCTCCTCGTCCGGCTCGTCCCCCTCAAAGAGGGCGAAGTGGAAGAAGTCGTTCCAGTAGTCGGCATAGAGGTCGCTAACGGCGGCGAACATTTCCTCCATACGTGCGCCGTAGGACGTTTCGGGAGGCGAGAGGGCTGGCATGGGCACGGAGGGTTGGGACAGAGAGTTGGGGATGCCGAGCTATTCGCTCGGATCGAGGGCTTCATCACGAGGGTCGAGCCTGCGGAGCCACTGGAGGTAGGCCACGAGCGCGTCGAGCTCCGCGGCGCTGACGGCCTCCTCAGAGAACGCCGGCATGGCGCCGACGCCGTTGCGGACCTGGAACCGGATGAGCCACCCCGGCAGCGGCTTGTTGTTGAGCGCCACGCCGATCCCGGCGGTCCCGCCGGGGTGGCACCCGTTGCAGGTGGCGTCGAAGACGCGCTCGCCGAGCCGAACCTGCACCGTCTGCTGCTGCGGTTCCGTGACGGCGGCACCGCGGCGGGCCGTGCCGCACCCGGTGCCGACGCCACCGAGGAGGCCGGCGAGGAGAATCACGTGCAGCGGCTTCATGGCGTCCCTCCGTCCAGGGTGATCCGCCAGAGCACGCCGGTGCCGGGACGCGGCTCCGGCCCCTGCTCGCCGATCGTCATCACGCCGAAGTCCACGACGTAGAGCGCCCGCCCGTCGGGACTGAACCGGACGGCGACGGGCCGCTCCAGGCCCCCCGTGCCGAGCCACGAGGCCGGGCCGTTCGTCTCCCCCTTGTTGGCGGCGAACTCGTGGACCGTCCCCGCCTCCACGTCCACGCGCACCACCCGGTAGCCGATGGGGGCGAGCACCTTCCCCGTGCCGGGAGCCATGTCCCCGAATTCGGCCACGAAGGCGTCGCCCTCGTAGCCGAAGGCGACCTCCCGGCTGACGTCGAGGCCGTTGGCCGAGGCGTGGACGCCGAGGACGACGACGGGGCGCGGGGGGTGGCCCGGCGCCTCCTGGAGCACCGTGCCCGGTGCCCGCTCGCCCGGGGCCTCGAACCCGTCCTCGGAGAGGGGGACACCCCCCCAGAAGTCCGGCCAGCCATACCACGGAATCGTCTCCGGCTGCGGCTCGACGCGCCACAGCAGGTCGCCGGTGCCGAAGACGGGGCGGCTGCCGCGGACGTCGTACTGGTTCTCCGTGACGTAAAGCGCCCCGTCGGGGGCGAAGGCGAGGCCGAACGGGTTGCGGAACCCCCAAGCGACGAGCTCCAGGCCGCTCCCGTCGGGCCGCACCCGCATCACGGCCCCGCTGCACGGGAGCGCCCCCGGGATCACCTGCCCCGCCTCGGTGGACGTCCCGAAGGGGACGAAGGCACCCGTCGTGGCGCGGTCGCCCTCGTCCGGCGTGAGGGGGTTCGGGGTGGTCCGGTTGAGCCCGGCGAGGGTGACGTCGCGGCAGGGGGTGTCGTGGAAGTCGGGGTGCTCCTGCGCCCACCCGAAGGCGAAGTTGTCGAGGCCGACGACGCCTGCGTTCGTGGCCGTGCCCTGCCCGAAGTAGAGCCACCCGTCCGGACCGACGGCAGGGCCGTTGGTGTGGTGGTCGCCGAGGCTGGGGAGCCCATCCACGAGCACGGTCGTCTCGCCGTCCGGCGTGATCCGCAGCACCTGACCGGGCCGCTCGTGCCCCCCGGCGACGAAGAAGGCTCCAGCCTGCCCCGGACCCGATCCGGGGTAGAAGGCGACGCCGTTCCACGGCGGGTTGTCACCCACGGCGACCTCGGTCGTGCGCCCGTCGCTCTCGACGCGGAGGAGGCGCGGCGTGGACGAGAAGCCGCCGTAGGAGTAGCCCGCCTCGGTGACGTAGGCGCGCCCGTCGTCGTCAAAGGCGACGCCGGTAGGGAAGGCAAGCCCTGTCGCCACGGCCTCGATGCGGTAGCCGGCCGGAAGCACCACGTCGGCGGAGTCCACGCGGCGCGGGCCGCCGAACTCGGTCATCCCGCCGCCCTTCGTGGGGAGCAGTCGGAAACAGCCGGCCAGGGAGGCGACGAGTAAGAGGGCGAGGGCGGTACGGAGAGCAAAAGGCATGGCGGTTCAGGACGTGATCTCCTTGACGGCGGCGGTCTCCATCTCTCCCTCTCGCTCCTCCCGTCGGGCGCGGAGGCGGATGCCGGAGTCTCGTTCGCTCCCCCGGATGGCCTCGACCACCTTCACGGTGGCACCGGGGTCGAGGAGGGCCACGCGGCCGTCGTCCGAAACGAGGGCGAACCCGCTCTCGATGCAGTGGCCCTTGAGGGCGCAGGTCCGGGTGTGCTCGCGGGCACGCTCGGCGTACTCGCCGGCGGGGTACTTCCGGAGGCAGATGAGGTCGACGACGTAGCCGTCGAGGGTTTCGCTTGAGTCGGGCATCGGGGGAGAATCAGTTGGAGGGTACCGCGCGGAGGTCGAGGGCCACGCCGAGGTAGACGGTGCGGCCGGGGCCGGGCTTCACGCTGTCGGCGAGGCGCGCTTCGTCTTCGATGAGCAGGACCCACGTCATGGCACGGACTCGGTAGGGGATGGG
>JBBSMX010000216.1:0-4756 GCA_038232935.1 Rhodothermales bacterium | reverse complement strand
GTTGTGGGATCGGTTCTGCGACCGGGTCTACGCCCGTTCGTGGCAAGGTCTCTGGAGCGTGTCGTTGCTGAAGCTGGTGCATCTGAACCTCTGCTACGCAGGAATTGCCTCGATCTGATCAACCCGCGACTGACGTTGACACAGCGGGCCGCGCGGGAGATCCCCGCGCGGCTCGCCGGGCGCTTGCTGATCGCGCTCGTCGTAAGCTGGCTGCTCGGGACGAGTGCTCATTCGCAACTCGTCGTGGAGCCCGGAACCCTAAGTGTGGCGGTGCCACAGGGTGAGACAGCGGCGGAGACGGTAACGCTGACGAACACTGGGAGCGAAGCGCTCGCCTTCTGCCTCTCGTTCGACCGCCCGTTGCAGAGGACCGAAGGAACAACTCGCCTCAGTACGGAAGCGCTCGGAAGCGCGTGTGGAGTTTATGGCGAGGTGCTCATCCTCGTAGACCGCGCGGATCTCCCAGGCTGCTGCGCGAGCGCCCATGGCCTCACGATGACCCCCGATGGTCGGCTCTTCGCTGCGGGCTACAGCAGCGGGGACACCATCGAGCTCGACGCGGCGCTCGGCTTCGTCCGCATCTTCGAGCACCCGGAGGTGGCTGAGCTCGCGCCGTTCCCCGTGACGACGGGGGTGACTTACAACGCCGACACCGCCACGCTGTGGTGGCTCAATAAAGAGAGGTACACCGACGGCCTTCGTCGTGCGTTGCTCTTAGAAGGAGACCTCGACGGGGTAGCGACGGGGCGGCGGATCGAGCTGCCCATCGGGGCGGACCTCCCGGAGGACGAGCGGGTCAACGCCGTCGGGCTCGCCTACGACCCCGCGACGGAGCGCTACTACTACCTCGACTTCTCCGGCGACCGCCTCTGGGCCGTAGATACGCTGGGGAACGTCGCTGAGGGGTACCCCGTCGAGCTAGAGGCGTACCCCGGCGCTCAGTTCGGGTTCGGGCTCGACGCGCACTCCACGAGCGAGGATGCGGCGGGGCTGCGCTTCGAGGTCGGGACGGCGCTTCCCCCTCAGCCTGGGGTTCGCCGTATCGTGGTAGCGGAGGAGTACGGGGGCGACACCGCGCCGGGCGGGGCGGAACCGCTCGTGACGCCGCTCTCGGAGCCGCTGCCGGGGACGGGGAGCGGAGGGATGGGTGGGGAGCCGGTCCGAAGCCGGACGGACCCCAACGGCGTGCTGTACTACCCGTGGAGCGACTTTGATAATTCGGGTCTGGTGGCGGTACGTCCGCACCCTTTGCCGCCGTCGTGGCTGGTGGTGGAGGCGTGGGACGGGGCGCTCGATCCGGGCGAGAGCCGCACGGTGGAGTTGACGTTCCGGCCGGGCGCGCGGGCCGTGGGCACGTACACCGCCACGCTCCAGGCGTTCACGGCGGAGATGGGCGAGGCGGTCGAGGTCCCGCTGACGCTGGAGGTGACGCAGGGGACGGACACGGAGGAGCCAACAGAGACCCCGGAAGCGTCGTCGCTCTCGGTGTACCCGAACCCGTCGGCGGGTGCGGCAACAGTGGCGCTCACGCTGGCGGAGGCGGGGGAGGCGCGGGTCGTGGTCTTCGACGTGCTCGGGCGAGCCGTGGCCGTGCTTCACGGCGGGCGGCTCGCAGCAGGGAAACACCGCCTCGTTTTCGACACCGCTCGCCTCGTGCCGGGCGTGTATGTCGTGCGCGCTGCGGGGGACGGCGTCCACACCGAGCGAGTCTTCACCGTCGTGCGGTAACGCCGTAGGCGGCGGGTGTAGCGGATCACCCCCACGGCCGGCCCATGCTGCGCCGCCGTGCCTGTCGGCCGTCACGGTGCGCTATGTCATCCGGCTTCCCCGCTCCTGCGGGTTCGAGTAGCCGGAGCACGGGCGGTATCTTCGACGCCCACCCAGCGCCCTCCTCGTGTCGAAGCCGCAGCACATCGCCCTCGTTGGCCCGCTCTATCCGTACCGGGGCGGGATCGCGCACTTCACGCATTCGCTCGGGCGGAGCCTGGCCGCGCGCGGTCACCGCGTCAGCGCCGTCACGTTCAGCCGGCAATACCCGGAGTTCCTCTTCCCCGGCCGGACGCAGTTTGAGATGACTCCGCCCCAAGGCGCGCTGGATGCACCCCGGCTGATCGACGTGCTCGGGCCGTGGTCGTGGCTTCGGACGGCGCGGCACCTCCGCGACCTCGCACCGGACGCCGTCGTGTTCCAGCACTGGATGCCGTTCTTCGCGCCCGCGCTCGGGACCGTCGCCCGGCGGCTGGACGGCGGGACGCGGCGGTTGGCCGTCGTCCACAACGCGCTCCCGCACGAGCGACGCCCCGGCGACCGCGCCCTCAGCCGGTACTTCCTCCGTGCCTGCGATGGGCTGCTCGTGCTCTCCGACAGCGTCCGTCGCGACGTGGAGGCGCTGGCACCGGACGTGCCGGTACGGCAGGCGTCGCACCCCACCTACGACCTGTTCGGCAAGGCCGTCCCGCGTGCCGAGGCCCGCGCCGCGCTTGGCCTCCCGCCCGATGCTCCGGTCCTGCTCTTCTTCGGGTTCATTCGGGAATACAAAGGGCTCCGCGTCCTGCTCGATGCGATGCCGCAGATCCGTGCACGGCTTCCCGGGGTCCGGCTGGTCGTGGCCGGCGAGTTCTACGACGACGAGGCCCCGTACCGCGAGCAGGTGCGACGCCTCGGGCTGGAGGAGGCCGTCCGCTTCGACGCCGAGTACGTTCCGACCGACCGCGTGGCCCGCTACTTCGGCGCGGCCGACCTCGTGGTGCAGCCGTATCTTTCGGCCACGCAGAGCGGCGTGGCCCAGATCGCCTTCCACTTCGAACGGCCCGTCGTGACGACGGACGTGGGCGGGCTGGCCGAGTCGGTGCCGCACGAGCGGGCCGGGCTCGTCGTTCCGCCCGAGGACCCCGCCGCCCTCGCCGCTGCCGCCGTCCGCTTCTTCGAGGAGGAGATGGCCGAGGCGCTGGAGGAGGGCGTCCGGGAAGTTCGGGCCGCTACCGGCTGGGGCCGCATCTGCGAAGCGCTCGAAGGGCTGGTTTGTAAAACGTGAAGCGTAAAACGTAAGGGAGCTTGCCTCTACGCTTTGCTGTGGGCACCCTTACGCTTTACGTCTTACGCATCACGAATCATGGACTACGATCCCGTTAAGGACCGGCTCGGCCGCGTGTTCACCCGCTCGCCCCGGCTCAACAAAGTCTTCTACCGGCTGCTCGACACGGTCTTCCTGCGGGCGTGGTACGTCCGGCGCGAAGTGGAAGCCCTCATCGAGACGATGCCGATGGACCGGCCGCTGCGCGTGCTCGACGCCGGGACCGGCTTCGGGCAGTATGCCTACTTCCTCCTCGACACGTACCCGCACGTCGAGGTCACCGCCGTGGACGTGAAAGCGGAGTACCTCGCCCGCGCCCGCACGTTCTTCGACCGGACGCCCCACGCCGGCCGCATCCTCTTCCGCCAGCTCGACCTCACCGAGCCGATGGCCGAAGAGAACACGTACGACCTCGTTCTCTCCGTGGACGTAATGGAGCACATCGAGGACGACCGGGCCGTCTTCGAGAACTTCCGCCGCGTGCTCCGGCCGGGCGGCTACGCCGTCATCAACACACCGAGCGATGCGGGCGGCTCCGGCGTGGCGGAGGAGGGGGACGAGAGCTTCATCGGCGAGCACGTCCGCGACGGCTACCCGCCGGACGAACTGGCCGAGAAGCTGACCACGGCAGGGTTGGAGGTGGCGGACTGGATGTACACGTACGGCCGCTACGGCTCGGCCGCGTGGCGTCTCCTCGTGAAGTGGCCGATCCAACTGCTGAACCGGAGCTGGGCCTTCGGTGCCCTCCTGCCGTTCTACTACCTCCCCGCGCTCCCCGCCGGCCTCGCGCTCAACCGGCTCGACCTCCGCGAGAAGAACCCCACCGGCACCGGCCTGCTGATGGTGGCCCGCAAGCCGGAGCCTCACGCGCCGGAATCCCACACACCGACGACGTGAGTGGCCGATCCTCCGGCCGTACCGAGCGTATGCTCTTGTCGATGCCCCTGTCATCAACCCCTCGTTCCGATGCCTGTTACGCTCCTCGAACCCCACACGTTCACCGTGGACGAGTACCACGCCCTCGCCGAAGCCGGCTTCTTCGACGAGGATAGCCGGGTCGAACTCATCGACGGAATCATCGTTGCCATGTCCCCTATTGGTGCCGCCCACATCACCTGCGTCAACCGACTCACTGTCCTTTTCGTCCGGCTCATGCTGGAGAAAGGACTCGATGTCACAGTCAGCGTGCAGAACCCGCTCCGGCTTGGGCCGCACCAGGAGCCGGAGCCGGACGTGGCCCTCCTTCGGCCTTCGGCAGCCGGGCGGGTGCCCGAAGCCGCCGACGCCCTCCTCGTGGTCGAGGTAGCCGACACGACGCTGGCGACGGACCGGGCGGTGAAGGCCCCGCGCTACGCTGCCGCCGGTGTCCCCGAGGTGTGGATCGTGGACTTGCAGGAGGAACGAGTCGAGGTGTATCGCCGGCCGGGGGCGGCGGGCTACACCGACGTGCGAACGGTTGGAACGGATGAGACCCTCACCTTGACGGCCATTCCGGAGGCCGGGGACGTCGCCGTGGCTGCCATGTTTGGGAAGTAGGAGTAGTTGGTAGTCTCCCAGTTGTGTGTTGACGGGCTATGACGTACTCTTCGACTCCCTCTTCCGAGGTCTCCCATGTCCGAGTTCGCTCGTGCCGGCGAGGTCTGCCCCGCCCCCCACTGCACGGCCGCGCCCGCCATCGTCAAG
>JBBSMX010000215.1:0-4854 GCA_038232935.1 Rhodothermales bacterium | reverse complement strand
GCCCCGCTCGCGGATCTGCTTGACGAGCTCGAGGCCGCTGACGCCCTGGAGCGAGACGTCGATGATGGCGAGGTCGAAGGCGCCGTGCTCGGCGAGGCGGAGGGCCTCGGCCGCCGTCCCCGCCTGCGCCGCCACCTCGAAACCCTCCCTCTCAAGAAGCTGCACGACGCCTTGACGCACGATGGGGTGATCGTCTACGACGAGCACGCGAATTGGTGCGCTACCGTGCAGTTTCTCGGACGTGGTAGGGGCCATGACGGGGAGGTGGGGGGAGGGTCGGTGCGCTGTTCCGCTGGAATGCCGGGCTTTCCTCATCCTCCGACCACGCACGCGGTTCGCACAGTATACCATATACCATGTTCTAACCCCGCAGTATACCATGTTATAACCCCACGATGTTATAGCCCCACGATGAGTTTTACGTTCGCCTTTTCGCTCGTTACTCAGGAGAATATCCTACCCTATGCCCGCTCCCTCAACCACCCCGCCCCGCCGTCGCCGCAGGCCGAACAAAACCGGCCTGCTCGGGTCCAATTGATGCCGCTCCGCTTCCTTTCCCCCTCCCCATGCGCTCCCACCTCTCCTCCGCGCTCCTCCTGCTCGCCCTCGGGACGCTACACGCGGGCTGCCGCTCCACGGACGTCGCGCCCACCCCGGAGGTCCCGCCGGACGCCACCACCGTCGTCGTAACCGACAACGAGATGCCGCGCGTGCTCTACGCGGAGGCGTGGGGTGCCTTCGCCCGGTTCGGCTGGGACGTGGAAGATGCGAACCCCGCCGCGCTACAGTTCACCACCCGGCCCGAGGGCTACACCGCCGCGATCCACCTCTACGTCGAGGAGGACGTGGAGGGTGGCCGCGTGGGCACCGGGCGGCTCGTGGCGCGCGTGGATGAGGGCCAACCGGGTGCGCGGGACGTGCTCCTCGGTGCGGCCCGCGCGCTCGCCACGATTCCCGGACGCATCAGCTTTCGCTGAGCCGGTCCCTTTCCGTTGAGCTGGTCCCTTTCCATTGAAGATGCCATGCCCCACCCCCTCCGCGCTACGCTCGCGCTCCTCCTGATCGCCACGGCCGGCTGCGGATCGACGCGGATTCCGCCGCCGCCCGCCGCCTTCGACACCGTCGTGCTGACGAGCGAGTTCTCGGCGAACCGGCTCTACGCGGAGGGCCTCGCCGCCTTCATCCGCAACAACTGGGCGTCCGTCCCCGATACCACCGGCGGGCTGACGATGCTGATCCGCCCGGACGGCGCGGCCCTCCGGCCCGACGCTCCCGACCTCCTGGTGCGCGTCGTCGTGCGGCCCTTCGATGCGGCTTCGGCGGAGCCCGTCGAACCGGCACCGGACCTCGCGGACCCCGACTACGCCGGCCCCGACCTATCCCGGCGCGAGCTGAACGACCGGCTGCGCGGACAGAACGACACGGACAGCCTCCGCATCCGCGCCCGCATCGACCCGACGAATGTGGGCAGCGCCGTGCTGACGGCCTCGGTGAGCGATGCGAACCCCGCCACACGCGACGTGCTGATCCGGGCCGCGAAGATCCTCGCCAGCGTTTCCGGCACGCTCTCGTACCGCTAGTGTGACGGTCGCTGCTCGCGGGCTTCCTCCCCCCCGGACTCGGTCCGGGGTGCTGCGTCCGAAGGTCCCTCACCCTGTCCCTCTCTTCCGGTGGAGCCCTCTCTTCCGGTGGAGCGAGGGTACGTGAGATGAAACACGGCCCCACCCCTCATCGTCAACGGCTCCTTTCTACGTTCTCGCCCATCCGGGGAGAGATGCCCGGCGGGACAGAGAGGGGGCTACGGCCGGCACCAGCCCCGTATCTGATGGAGCCGGAGACTCCGAGCCGGGCGGCGGTGTACGCACGCTCTACCGAAATGCCAGCGTTCTGCTGGCTTCCCCTCTCTTTCCCCTCTCCCCTCTCGATGGACTGGCTCGACCTCCTCCAATGGCCTGCGATGGCCGTCACCGTCGGGGCCACGTGGCTCGTCGGCACGCAGCGGCCCAGCCGGCGCGAAGCCGGCTTCTGGCTCTTCCTCCTCTCGAACGCGCTCTGGATCGCGTGGGGCTGGTCCGCCGCCGCGTGGGCGCTCGTCGCGCTGCAAGGCGTCCTCGTCGTGTTCAACATCCGGGGCGCGAAGGAGAACGACGAGGCCGAGGATGAAGAGGCATAGCCTACCTTCCCGAGTGACCGTACGCCCACCCAACTGGCACCCCCCGATGGACGACCTCCAGACCCGCTTCGAAGAAGCCGCCGACGCCGCGCAGCACCTCGACGAGCGGCCCGACAATGCCACGCTCCTCCAGCTCTACGCCCTCTACAAGCAGGCGACGGCCGGCGACGTGCAGGGCAAGCGCCCCGGCTTCACCGACTTCGCCGGCCGCGCCAAATACGACGCCTGAGCCGACCTCGAAGGCCTCGACGCCGACGCCGCGAGGGAGCAGTACGTGGCCCTCGTGCGCGAACTGCAGGGGGCCGGGCCCGCGTGGTGAGGGCGCGGCGAGGGGTGCAGGAGCCTTGAGCACGGGCGCGACGTTATCTTCCCGACCGCTCGCCTGTCGTCTCACCCCGCTTCGCATGCACGAAAGTCTCCTCCTCGGCGTCGCCACCGTGTTCGTGCTCGGACTCGGCGCGCAGTGGCTCGCGTGGCGCTTCCGGCTACCGTCGATCCTGCTCCTGCTCGTCTTCGGCTTCGTCGCCGGGCCGGTGACGGGGATCCTCCACCCGGAGCAGCTCGCCGGCGACTGGGTGTTTACGTTCGTCGCCGTCTCCGTCGGGATCATCCTGTTCGAGGGCGGGCTCTCGCTGCGGCTCGACGAGCTGCGCGAGGTGAAGAAGGCCGTCCGCAACCTCATCACGATTGGCGTAGCGATCACCGGCGTGCTCGCCGGGCTCGGCGCGTACTACCTCCTCGGGTTCAACGCCCCGCTCGCGGTCATCATCGGGGCCATCCTCACGGTGACGGGGCCGACCGTCGTGCTCCCTCTGCTCCGCCACGTCCGCCCGTCGGGCCGCGTCGGGACCGTCGCGAAGTGGGAGGGCATCACCATCGACCCCATCGGCGCGATCCTCGCCGTGCTCGTCCTCGAGACGGTGATCCTCTTGCACGAGGCCCCGGCCGACGGTGGCGAGGGGCTCGGCGGCGCGCTCGGCCACCTGTTTGAGGGGCTGATGATGGAGGCCGTCGTGGGCGTCGGCGCGGCGGCGCTCGGCACGCTCGCGCTCGTGCTCCTCTTGCGGCGGCGGCTCGTGCCGGACTTCCTGCAGAACCCACTCACGCTGGCGATCGTCGTGGCCATCTTCGCCGTCTCGAACCTGCTGAAGGAGGAGTCCGGCCTGCTCGCCACGACGCTGATGGGCATCGGGCTGGCGAACCAGAAGTACTTCTCCGTCCGCCGCCTCATCGAGTTCAAAGAGGACCTCCGCGTCCTGCTCATCTCGCTCCTCTTCATCGTGCTCTCGGCGCGGCTGGACGCCTCGGCGCTCGACTACGTGACGTGGCGGAGCCTGCTCTTCGTCGCCGTGCTGATGCTCGTGGTCCGGCCCGTCGCCGTGTGGGTGTCGCTGGCGGGGACGGCGCTGACGAAGCAGGAGAAGGGGTTCCTCGCGTGGCTCGCCCCGCGCGGGATCGTGGCCGCCGCCGTGGCCTCGCTCTTCAGCTTCCGCCTCGAACCGTTCTTCCCGGAGCAGACCGACGGCCTCGTCCCGATCATCTTCCTCGTCATCGTCGGCACCGTCGCCGTCTACGGGCTCACGATCATGCCCGTCGCGCGGTGGCTCGGGCTGGCGACGCCGAACCCGCAGGGCGTCCTCTTCGTCGGCGCCCATCGGTGGGCGCGGCAGATCGGGAAGGCCCTCCACGACGAGGGCTTCGCCGTGCTCATGGTGGACTCGAACCCGAAGAACGTCCGCGACGCGCGGCGCCTCGGCGTCACGGCGAGGCGGGCGAACGTGCTCGCCGAGGGCGTGACCGACGAGCTGGAGCTGGGCGGGATCGGCCGACTCGTGGCGCTCACGCCGAACGAGGAGGTCAACTCCCTCGCCGCCCTCCACTTCGGCGAGATCTTCGAGACGAACGACCTCTACCAGCTCACCGCGCGCTCGGCCGAGGGGGCGACGAACCTGGGCGAGCTGCCGCAGTACCTCCGCGGGCTGCCGCTCTTCGGCCCCGCCGTCACGTTCGTCGACCTCGACGAGCGGTTCCAGCAGGGGGCCGAGGTCCGCGTCCTCCCCATCACCGACCGCGACACGTTCGGCCACCTCATCGAGCAGTACGAGGACGTGGTGACGCCGCTCTTCCTCGTGCGCGGCCACGGCCTCTACGTGTTCTCCCAGCGCGACAGCAACCCGACGCCGCAGGCCGGCGACCGCCTCATCGCCATCGTGGGGCCGGAGGACGACGAGCACGAGCTTCGCTTTTCGGAGAAGGGCTCGCTCCTGCTCACCGCCGAAGACCCCGGCGCAGCATTCGAGGACAAGGGCGACGGGATCTCCGCAGAGCCCCCGCCAGTGAACGCCCCGTCCCGCCCGTAGCCCGACGGACGGCGCGCATCGGCGCGCGCCCCGCCCACCCCCCACCGCATGCCCCCGCCCTCCGAGAAGCTCCAGCGCTCGCTGACCCTGTTCGACGTCTACGCCATCAGCACGGGCGCGATGTTCAGCTCGGGGTTCTTCCTCCTGCCCGGCCTCGCGACCGCGAAGGCGGGGCCGGCGGCCATCCTCGCGTACCTCCTCGCGGGCGTGCTCGTGCTGCCGGCCATGTTCAGCCAGGCCGAACTCGCCACCGCGATGCCGAAGGCGGGCGGCACCTACTACTTCCTCGACCGCAGCCTCGGCCCCATCGCCGGCACCGTC
>JBBSMX010000214.1:0-4874 GCA_038232935.1 Rhodothermales bacterium | reverse complement strand
TGCGTGCAGCCAGAGCAGATCGCCGCTTCCTTTTATCGATGTCGGGTCTGAATCGGGCATATCGTTTAATCGAAAAAGGCGCTCTTGGGATGGAATAAGCGATTCTCTGCCTATCTCAAAGGGCCAAAGTCCAGCTTAGCTCCGCGCCCTACGGCCCCTGCGCCCCACCTCTACCTCTCCATGAACGACTCCGCTCTCCCGAGCAACGGTGCCGCTTCGCCGGACGACCCCGCGCTCTACTTCCGCGTGCTCGACGGACTCCCGCTCGGGATTGCCGTCTACCATCTCGACGACCCGGAGGACCCCGGCTCGCTCCGGCTCGTGCAGGCCAACGAAGCGGCCTCCCGCGCCATCGGCTTCGACGTGAAAGCGGAGATCGGGCGGACGTTCAATGAGGCGCTACCGCAATCGCTCGAAACGGACATCCCCGCGCAATACGCCGAAGTAGCGCTCACGGGGAAGGGTAAAAACCTCGGCGACATCGAGTACGGCGATGACCGAGTCGAGCGGGGGGTGTTTCGCGTCGAGGCCTTCGCCCTGCCGGGCCGCCACGTCGGCATCGTCTTCGAAGAGGTGACGCAGCGGCGGTCCGTCGAGGACCGGCTGCGGCTGCTCACGAGCGCGGTCGAGAATGCCCGCGATTCCATCATCATCACGGGACCGGAGCTGGACGAGCCGGGGCCGAAGATCGTCTACGCGAATCCGGCCTTCTCCCGGCTGACGGGCTACGAGCTGAGTGAGGTGCTCGGGAAGACGCCGCGCTTCCTGCAAGGGCCGGAGACGGACCGCGCCGTCATCGACCGGCTCCGGGCTCGGCTCGAAGCCGGCGAGACCTTCTCCGGCGAAACCTTCAACTACCGGAAAGACGGCACGCCGTTCGTGATGGATTGGGACATCGCCCCGATCCGAGACGCGGCCGGCGAGGTCACGCACTGGGTGGCGACGCAGCGCGACGTTACCGAGCGGAAGCAGGCGAAGGAGCGCCTGCAGCAGAGCGAAGAGGAGCTGCGGAGCCTCGCCGAATCCACCTTCGAAGGGATCGCCCTCAGCGAGAACGGCCGCATCATCCTCGTCAACGAGACGTTCTGCGAGATGATGGGGTATACGCAGGACGAACTCATCGGGATGAACCCGGCGGAAGAGGGGTTCTTCACCGTTGCCTCGGAGTCGCGCGATGACGTCGAAGCACGGCTGGCGCAAGGCTTCCAAGGAGCCTATGAAACCGTGCTGCGGCGCAAAGACGACTCGACGTTCCCAGCCGAAATCCGGGTCCGGCTGATTCGGAGCGGGGACCGGGAGGTGCGGGCCTCCGCCGTCCGCGACGTGTCGGAGCGGGTCGCGACGCTAGAGGCGACGCGGCGGCAGGCCCTCCGCTTCCGCGCCATCTTCGACTCCGCGCTCCAGTACATCTTCCTGATTCGCCCGGACGGGACCCTCGTCGAGGCCAACCGGACCGCGCTGGAGTTCGCCGGAATCGCGCCCGAGGAGGTGCTCGGCGAGCCGCTGTGGGACTCGCGGTGGTGGGGCCTCGCCGACGAGACGCGCGAGCAGCTTCGCGCGGCCGTCGGGCGCGCGGCCGACGGCGAGCTCGTCCGCTACGTCGTGGACGTGCGCAGCGAGGGGGATCGCATCGCCACGCTCGATTTCTCGGTCAAGCCCGTCGCTGACGAGGAGGGTCAGATCGACTTGCTCATCGCCGAGGGCCGCGACATCACCGAGGACGTGCGGACGGAGCAGGAGCTCCGCCGGCTCAAGGCGACGCAGCGTCGCCTCGCTACCGAAGAGGCCCGCTACCGCTCCCTCATCGACGCCACCTCGGCCATCGTGTGGATTACCTCGCCCTCCGGCGAATTCGAGACCGAGCAGCGGAGCTGGAGCGCCTTCACCAGCCAGACCGCCGAGGAACTTATGGGGTGGGGCTGGCTCGATGCGGTCCACCCCGACGACCGCCCCCGCGTCGTCGAAGCGTGGAAAGACGCGCGCGAGGGGAAAGGGCTCTTGGAGGTCGAGCACCGCCTCTGCCGCTACGACGAGGAGTACCGCACCATGTCCGTCCGCGCCGTCCCGCTCTTCGACGACGACGGCACCCTCCGCGAGTGGGTCGGCGCGCACACCGATGTCCACGACGTGCGCGAGGCCGAGGCGGCGCTCCGCGAGAGCGAGGCCGAGCTCCTCGCCCTCGTGGACAACCTCCCCGAACTCGCGTGGAGCGCCCGGCCCGACGGCCACATCGACTTCTACAACCACCGCTGGTACGAGTACACCGGCACCACGCTCGAGGAGATGCAGGGATGGGGGTGGGAGAAGATCCACGACCCCGAGATGCTCTCGGCCGTCACCGAGCGCTGGACGCATTCCATCGAGAGCGGCGAGCCGTTCGAGATGGAGTTCCCCCTGCGTGGGGCCGACGGCACGTTCCGCTGGTTCCTCACCCGCATCCGCCCCCTCCGTAACGAGGAGGGCGAAGTCACGCGGTGGATCGGGATGAACACCGACGTCGATGACCACCGGCGGCTGCTGGCCGAGCGCGACGCGGCCCTCGCCCGCGCCGAGAAGAGCGAGGCCCGCTACCGGTTCCTCGGCGAAACCCTCCGCCAGCAGATCTGGACGGCCCATCCCGACGGCCAGCTCGACTACGTCAACCGCTTCGTTCTCGACTACTTCGGTCGTACGGTCGACGAGATGATCGGGGAGGGTTGGCAGGGGGTCGTGCATGAGGACGACCTGCCCCTCGTCGTCGAGCGCTGGACGCACTCGCTCGGAACTGGCGAGTCCTACGAGGTCGAGTTCCGGCTGCGCCGCGCTTCCGACGAGACCTTCCGCTGGCACCTCGGCCGGGCCACCGCCCTCCGCGACGAAGACGGCCGCCTCGTCAAGTGGTTCGGGGCCAACACGGACGTGCACGAGCGCGTCGTCGCCGAGGCGGCCGTCGCCGAGGCCAACCAGACCCTCGAGGCGCGTGTGGTAGATCGCACGCGCGCGCTCGCCGCCTTCACCGAGGATCTCAAGGCACTCCACCGCATCACCACGGCCAGGCACGCGGAGTCAGAGGACGTGTTCCAGGACTACCTCCGGGCCGGCTGCGAGATCTTCGAGATGCCCATCGGCATCCTCAGCCAGACGCCGCTGGATGCCGAAACGGGCGAGCGGACGTACCGCCTGCACACCGTCGAGTCGTCGGTGCCGGGCGTGGCAGCGGGCCTCGAGATCCCGCTACGCGATGCCTTCTGCGACGCCGTCGTGGAGCGGGAAGAGACGGTGAGTTACGCCGACGCGGCGGAGGCCGAAGAACTCTCGTGCCACACGGCCTATAGCGAGCGGGGGCTCCGCTCGTACATCGGCACGCCGATCTACATCGACGACGAACTGTTCGGGACCCTCAACTTCGTCTCGCCCGATCCGCGCCCGGAAGGGTTCGCCCCGCACGAGCACGAACTCGTCGAGGTGATTGCCGAACTCGTGGGTCGCCTCCTGAGCCAGCAGCGCGCCGAGCGCGAGCGCGCCGACGCCGACGCCCGCTACCGCTCCATCGTCCGGACGATCGACGAGGGGCTGCTCCTCGTCGACGCCGACGGGCAGGTGCTGATGAGCAACCCGGCGGCCAAATACATCCTCGGCCTCGGGGAGGGCGAGGTCTACGGGCGCGTCGCCGGGACGCCGAGCTTCCAGGTGATCCGGCCTGACGGGACGTCGGTCCCCGAAGACGACCTGCCCGAGCGGGAGGTACTGCGAACGGGACGAACGGTCAAAGGAGTGATCCAGGGTATCGTCCGGCCCGACGGCGAGACGCGGTGGTACTCCGTCAACGCACGTGCGGCCACCCGCCGCCGCGGCGGTGTCTCTACCGTCGTCGTCTCGTTCACCGACGTGACCGAGCAGCGGCAGGCCGAGATCGAGCTGCGCGAGAGTGAAGCGCAGCTCCAGAACGCCCAGCAGATCGCCCGCGTTGGGAGCTGGAAGTGGGACATCGCTGCCGACGAGATCCAGTGGTCGGACGAGCTCTACCGCATTTTCGGACTGACCCTCGACGCGTTCGAGCCGACCTACGAGCGCTATCTCGAACACATCCACCCAGAGGACCGGGACCTCGTCCGCGAGACGGTGGAGCGGGCGATGGAGCAGCGGGAGCCCTACGAGGTGAACCACCGCGTGATCCAGCCGGACGGGACGCTCCGCCATGTCCGGAGCCTCGGCGAGGTGATGGTCGACGAGGCCGGCACTCCCACTGCACTCCAGGGCACGGCGCAGGATGTGACGGAGAACTATGAGGCCGAGCGGGCACTCGCGCGGCTCTCGCGCGAGCTCGAGCAGATCCTCGAAGCGGCCGGCGAAGGCATTTACGGGCTCGCGCCCGACGGTACCACGACGTTCGTGAACCAGGCCGCCGCCGACATGATCGGGTGGGAGCCCGACGCCCTCCTCGGACGGCCCCAGCACGACGTGCTCCACCATCACCACGCCGACGGTTCGCCCTATCCGGTCGAGGAGTGCCCGATCCGCCAGACGCTTCAGGACGGGATCGAGCGGCGGATCACCGGCGAGGTGTTCTGGCGAAAGGACGGCACCTCATTCCCGGTGGAGTACGTCACGGCCCCGATGCGGGCGGACGGCGACATGGTGGGGGCCGTCGTCGTGTTTCAGGATGTTACCAAACGGGTGCGCGCCGAGCAAGACATGCAGCGGTACGCAGACGACCTCGAAGAGCGCAACGCCGAGCTGGAGCAGTTCGCCTACGTCGCGAGCCACGACCTGCAGGAGCCGCTGCGGATGGTGTCGAGCTTCCTCCAACTCCTCCAGCGCCGCTACGCCGACCAGCTCGACGAGACGGCCGACGAGTACATCGCCTACGCGGTGGACGGGGCCAAGCGGATGCA
>JBBSMX010000213.1:0-4880 GCA_038232935.1 Rhodothermales bacterium | reverse complement strand
GCCGTACTACTCGGTCGCGTACAACCTCCAGCACGAGACGTCCGAGACGTTCCTCTGGACGCGCGAGCACCTCGCCGTGCGCGAGCGTGACTGGGAGAAGCCCGTCGTCTGCGGCCACACCCCGCAGCCGAACCCGGTCAGCGAGCCGAACCTGATCTGTATCGACACCGGGTGCGTCTACGCAGCCCACCCGGAGTTCGGCAAGCTGACGGCCGTCCGCCTGCCGGAGCGCGAGTTCGTGCAGGTGGACTACGTGGGATGATGCGTGTCGCGTGATGCGTGAGGGGGCCGGCCCCGACGGCGCAACCCTTCTTCCCTCCTTCCGCTCGCACCGAAGCGCCGCGAAGAAGAGCGAGCACGACGGCCTGAATAGATTCAGGCATCACAGCGCGAGCAGCAGGCCGGCCCGGAGGTGCGAGGGCTGCGTCCCGACCTCGACGTACACCACGCGCCGGCCGAAGCGCAGGGAGCCGCGTGCGAACGGCTCGGCGAAGAGGCGGAACGAGCGGGCTTTGCTGGCCGCCGTCTCCTCGAAGAAGGAGAAGAAGAAGCTCGGCCCGAAGCGGAATCCCACGTCGAGGTCGTAGGAGCCGGGGTCGAAGTCAGTGACGAGCGCGAGGGTGCGGAGGACGCGGACGCTCCCCCCCAACCCGAGCCCGACGAGCAGCCGCCCCTCGGAGCCCACGAAACGCGGCGCGTAGTCAGCGTAGAGCGAGCCCTCCCGCGTGAACACGGTGAAGGCCGGGCTCGCGAAGCCCGCCTGTATTCCCACCCCCGGCGTCCCGGCGAGGCCGATCTGCACGAACGGGAGCGTCGAGGTGGCGAACTGCGCGCGCGTGGGCGCTACGCCTAGGCCCGCAGCGAGCACGATGACGAAAGAGAGGCGGGCGAGCATGGAGGGTGGCGTCTGAGGAATGCTTGAAGATAGCAGCGGAGGGGATACGGGCGGGCGGTCCGCCGTAGACTGCGGGCTGTCTATCTCCGAACCCTCCGCCCACCCTCCGTATTCCCATGGCCCTCCGAGTCGGCATCGTCGGCCTGCCCAACGTCGGCAAGTCCACGCTCTTCAACGCGCTCAGCGAGGCGGGGGCCGAGGCGGCCAACTACCCCTTCTGCACCATCGAGCCGAACGTCGGCGTCGTCGGCGTGCCGGACCCGCGGCTGGACCGGCTGGCCGAGCTCGCGAAGTCGGCGCAGGCGCTCCCCGCGACCATCGAGTTCGTGGACATCGCCGGGCTCGTGGCGGGCGCGTCGAAGGGCGAAGGGCTCGGCAACCAGTTCCTCGCCCACATCCGTGAGGTGGACGCCATCGCCCACGTCGTCCGCTGCTTTGAGGACCCGAACGTGGTCCACGTCGCCGGCTCCGTCGATCCGGCGCGCGACATCGAGATCATCGAGACGGAGCTGCTGCTGAAGGATTTGGATACGGCCGAGAAGCGCGTCGAGCGGGCGCAGAAGATGGCGAAGACGGGCAACAAGGACGCCCAGAAGGAGGTCGCGTTCTACGAGCGGCTCCGTGACCACATCGGCGACGGGAAGCCTGCCCGCACGCTGGAGTTGCAGACGGACGACGAAGCGCGCATGCTCCGCGACGTCTTCCTGCTCACCGCCAAGCCCGTGCTCTACGCCGCGAACGTCGGCGAGCACGAACTGCCGGACGGGAACGCGTACGTCGAGACGGTCCGCGAGATCGCGGCGGAGGAAGGCGCGGGTGTCATCGTCGTCTCGGCCGAGTTCGAGGCGCAGCTCGCCGAGCTCGACCCGGAGGAGCGGGCGGAGTTTCTCGCCGAAGCGGGGCAGGCTGAGCCGGGCTTGAACCGACTGATCCGCGCCGCTTACAGTCTGCTCGGGCTGATCACGTACTTCACCGCCGGCCCGAAGGAGTCGCGGGCGTGGACGATCCCGCAGGGCACGAAGGCACCGCAGGCCGCCGGCGTCATCCACACCGATTTCGAGAAGGGCTTCATCCGCGCCGAGACGATCAAGTTCCCGGACTATGACCGGCTTGGCACCGAGGCCGCCGTCCGCGAGGCCGGCGCGCTGCGGAGTGAGGGGAAGGAGTACGTCGTGGCCGACGGCGACGTGCTCCTCTTCCGGTTCAACGTGTAGCGCCGCCGCGCTTGACAGCGAGGAAGGCTTCGACCTCCGGCGCGCCCATCGTCACGGGGTGGCGGGGCCGCCCGGCTTCGTCGCGGTGGAAGAGGCTGGGCGGCGGACCCACCCGACGTAGCTCCGCTCGGTACGGTAGCTGAGGTGGCGAACCCGGATCGCCTGGCGGACGCGGTCAAGGAGGCGGGGAGCCCGAGGAGCACCAGACGGCATAGCGATGACGGAAAGGTAGAAGGGAGGCTGTGCCATGTAGACAGCATTGCCGCCTTTTCGTACCCCGTGGTACGCTTATGAAGCGTCGCGCCGCATAATCCCCTGTGCCTGCGTATTATGCCGACTCCCGCCGCTGAAGTAGTAGCTCTACCGCGCCCCTCGGTCGGGAGCGCTCGGCTGAGCAGGTGCTCCGCTTCGGCTCTCCCACTAGCGGCGCTCAACGCCAGCGTGAGGCCCGGCCCCAGCGCGGAAACTCCCTGCGCGTGCGGAGGGGCCGGCGTCTACCTTAGCTGGCACGCTCTCGCATCCTTCGGACTCTGCATGTTCTCTCTCGTCTCCCCGGCTCCCGTCTCGGGGCCCTCCTCCCGAGAGGCCCTCGGCCTGCTCGACGCCTACTGGCGCGCGGCCAACTATCTGTCCGTCGGGCAGATTTACCTCCGCGCCAACCCGCTGCTCCGCGAGCCGCTCCGGATCGAGCACGTCAAGCCGCGCCTGCTGGGACACTGGGGGACGACACCCGGGCTCAACTTCGTCTACGCCCACATGAACCGGGTGATCGGCGAGCGGGACCTGAACGCCCTTTTCGTCGCGGGCCCTGGGCACGGCGGGCCGGGCGTCGTCGCCAACACGTACCTCGAGGGGACCTACACGGAGGTCTACCCCGCCATCACGCGCGACGCCGACGGGCTCGCCCGGCTGTTCACCCAGTTCTCGTACCCGGGCGGCATCCCGAGCCACGTCGCGCCGGAGACGCCCGGGTCGATCCACGAGGGCGGCGAGCTGGGGTACTCGCTCCTCCACGCCTTCGGGGCCGTCTTCGACAACCCGGACCTCCTCGTCTGCTGCGTCGTCGGCGACGGCGAGGCCGAGACCGGGGCGCTCGCCGCCAGCTGGCACTCGAACAAGTTCATCGACGCCGCCCGCGACGGCGCGGTCCTGCCCGTCCTCCATCTCAACGGGTACAAGATCGCGGGGCCGACCGTCCTCGCGCGGATCCCCGAGGCGGAGCTCACCGAGCTGATGTACGGGTACGGGTACGAGCCGCACTATGTCTCCGGCGACGACCCGGCCGTGATGCACGGGCTCATGGCGGCGACGCTGGACCGGGTGGTGGACGAGATCGAGCAGATCCAGACGCGCGCTCGGGTAGGCGATGCCTCGCGACCGCGCTGGCCGATGATCGTCCTCCGCTCGCCGAAGGGCTGGACCGGCCCGAAGACGGTCGATGGCAAGCAAACGGAAGGCTCGTTTCGCTCACACCAAGTCCCGCTGGCGGGTCTCGCCGACAACCCGGCCCACCTCGCACTCCTGGAGGAGTGGATGCAGAGCTACCGCCCCGAGGAGCTGTTCGACGAGGCCGGCGCGCTCCGGCCCGAGCTGGCGGCCCTCGCCCCGGCGGGCACCCGGCGGATGAGCGCGAACCCGCACGCCAACGGCGGGCTCCTGCTGAAAGACCTCGTGATGCCCAACTTCCGGGACTACGCCGTCGCCGTCCCGCAGCCGGGCGCGGTCGACGCCGAGGCGACCCGCATCCTCGGCACGATGCTCCGCGACATCATGCGGCTCAACGCCGAGGCGGCCAACTTCCGGGTGATGGGACCCGACGAGACGAGCTCGAACCGCCTCGACGCCTTGTTCGAAGTCACGGACCGGATGTCGTCCGCGAAGATCCTCCCGACGGACGTGCACGTCGCGCCCGACGGGCGCATCATGGAGGTCCTCAGCGAGCACCTGTGCCAGGGCTGGCTGGAGGGCTACCTCCTGACGGGTCGGCACGGCCTGTTCTCATGCTACGAGGCGTTCATCCACATCGTCGACTCGATGGTCAACCAGCACGCGAAGTGGCTGAACACGACGCGGCACATCCCGTGGCGGGCCCCGATCGCGTCGCTGAACTACCTGCTGACCTCGCACGTCTGGCGGCAGGACCACAACGGCAACAGCCACCAGGACCCCGGCTTCATCGACCACGTGGTCAACAAGAAGGCCGACGTGGTCCGGGTCTACTTCCCGCCCGACGCGAACACGCTCCTATCCGTCGCCGACCACTGCCTGCGGAGCCGGCACTACGTCAACGTCATCGTAGCCGGGAAGCAGCCGTCGCCGCAGTGGCTGGACGTCGAGGCCGCGGCGGCGCATTGCACCGCCGGGATCGGGATCTGGCCGTGGGCGAGCACGGACGGCGGGCGCGACCCGGACGTCGTGATCGCGTGCGCGGGCGACGTCCCCACGCTGGAAGCCCTCGCCGCGACGGCGCTGCTCCGCGAGCACCTGCCGCGGCTGCGGGTCCGATTCGTCAACGTCGTCGACCTGATGGCGCTCCAGCCGGAGAGCGAGCACCCGCACGGGCTCAGCGACGCCGCGTTCGACGGGCTGTTCACGACGGATCGACCGGTCCTGTTCGCGTTCCACGGCTACCCGTCGCTGATCCACCAGCTGACGTACCGGCGGACCAACCACCCCCGCCTCCACGTGCGCGGCTACAAGGAGGAGGGCACGACGACGACGCCGTTCGACATGACGGTGATGAACGACCTCGACCGGTATCACCTCGTCCG
>JBBSMX010000212.1:0-4930 GCA_038232935.1 Rhodothermales bacterium | reverse complement strand
TCTACACCTCCTAAGCTGCGCTTTGCGGGCTGGCCCCGCACGCTCAGCACAACCGCCGTGTCGCGCGCCTGGCCCGCCTCCAGCTGCCGCGCGCGGCACACCACCAACGACGGGTCGGCGGCGGCCTCGTCCACAGGAAGCAGCGTCCCGACTTGAGCGCTAGCGGGGCCGGTGAGGAGCAGGAGGAGGGTGAGGAGCGGCGTGTGCATGGGCTCAGAAGCTGTACGAGATGCGGAGGTAGACGAAGTCGTTGCGGTCGTAGGTGGCGAAGGAGAACGCGGGCTCGCGGAGGAGGCCGGCGAGAGCGGGGAACCCCACGGGTCTGTCGTCGCCGGGACCGCCGAAAAGCTGGAGGCCGACCGTGGCGTTGAGCGCGTCGCGGACGGCGTAGGTGAGCGACGGGTTGAGCCAGTAATCCGCGCCGAGGTTGTAGAACGCGAACGCCTGCGCGGTGAGCGTCTGCCGTCGGAAGCTCCCGTTCCAGAACGCCGTCACGGCCGGCTCGAAGCGGTCCTGCGCCACGCGCTCGTCGTAGTCGAGCACAAGGCTGCCGAGCCCCTGCACGCGGAAGAGGTGCGACCCGAACGCCCGCTCCAGCCCGAGGGCCGCCTGCACGTACGGCTTCTCGATCAGAAACCCGCGCCGCACCGCGTCCAGAAAATCCGGGTCCAGCACGTCGCCCAGCGCCTGCGGAATTTCAATGGGCTGGTCGAAGAGGTACGCCGTGTGGAATGCCGCCTCGCTGCGCAGGACGAGCGGATCGAGTGCGAGGGTTTCGAGCGTGAGGCCGAACACCTGCCGTCGCTCGTACGTCGGCACGATCTCGATCTCGGCACGCAGCGGGTTCAGCTCGACGCGCAACTCTTTGCGGAACGCCGGCAGCCGGTTGAAGCCGTTGATCCAGAGGAGCGCGACGTCGGTGCGCGGGATCCCGGCGTACGTCACGCGGAGCGCCGTCTCCGCCCCGCGCAGCGTGGAATCCTGAGCCGCCGGGTCGGTGATGGCGATAGGCACACCGAGCACGTCAGGGGGAAGCGGGTACCACGGCGAGCCCGGCTCCGGCAGCCGCGTCGTCGGGCGGCGGGGGATCGCGATGCCGGTGATGCGGACATCGCCCGCGTAGAGCGTCGCGTTCGCGGCCGTCACGCCCAGCCGGAGGTCGTCGAACGGTTGGGCGAGGAACTCCCTCAGGTCGAGCGGGGCGAGGAGGTCGGTGACGAACGTGCCGTCGGTCTTACCCCACACGACGAGCTGCCGCCCGAGTCGGAGATCGACCCGGCTGAAGAACACGTCGATGTAGGCCTCGCGGAGGTCGCCGCCGAGCCGCTCGCCGAGGGCGTCGTAGTCGAGCCGGGGACGGAGGACGATCCGGCCGCGGTCGTAGTCGAACGCGAGCAGGAGCTCGGCGCGGTTGCGGACCGTGAGGAAGTCCGGCGCGTCGGCGAGGCGGAGGCCGGAGTAGAACTCGTACGAGCCGCCGAGGCTGAGCCGGTCGTCGAACTGGGCGAGGGCGGGCGCCGTGGCGAGGAGCGTGAGGAGGAGCGCCGAGAGGAGGGATCGCACGGGTTACCGGCCGGAGGACCCCGTCCCGGAGCGAACACGCCTGTTCATGAGGAAGGGGAAGAGCAGGAACAGGAGGCCCATCCCGAGAAAGTAGAGGTTCATCTCGTTGTGCTGAGCGAGGCCGATGCCGAATGCGATGAGAAACAGCACGCCGGCGATCACGCCGAGCACGGCGGCCACCTTCCGAATCATGCCGGCCGATGCCGACGAGAGGTCTGTGTCTTCGTAGTTGTCGTGCTCGGGCACCATCATAGCCTCAGGGGATGAGAGCCTAAAGAAACGACCGCCGCCCCTCCGGATCAACGCGGCTTTAGCGTAGTCCGCGCTGGAGTTGGCGCTCGGTGAAGAGATCATCGGAGAGGTCCGTGCCCGTCTTGCGGTCGGAGAAGGTGAGCACCGTACGGCGGTCGGCCTGCACGTCTTCCATCGCGAGGGCGTTCGCACGCCACGCGCCGGGGACGACCTCGGTGAAGTCCGTCGCCGTCAGCACCTTCGCGAGCTCGTTGCTGCGGTCGTAGTGCTCGGCCCGCTCTACGACGTAGCGCTCGCGGTCCACGGTCAGCACGATCCGGCCGTACTTCGAGTCGCGGTCCTTCGGGCGCGCTTCGAACGCGAACGCATCCGGCGTCGTCTCGATCATCCGCACGTCGTACTGATTGGGGTCGCGGGTGCCGAGGTCTTCGTACGTGAAGTCGCTCCCGGCGAAGCGCTCGCCGCGCTTCGAGCCGGCGATGCGCTGGACGCGGCCGAGGGCGGGGAGGTAGAGCTTCTGGTCATCGCCCCCGGCCGTCTCGACGGTGAGCAGACCCGTGCCCCGGATGTCGGCGGGACCGGTGAACACGATGATCGACTTCGCCCGGTCGCCGCTGCCGAGTTTGGTGCGGAGGTCCATCGAGCGGGTCCGGGTGCGGCCGCGCTCGTCCACGATCTCCATGCGGATCGAGGCCGCCTCGGAGGTTACGAGGTTCTGCCGGCGTTCGACCTCGCGGAAGACGTCGGAGGCGGAGGTCTGGGCGAGGGCCGCGAGGGGGAGGAGGAAGAGGAGCAGGGCGGAAAGCGTCTTCATCACGTATTGCGGAAACGGGTTCGGGTTCGGGTCGTTGGCAGGCCCTCCTACGCAACTCCCGAACCAAAGACCCCGCCTCGCATGGATGTACAGCCCCTTCTCGAAAAGGTCAAATACGACGCCAACGGACTCGTCAGCGCGATTGCGCAGGACCACGCCACGGGCCGCGTGCTCATGCTGGCGTACATGAACGAGGACACCCTCCGCCAGACGTTGGAGACGGGCCAGATGACGTACTGGAGCCGGTCGCGCCAGAAGGTCTGGGTGAAGGGCGAGACGAGCGGGAACGTTCAGCACGTGAAAGCCGCATACGTGGACTGCGACGGCGACGCGCTCCTGTTCGAGGTCGAGCAGATTGGCGGGGCGGCGTGCCACACGGGCCATACGTCGTGCTTTTTCCGCCGCGTCGAGGATGGCGCGCTCGCGGAGACCGAGCCGCCCGTGTTCGACGCCGCTGCCGTCTACGGCAAATAACGCATCGCAAGCAGCAACGCAGCGAGGGCCGGATGGGAGACTCCCTTCCGGCCCTCGCTGCGTCCTGCCGGTCTGCTCGGCGGAGGTGTAAAACAACGGTGCCCCCACCCAAGGAGGGTGGAGGCACCGAGGGCATCCGGCGCCGAAGCGTCGGGTGCGGGTTAACGCGCTAGCGGACGATGGACATCTTCATCGTCTTCGTGTAGTCCCCGGCCTGGATCCGGTAGAGGTACACGCCGCTGGCGAGGTTGCTCGCGTTCCACGACGCCTTGTAGCGGCCAACACCCTGCTCGGTGTTTACCAGCGTCGCCACGCGGCGACCCACGGCGTCGTAGACCTCGATGGTGACGTGCGTCGCCTCCGGGAGGTCGTACTCGATCGTCGTCGCCGAGGCGAACGGGTTCGGGTAGTTGCCCCGAAGCGCGAACACGGTCGGGACCGCGTCATCCTCGTTCGAGACGAACGGCCGGACCTCGACGGTCACGTCCACCGTGACGGTGGGGGTGTTCGGGTCGTTCGTCGAGATGATGATCTCGGCATTGTAGGTGCCGGGCTCGACGTCCGTGGCATCCACCGTGACGGTGATCTCGTCCGACTCGCCGGGAGCGATCGAGCCGCTATTCGGAGAGACCGCGACGAGCGTGAAGCCGGCTGCGGAGGAGGCACCGACCCAACCGAGTTGGACGGCCCCGAGGACTCCGACGAGCGTGCTGTTGCCCGTGGCGAGGTCCACCGTGCGCAACTCGGGCTGGAACGTGCCGTTGTTGAACGCGGCCATCGTCATGGCGTCGTTGACGTAGTCGTACGTCATGCCCTGACCGAAGTTGGCGTCGAAGCCGATGGAACCGATGACGGTGCCTGCGCCGGTCTCCTTGTTCACTTGGAGGAGCACGTCGCCGACGATGTCATAGGTGTAGAGCTTGCCATCGGGGGCCGCCGCCAGCGCAATGCCGCCGGGGGCGTTCGTCACCGTACCGACCAGGGTCGCCGTCGCCGTCTCGACATCGATCTCGTAGAGGACGGTGGTCGCGACGTCAGTCGTGATCCCGTAGTACGTCGAGGTCGTCGGGTCGAAGGTCATGCCCGAGAAGGACACGGGCGTCGCCAGGGTGCCGATTTGGGTGGCGACCCCCGTGGCCGTATCGACCGAGTACAGGACTCTGCCGTCGATCTGATATGCGACATCCTCACTCGCACCGAGAGCGCCCGCACCGATGAACTCGGCGGCGATGATGGTGCTGATGGGCGTGACGGCGGCAGGGGTCAGGAAGTCGAACGTGACGAACGCGTTCGCCCCCGCATCATGCCCGTAGGCGATGGAGCTCTCGCCGCCGCGCAGGATCGGAGACTCCTCCGGGATCCGGGAGTGCTCAGGCGCGGGGCCCGCGCTGGGCGCTTCGGAACCCTTGGCGAAGTTTCCAGTCGCGGTTGCACTCTTGAGGGTGAGCGCCGCCTCGTGCAGGTTCGGCGTGACCGTCTGGTTGCCGGCGGCAGCAGGACGGGGCTGGACCTCCATCACGGTGATCTCGTACTCGAGATCGGCCGCGTTCGCGCCGCCCGTGTTCGAGAGCGTGAACGTCTGCGACTCCGTTGCGCCCATCACCAGATCGAACGAGAGCGCGTCGGGATCGGCTTCCGGCGTCGGCGCTTCGAGGGCGGAGCCTTCGAGCGTGGCCGTGAGGTCTTCCTTCCCTTCGAGCGTCACCGTGAGCGTACCCGTATCGTCACCCGCCTCGGTGGGGGTGTAGACGATAGTGATCGCTGTGCTATCACCCGGCGCGATTACGATCGTGCCGGAGCCCTCGACGGAGAACGGGTCGGTAGCGG
>JBBSMX010000211.1:0-4951 GCA_038232935.1 Rhodothermales bacterium | reverse complement strand
CATCCGAAACGTTGTCCCCGCCCCCCATCGGGGGGCTGTCGCGCAGCGACTGGGGGGGTAGCAAGCCTGAGGACCCCCTCCGACCGCTTCGCGGCCACCTCCCCAAGGGGAGGAGTTTCCTTACCAAACAGCTTCTCAATCGATCACTCTATAGCCCGAATCATCCAATCAGCGAATCACCCAATCAGCGAATGGCAACGGACCTCACGGGCAAAAATATCGTGCTCACCGGGGCCTTCGGCCGCCTCGGCCGCATCCTCACCCGCCGGCTCCTCGCCGACGGCGCTACCGTCGCCGGCCTCGACGCTCGTTTGGCCGATCCCATCGTACAGTCCGACCGGCTCCATCTCTTTAAGGCGGATCTGAGTGATGAGGAGGCCGTGGTGCAAGCGTTCGCGCAGGTCAGCGAGCGGGCAGGGCCGGTGGATGGGCTCGTGCACACCGTCGGGATGTGGGACGGGAAGCCGTTTGCCCAGACCTCGCTGGCCGACTGGGAGACGATGCTGCGCGTGAACCTCACCTCGGCGTTCCTCTGCTTTCGCGAGGCCGTGCGACAGATGGAGGCGAAGCGTTCCGGCTCGGGCGGGCGGCTCGTCGGGATCGCCTCGAAGCAGGGCGCGGATCGGGGTGTGGCCCAGCAGGCGGCCTATTCGGCGTCGAAGGCGGGGATCGTCCGGCTCGTCGAGGCGGTGGCGGCGGAGTACGCCGGGACGGGCGTCACGGCGGCGGCCGTCGCACCCTCCACAATCCTCTTCGACGACGGCGGCGACGGCGTCCCCGCCGAACGCATCGCTGCGCTGTGCGCCTACCTCTGTTCGGACGAGGGGGCAACGCACAACGGGACGGTGATCCGCGCCTACGGAAGCGCATCCTGACTGTGCCGACTCAGGCCTCCACGGTCTCGGATGCGTTCGCGGGCTTCCCTTCGTTCCACCGCTCCTCGATCCGCAGACCGCGCTCGGCGAGGGTGGCGAGGAAGGGCTCAGCCGGGATGATGTGCTCGGGCGGGGCGGCCCCGCCGCCGGGGACGGTGCCGGCCGCGAGAACCGAAGCGATAGCCGCCGTCGGGTAGGCTGTGCAGCGTTGCATCGCGGAGAAGCCACTCTCCTCGTCGAAACGGTCCACGAGTTCGTACGTGAGCATGCCCATTTCCCCTTCCCGCTCTCCTTCGATGAGGATGCGGACGATCACGGCGTCGCGGTACTCCCCGCCGAGGTGCTGACGGAGGCGGCGGACGAGGAGGTCCCGGTAGGTCAGATGCGTCCGCACGTCCACGGACTTGTCTTCGCCGAAGCCGAGGGCGAGGACGGCCCGCATCGCGGCAGCGTGGCCGCGGTGGCGGAGCGTCTTGTAGTCGAGACGGCGGACCCGCCCTTCGAGGTCGCGCGGGAGCGTCGAGAGCTTGCCGGCCGTGTAGAACGCTTCCAGCTCGCCCGTCGGGGGCGGGAACGAAACCGTCTCCAGCCCGGAGAGCGGTTCGACGTGCTGGAGCGTGCCGTCGCGGATGACCGGTACCGGGTCGGTGTAGCCCGTCACGAGCCGCTCGGTCGCGTAGCCGAGCCGGTGGAAAAAAGGCGGCTCCGCCTCGATGGGGATGTTCCCCACCCGTAGCGTCACAGCCTCGACCGTGTCGAACCGGCCGATCCCCTGCATCACGAGGATGTTGACGAGGCCAGGGGCGAGGCCACAGTTCGGGACGATCCAGCGCGATCGTCTCGCCGCTACATCGTGGAGGGCCAGCTCTTGCTGCACCGTGGCCTCGTTGCCGCCGAGGTCGCAGAAGTGCGCGCCGAGGCCGACGGCGAGGGCTGCCAGCTTTGCGTTGAACGCGCCGCCGACGCTTCCCACCACGCACGCGCTGTCCGCCAGCACGGGCGTGAGGGCTCGCTCGTCGCGCACGTCCACGCGGACGGTCCGCAGCTTCGGGCTCTGGACGATGTCTTTAAGCGCGCGCAGCGCCCCGCTCCGCGCATCGCACACCTGCACGTGCGTCACGTCGGGACGGTGCGCGAGGTCGCAGGCGATGGCGGAGCCGATGGCACCGGCGCCGAGTACAGTGATCTTCATGGAGCGTTGGGTGGGGTGGGCACAGCATACGCCGTGCGGAGTACCTCGGTATAACGCAGAAGCCGACGTATCGTTTTGCACGACACCGGGTTCTTTGCGTTCGCTTTCAGGCCCGCCGTTAGCGGCAGTCTCAGTGGTCACTGGCAAAGCGGAGCGCGAGCGTGGAGAGCCCGACGAGCCCCATCAGCAGCACGCTGTACGCCGCCGCGGTGCCGAACTCGTAGAGCCGGAGCTGCGCGAGGATTTCCACCGAGATCGGCCGGTTGCCGTAGACGTAGAGCATGATCGACGATACGAACTCGCCGAGGGCCGCGACGAACGTCAGCAGCGTCCCGGCCGCCACGCCCGGCAGGATCGCCGGCCACACGACACGCCGGAACGTCGTCCACGTCGAGGCCCCGAGGTCGGCCGAGGCCTCGCTCAGCCGGTCGTCGAAGTTTTCGAGCGATGCCGTCGTGGCGCGCACGACGAGCGGGATGTGGCGGATGAAATAGGCGAGGGGCAGAATCCAGAACGTCCCCACGAGCACCTGTCCCATCGTGAGTGTTGACGGCTCGGAGAACGTCACGATGAGGCCCAGCGCGATGACGGTCCCCGGAATGGCGAACGGGAGGACGGCGAGTGTGCGGATCAGCCCGCGCCCCGGCACCCGCCCTTTTGCAATGACGACCGCCGCCGCCACCCCGAAGACGACGTTCAGCACGGTCGCGAGGCCCGCCATTTGCAGGCTGTTCGCGATCGGGTCGAAGAACGACGTGTCGGCGAAAAGCGAGGCGTAGTTGGCGAGGGTGTAGCGCGTCGGGAGGATCTGTACCGTCCAGCTTCCCGACTCCGCAAACGAGATCAACCCGACCGTCAGCACCGGCAGCACCACGAACACCAGCACGACCCCGACGCCGAGGCCGGCAACCCACGCCGCCGGTCCCCGCACTGGCTCGGCGGGCCGCGCCGTGCCTTTCGATGCGCCGAGCAGGTTCCGGCCGGGACGCGCTTCGAGCAGAAATAGGAAGCCGAGGCAGATCGCCGTGAGCACCGTCGAGACGGCGGCCGAGAGCGCGAGGTCGCCGTTGATCTTGAGGTTGTAGATCTGCACCGTCAGAAACGGCTCGGTCCCGGCGAAGAGGAGCGGGGCCGTAAAGCTCGCCATCGAGAGCATGAACACGAGCAGCGACGCGCCGACGAGGGCGGGCCGGAGGAGCGGGAGGACGATCCGCCGGAATGCCCGGAATCCGCTCGCGCCGAGGTCGGCCGAGGCTTCGAGCAGGCTCGCGTCGAGGTTGCGAAGGGCGGCGGTGACGAAGAGGAAGAAGTAGACGTAGAAGGCGTAGACGTGGACGAGCCACACCGCTCCCAGCCCGCTGAAGGAGAACGGTACCTCGGCCAGCCCGAAGAGGTCACGCAGCGCGCGCGGGAGGATGCCCGTCTCGCCATAGAGGAACAGGAAGGCCAGCACGCCGACGAGCGGCGGCAGCGCGAGCGGGAGCGCCGCCGCCGCCTGCAACACCCGGCGCAGCGGCAGCCCGTAGCGCCACAGCCCCCACGCCAGCCCCGTCCCGATGACGCTCGCCCCCGCCACCGTCGCCAGCGAAATCCCGACCGAGTTGACGAGCGCCCGCACGTTCGCCCCGCGCCACCCGCCGAAGAACTCCGGCAAGTGCCCGATGCCGAGCACGAACGTCCGCAGCGCCGGATAGAGCACGTACCCGCCGAGCACGAGCGCCACCGGCACGGCGAGCAGAAGGGCACTACGGCGCGTCAGCACGGGCTAGGCGGCGAGTTCGCGCGCGTGCAGAATCTCTTCCCGCCCGAGCGGCCGCACGTCCGACGTCGCCAACGTTTCCACCGAGACCGTCGCGCCTGAGCCCGTCACGAACTCCACTTCCAACGCCTCACCCTCGGCGTAGACATGAACGATAGCGCCCACATCACCCCGTCGAAGTCCGCTCTCGGGGAGGTCGAGGGTCAGCACTACGGTGTCGTGCTCGTGCATTATGGTTCGTTCTGTGACTGAGAAAGCGGGTAGGCCGTGATCAAACGCGGGCGAGGTTCTGTTGGCTCCACGATCCATATCGTGCGAATCCGAACGGTCGCACCTTGCGGCGTAAGCAGATCACCGTCAGCAACGTATTTCGTTCCGTTCCTGCTTTCGATCTGTTTCACACGAGCGCCACCGGCACGGCGAGTGGGAGGGCAGCGCGGAGCGTCAGCATCGGATGTTAGATCGACAGGAACCAGTCTTCATCGATATGAACACGTTCGATGATCTCCGTTTCAACCTCTACGCCCAGTCCAAGCTCTTTCAACTTCAGGACTTACGCACGGGGTGGTAAAATAGGCGTCCCAGCCCTACCCTCAAAGCCATGACCCGCCTCGACTACTGCCAGTTCTTGCTCGCCAGCCAGATCAACTATACCCTCACCTACTTCGCTGACCACGCAAGGACCTGGAGCCACGACTCCATCAACCGCTACCTCCGAGACGGCCGCACCACGCCGCGCCTCGTCTGGGACAACGTCAAAGCCGAGATCGTGCCTCATGAGCAGGGCTACCTCCTCTTCGACGACACCGTGCTCGACAAGCGCCACAGCCGTCACATCGAGCCGGCCCGGCGGCAGTGGAGCGGCAACGCGAGGGGCATCATCGAAGGTATCGGAGTCGTCACCTGCGTCTACGTCAACCCGGATATCGACCGTTTCTGGATCATCGACTACCGCATCTTTGCCCCAGACACCGACGGCAAGAGCAAGCTCGACCACGTCGAGGACATGCTTCGCCACACGGCCGAGCACAAGCGCGACGAGCCCGACCAGCCGCTCCCGTTCCGGAGGGTGCTCATGGACTCGTGGTACGCCACGATGCCGCTCTGGAAGCTGATCGAGTCGAT
>JBBSMX010000210.1:0-5111 GCA_038232935.1 Rhodothermales bacterium | reverse complement strand
TCGGCGACAGCCTGCTCGGTGGCGTCGTCTCGTAAGGCGGCATCGAGGATGCGTTGTCGGAAGTCGAGGGAGAAGGCGGCCATAGCGAGTAGAGGAAGGAGTCGCCCCAAGATTACAACCAATCGTCTCTCACACTAGCGCACGAGCGTGATCCGCTCATGCTTCTGTCAGCCACACGAACGCACGGGCCTCCCTTCGCTCACAGCGCGTTGCCCTTGCGCCAGCGGTCGATGGCGCGTCTCCAGGCCTGCTCGTAGATCGGCTGCCGGACGAGCACGTAGTGGCCGAACGGGTCCGCGTCACCGTAGTAGTCGACGCGTTCGAAGGCGAACGTGCCGGAGGCGGCCTGCTCGCCGACCCCGTAGTGCCACACCTCGCCCTCGAACGTCCGCTCCACGTAGTCGGGCGCGCCGAAGACGACGTAGATCATCCCCCGGTCCGTCTTCCACCCCGGCTTGTAGGATGTGAACAGCAGGTTCGCCTCCTCCACCCGCTCGTAGTACTGGCGCAGCAGGTTCGCCGCGACCCGCCGGTCCGAGACGAGCGCGCCCCAGAACGCATCGAAGCGGCGGCGGCGTTCGCGCGGCGTGTCGCCCGAGGCGATGAACTTCATCTCGCGGGGGTACGCGATGTAGTCGAGCGCGTCCACGAGTTCGGCGAGGGTGGCGAGTTGGGGAAACGCGATGCCTTTCACCGAGAGGTCCCGCTGCTGCCGCGCGAGCGTGACCCCGCGCGCGACGAGCCGCACATCGAGGCGATAGATGCCTTCAGCGAGGCTCGGGAGGCGGAACGTCGCCGTCTGCCCGCGCGCGACGCCGAGGGGAAGCCGCACCGTGGACAGCGTGTCGGAGACGTCGGCGTCGATGCCGCGGACGGCGAGCGAGCCGCGCGAGGGCGACAGCCAGAACGGCGGATAGGCCACGCTCGTATCGGCCCGAAGCTTGCGGATTTGTAACTCCAGCTCTGCCCCCGCCGGCGCGTCGTAGACCTCGACCTGCGCGTGCAGCGAGTCGCGGCGGCCGGGGACGTGCAGCGCCACGACCGGCTCGACGGGACCTCCGCGCTGCACGTCGGCGCGGATCAGCAGACGGCTCAGGCGTGGCTCCCCGTCGAGCGCGACCACCTCGATGCGCTGGCTGCGGACGGCCTGCTCGTCGCTCTCCTCATCCTCCAGCACGGCTTCGACGACGTAGGTGCCGGGAGCCAGCGGCATCCGCTCGACACGTCCGATGCGGACGTACGACCGCGTCGCCTCCGGCGTATCGACTTCGAGCGTATCGCGAAACGAAGCGAAGAACTCCATGCCCCGTCCCCGCTCGTCCCGTACCCGAAGCGTGAGGTCGTAGCCGGCGACGAAGCTGGAGTCGGTGGCGGTGAACACGAGCGAGGCGTACGGGATGCTGGTGTACACGTCCACGCCCGGCTGCCCGTCGCGGACAGTGGGAATCGCCTCCAGGTCGAAGCTCGGCAGGCCGGGCTCGTACGTCGTCGAGCGGCCCGCGTCGGGCGCGTCGAGGGCGGACGGGCCGGAGCAAGCGGGCCAGAAAACGGAGAGCAGCAGGCAGAGAACGGTAAACACGATACGCCGCATGATCCTCTCCCCTGCCTCGTCGTTCTCTCTCAGCGCACGGCGTACGGAGCCGCCGCTTTCACGATCTCCGCGAAGCTCTCCGCGTCGAGGCTCGCCCCGCCGATCAGCCCGCCGTCGATGTCGGGTTGCGCGAATAGCTCGGCCGCATTGCCCGGCTTGACGCTACCGCCGTAGAGGATCTCGACCGCGCGCCCGGTTTCGCCGAGCGCAGCGGCGAGACGCTCGCGGAGGTGCCGGTGCATCGCCTGCGCCTGTTCCGGCGATGCCGTCCTCCCCGTCCCAATCGCCCACACCGGCTCGTAGGCCACGACGAGATCCGACGCCTCGTCGACGCGCACGCCGTCGAACGCCGCTGCCACCTGTCGGCTGACGACCTGCTCCTCGTCCCCAGCCTCCCGCTCGTCCAGCGTTTCGCCGACGCAGACTATCGGGACGAGGCCGTGCCGGAGCGCGGCCTTCACCTTCCGATTCACGCCCTCGTCCGTCTCGCCAAAAAGCTGCCGCCGCTCGGAGTGGCCGAGGATCACGTAGTGGCACCCCACGGAGGCGAGCATCGGGGCGGAGACTTCACCGGTGAACGCGCCCGCCTCCTCGGCGTGCATGTTCTGCGCGCCCAGCCGAACGGGCGTGTCGCGGATGATCTCGGCCGCAGCTTCGAGCGAGACGAAAGGCGGGCACACGGCCACCGCCACGGCGTCAGCAGCTCCGTCGACGGCGCGCCCCACTTCGGAGGCGAGCCGAACGGCTTCGGCGAGGTCCGTGTTCATCTTCCAGTTTCCGGCTACGAGCATCGGTTCGGGGTGTGAGGTGAGAGATGCCTCTATCGTGGAGCTAGCGCGCGGAGCATCAGTCGGGCAAAGAATTCACTTCGAGCTATACTTTAGGTCGTGCGCACCCGGTCTCGTGATCGGCGGCCCTCGGGGAGGCTTTCCTCAACCGACCGATGACGTCCCGATCAGCGGCTCCCCAAGATAACGATGGCGGGACCGGCTGAGGCGTCAGCCGCTCGTGAGAGCGTCCCGCTTCGCGAGCACCTCCTCCGCGTGCTCGCCGGTCTTCGGCCGCTTGAAGATGTGGCGAATGATGCCCTCGGGGTCGATCAGAAACGTCGTCCGCTTCGTCCCGACGATGGTTTTGCCGTAGAAGCTCTTCTCGCCCCAGACGCCGTAACGCTGCATGATCTCCCGCTTCGGATCGGCGAGGAGCGGGAACGGGAGATCGTACTTGCCGGCGAAGCGTTCGTGCGAGGCCTCGTCGTCGCCCGAGACGCCGAGCACGGCGATCCCCTCCTCCTCCAGCCGTCCGAAGTGGTCGCGGAGGTTGCAGGCTTGCTTCGTGCAGCCGGGCGTGTCGTCCTTTGGGTAAAAATAGAGGAGCACCCAACTCCCCCGGTAATCGGCCAGACGAACGGTATCGCCGGAACCGGTCGCGCCGGCGAAGTCGGGGGCCGGATCGCCGGCGGAAGGCATGGGTGAGGTACTCATCGGGAATCGTTCGAGTCGTTGAGGGACCAGTCGTAGCCGGTGAACTCGACATCGTACGCGCCCTGCTCCAGCTTCGCCCGCACATCGCCATCGAAATAGGGCGCGATGAACGCCTGCACGGCCGCGTCGGAGTCGCCGAAATCACCCTTGAACCAGTCGAAGATCTTCGACAGCTCGACGCTATCGTCGTCTGCCGGGACGCGGTTCTTGTCCGGGTTATGGAGGAAGCGACGAGCCTGATCGTCGAGCTGCGCGTCGAGCCGGTCGCCGGTGTAGGCTTCGGGCCGGAGCGGGGGGCAGCTTTGGGCGGCGCAGACGAGCGCAAAGTGGATGCGTGGCTCGGCGAACTGCTCGCGGATCGTGCCGTGCTCCACATCGTCCAGCGTCATCGTCTCGCCCCCGACCACGACGAACTCGACCTTGAACGGCGAGTTGACGAGCGGGATGAACACGCCCCCCACCACGTCACGGATGCTGCCGACGGGGTAGTTGTCCACGATCAGCTTGAGGGTGTACGCGTTGTAGGTGTTCAGCCAGAACGCGAGCCGGTCGTCGTCGCCGAGCGCGGACGGATCGGTGGCGGCGAGACGGCGGAGGTAGCCGTCCAGCGCCGACGGGTCTTCCGCGAGCGCGGCGTAGTCCACGAACCCGCGTTCGTCCACGACCTCACGCAAGAGGGCATCGAACGTGCTGTGGTCGAACGCGGTCGGCGAGGCGACGGGCCCATCGGACTCGACCGGCCGGACGGAGGCTTTCGACAGGCAGCCCGCCAGCATCACGACGAGCAGGCAGAGCAGAGGAGGTCGGAGCACGGGGCAGGGGTTGAGGAGTGAACAGCGACGATCCAACGCCCGCTCGTCCGCCGGGGTCCGGTTTCCGGTGGCCGGAGGACGGTGAACAGTAGACGGACGTAACGCCCATCCCGACCAGGGAGACCACGAGGGATCGCCCCTACGGGCGCGGAGCGGGGCGGCTTCGCTAATTTAGACGGTTTTACCTCCCATCCTCAATCCTTCGGCCGCTTTCCCTCCGCCCACGCCGCGAGTGCTTCGATCTGATCGTAGGCCGTCATGTCGTGGTGCAGCGGGGTCACGGAGACGTACCCCGCCTTAATGGCCGCGAGATCGGTGTCGCGCCCCTCGTCGAGGTCGATGAACTCGCCGCCGAGCCAGTAGTAGGGCCGGTCGAACGGGTCGCGGCGCTCGTGGAACTCCTCTTCCCACCGCGCCCGTGCCTGCCGCGTGATCTCGACGCCGCGGATCTCGTCGTAGTCCCCCGGCGGGACGTTTATGTTGAGGAGGGTGCCCGGCGCGAGGCCTTCGCTCAGCACGCGCTCGGCGAAGTTCCGAGCGAAGCGGCCGGCCGCTTCGAAGTCGGCGTCGGGGTCCCACGAGCAGAGCGACACAGCGATGGCGGGAATGCCGAGAATCGTGGCCTCAGTGGCGGCGCTGACGGTGCCGGAATAGATCACGTTCACCGCCGTGTTCGGCCCGTGGTTGATGCCGCTCACGACGAGGTCGGGGCGGCGCGGCAGGAGCTTCTGGCAGGCGAGCTTGACGCAATCGGCCGGGGTGCCGGTGACGGCCCGTGCCCATACATCGCCCGAGGGCACCACGAACGGCCAGCCGTGCGCGCGGACGGGGTCGCGGACGGTGATGGCGTGCCCGACCGCGCTCTGCTCCTGCGTAGGCGCGACTACCGTGAGATCGCCGAGCCCGTCGAGCGCCGCAGCGAGCGCGGCGAGGCCCCTCGCGTCGATCCCGTCGTCGTTCGTGAGCAGGAGGAGCGGTCGGTCCGGCGAGAGGTGGAGTGGCGTAGTCGGGCGAGGCATCTTAAAGGGTAAAGTGACGAAAGGGCAAAGGGTTAAGCAGGGCATCGAGGCAGGCTCCCTCACCCTTAGAGATGCTGTGATGGAGAAAGTCAAGGGACCGGGTGCAGCGAGGGATCGAATGGTTGCCCGCTTCTGAGCACTCCGAAGCAGATATGAAGGAGTTTCCGCATCGACGCGCCGACAACGGCCATCTTCGCCTTCCCTC
>JBBSMX010000209.1:0-5149 GCA_038232935.1 Rhodothermales bacterium | reverse complement strand
GAGTACAACGCCCTCGGCGCGGGGCGGGCCGCCGCCGTTAGGGAGCGTAGGGCCGCGCTCGCGCGCAATCCTTAGTTCTACCCCACCCCGGCTTTTCTCACGCTCGGGCGGCGCGGCGGAAACGACCCCGCCGCGCCCGACTGCAAAGCCGTCACGACGAGCGTCGTCATCTCGCCGTTCGACGAACTCGTCCTGCCCTGCTACCACGCGGGGCTGGAGAAGCTGCCCATCGAAGGCCGGCTCTACGACCTCTGGCACGGCGACCGCGTGGCGCACCACCGCGCGATGGAGGGCCGCCACGCCGTCTGCGCAGGCTGCACGATCAACTGCTACTTCGAGCCCAGCTTCGCCGTCAGCCCCGGCAGCCGCTACTTCTGGGAGAGCCTCCCGTCGAAGGCGCGCTACACGTGGACAAAGTTCGTCGTGCAGCGGCTCAGCGCCCGCCTCGGCCCCAAAGCCGCCGACCTCCCCGATTTCGACGAGCCGGAACCCGCACTCCCTCCCGTCTCCGGCGACGGCGCGGCGACCGCTCCCGCCCTCATCGAGCTGCCGGTGTTACGGTAGGTTCGAGAGGCGCGCCCTGTCGCCGGTCTAGGCCGAGCGCCACCGGCGGCGGCTCCACCGGCTCGTTTCGACGGCACCGTTCGTAAGCGCACGCGCGCTATCGCCCGGCTGCTCCAGTCCAAGCAGCACCGCCACGACAGCCGCCGCCCGTTCGATGTCGGGATCTTCGGCGTGGAGCGCGTCGGGGGTGAAGTGATCGTTGACAAAGCCCGTGTCGAAGTCGCCGGAGCGGAACGCCTCGTGCTGCATCACGAAGCGGCAGAACGGGATCGTCGTCTCGACGCCAGCCACGTCGTACTCCGAAAGCGCGCGGTCCATCCGGTCGATGGCCTCGGTGCGCGTACGGCCCCACGCGGTGAGCTTCGAGATCATGGGGTCGTAGTAGATCGGGATCTCGTCTCCCTGCTCGACGCCGGCATCGACGCGGACGCCGAAGCCGGAGGGCGGCGCGTGGCGCAGGAGGGGGCCGGGAGCCGGCAGAAAGCCCGCCGCCACGTCCTCGGCGTACACCCTGCTCTCAACGGCCCAGCCGTGGATGGCGAGGTCGTCCTGCCCGTAGCCGAGCGCCTCGCCCTCGGCGATGCGGATCTGCTCGGCGACGAGGTCGAGCCCAGTGATCCACTCGGTGACGGGGTGCTCGACTTGCAGCCGCGTATTCATCTCCAGAAAATAGAAATTGAGGGCGTCGTCAACGAGAAACTCGACAGTCCCGGCCCCGACGTAGCCGCAGGCGCGGGCGGCTTCGACGGCAGCCTCACCCATCTCCGCGCGGAGATCGGCGGTCAACGCGGATGAAGGCGCTTCCTCGATCACCTTCTGGTGCCGCCGCTGGATCGAGCACTCCCGCTCGAAGAGGTGGACGACGTTCCCGTGCCCGTCGGCGAGGACTTGAAATTCGATGTGGCGCGGTCCGAGGAGGTACTTCTCGACGAACACGCGCTCGTCGCCGAACGCGCTCCGGGCCTCGCCCTGCGCCTGCTCCACCGCCCGCTCGATCTCCCCCGCCGATTCGACGACGCGCATCCCTTTGCCCCCACCGCCGGCCGCCGCTTTGATGAGCACGGGGTAGCCTATCTCGTCGGCCGCGCGCACAGCCTCGGCTACGTCCGCAATCGCATCGACGGTGCCGGGGGCCATCGGGACGCCGGCCTCTTTCATGATCGCACGGGCCGCCGTCTTGTCGCCCATCGAACGGATCGCGCCCGGCGGCGGGCCGATGAACGTGATCCCGGCCTCGGCGCAGGCTTCGGCGAAGGCGGCGTTCTCGGAGAGGAAGCCGTAACCGGGGTGGACGGCGTCGGCCCCGGTCTGCCGGGCGGCGTCGAGGATCCGCTCGGCGACGAGGTACGACTCGCTCGACGGGGCCGGGCCGACGAGGACCGCTTCGTCGGCCATCCGCACGTGGAGCGCGCCCGCGTCGGCCTCGGAGTAGACGGCGACGGTGGCGATGCCGCGCTCGCGGCACGTCCGCATCACCCGGACGGCGATCTCGCCCCGGTTGGCGACGAGGACTTTGCGGAGGCGGTGCGACATTTCGGCGGGCTTGCCCGAGGCGGGGGTCTCTGGCACGGTCTCTGTGTTTTCAGACGAGTTGACAGGGGTACCGGCCGCTGCGGGATAGTACGGCGGCCGGCCCGGAAACTACGGTACGTCAGGGTGGACGATGGCTGAACGCTGCGACTACTACCAGATCCTCGGGCTCGAAGAGGGCGCGGAGGCAGAGGCTATTAAAAAAGCCTACCGCGCCTGCGCCCGCGCCTGTCACCCGGACCGCCACCCCGACGACCCCGTCGCTGCCGAGCGCTTCAAAGGGGTGACGGAAGCGTACGAGGTGCTCTCCGACCCCCTCCGCCGCCAGCAGTACGATCTGCTCCGCCGTCACCCGCTCAACGCTTTCGGTCACTTCCCCACCGTGGCCTCGTTCGTCCCTTCACACGGATCCAAGCCGCGCCGGAAGGGACTGAAGATCCAACTCTCGTTCGAGCAGGCGCTGCGGGGCGGCAAGACTTCGGTGCAACTCCCCGACGGCCGCGCGGCCCGCCTCACAATCCCGAAGGGAGTCTGCAACGGACTCACGATCCGGCTCCGCAGCAAAGGCGACGCCGAGCCCGGCGACCTCTTCGTCACGTTCCGCGTCGCCCCGAGCCCTCGCTTCCGGCGCGAGGGCGCCCACCTCCACACCGTCGAGACGATCTCTGCGTTCGACGCCCTCCTCGGCACGACGCGGCGCATCGCCAACGCCTACGGCCGGACGATCACGCTGCCGATCCCGCCGGGCACGCAGCCGGGCGAGCGCCTCCGCCTGCGCGGGCAAGGCGTCGCTACCGGCGCGCACACCGGCGACCTCTTCGTGGAGATCGCCGTGGCCGTCCCGCGCAACCTCACCGATGCGCAACGCGAGCGCCTCCGCGCCGCCGCCGAGGATGCCGGGCTGCTCTAGCCGCGCAGCGCCCGCGAGAGCGTGAGGTAGAACGCCTCGGACTCGGACTGGACCTGCACGAGCAGGCTGCGCGCGTCGCGCTTGAGCACCCGCGTCCCGTTCCGGTAGCGCTCGCAGCCGAGGAGCGACGTGAACTTCAACTCCTGCGGGTGCCGCTGCCCGCCCACGAGCACGAGCCGCTTGCTGGTGACGTAGACCGCACCCTCATCCACGCGCCGCAGCGCGGTCCGGGGGATGTGAACCTGCTCGGTCTCGTGGCGGTGGATGGCCTCGCGGTGTCCCGACGTGGCAGCATTAAACTGCGCGTAGCTCACCTCGAACCACTCGGCGTGATCGGAGAAGTGCCCGACTTCGTCCGGCAGCATCCGCAGCCCGAGGTCCACGGCGGGGAGGTCGCCGTGCTGGAGCGCCCAGCGAGCGGCGGCGCGGTCGAGGAGGGCACGGACGTGCTCCGGGACCTCGACATCGAGCGACGCGGCGAACCGCATGATCTCGGCCTCCTCCACGTCGGAGAGCTTGCCGTCGCAGAGGGCGTGGGCGATCTGCCGCATCAGCCGCGTCCGCGCCTCCTTCTCGTAGACCCGGTCCGCGGTGCCCGGCTTCAGTCCGAGCGTGTGCTGCATCGTGTAGAGCAGGAGCCGTTCCCCCACGTCGAGGCAGTCGTCGGTCAGCACGCCCGAGACCACGTCGCCGAACACGTCTTCGTGGATCGTGGCGAGCGCAGCGGTGCTGAGGTGGAGCGTGGCGGCGAGGTGTTCGAGCGTGGCGCGCTCCTCCGGCGTGAGCGCCCCATCGGCGACGCAGTGCTGGAGGTACTGCGCGTACAGCGCCCGGCGCTCGTTGCCGAAGGCGCAGCGGAAATCCACGTCGTGCTCGCGCTCGATCCGCGCAACGTGCGCCAGCCCGAACTCGCGCCGGCTCTCCGCCGCCGCGATCAGGTTGTGCAGTTCGACCCAGGCGTCGCGCTTCGACCGCTCGCTGCCGAACCAGCGTGACTCGGAGTCTTCGTAGGGCAGGAGGTCGAACGGGTCCATCGGCACGGGCGGTGAGCGGGGCTGCAAACTACCGCCGCCGCCGCATTCGCGCTACGCGCCGCACCGTCCGCCGAGCGCATTGCGGAGCGTCTGTTCCAGCGCTGCGAGCGCATTTTCTTCTCCGGCGCAGGCGTCGATCTCACTCGGGGAGACGAGCACTTCCAGCGTATCCCCCTCTTCCCACAGCATCGCTGGGAGATCGAATCCCGCGTCGTAGGCCTCGGCGAACTCGTCGCGATGGTAGAACCGGACGGGGCAGCCGAGGCTCTCCAAAAAGTCCCGCCAGCCGTTCCTCATCCCGACGTGGCCGTAGGTCACGGCACACAGGCTGCACGGATACGACGACGGCGCGAGAACCTTGTGCGCCCAGTCTGTAACGGCGCTGAAGAGAGCGATGTCAGCGTTATAAACGAGGACGAGCACTCCCATTACGCCGTGGCCTCGGCCTTCTGCTGCATCGAGGCGCGGGTGAATGACACGTGAGTGGAACGGAGAGATCAGCAGGGATTATAACGCGAGTTATAACTCGCGTTCTTCGAACTCAGCATCCGCTCCGACTCATGACACAGACACAGAAGCTACGCAAGCTCGGCGGCTCGGTGGCGACGATCATCCCGAAGCCCATGCTCGACCGGCTCCATCTCGAAGCGGGTGACGAAATCTTCCTCGTTGAAACCGCCGACGGGCTGATGCTGACACCCTTCGACCCCGACTTCGCCGACGCGATGACGGCCTACGAGCGTGGGGCGAAGACGTACCGGAACGCGCTCCGCAAGCTGGCAGAGTAGTCCCTACGGGTAGTTGAAAACACAGCGTCATAATAAGAACACGCTGAACTTGGTAGTCTCCCGGCTATGTGTTGACGAGCACCGGCAGAGCCCGTAGCAACTCCTCCACGGACCACACGTGATCCGTCAGGCCCGCCGCCATCGCGGGCGTTCGCCCTCGCCACCGACGCCGGAAGCGACCCACCTCGGGCGATCCTTCCTCCCGCAGCGTCTTGAGCGGGCGCGTGAGGTTGTACACCGCGTCCTCCCACGCGCTCGACGCCCGGTGCATCGCCAGCGCCTTCGAGAAGCCGAGCCCCTTGCGCACCAGCCGACCGCTCATG
>JBBSMX010000208.1:0-5160 GCA_038232935.1 Rhodothermales bacterium | reverse complement strand
TGCTGGCGGAGACCTTTGAGATCTAGGAAGGTGGTGCTACGCTCTTGGAGCCGCGTCGTGCCTCCGTGCGACGCCAGACCCCGTATGCCTTTATGAAATCGAACTGTGCCTCTTGACAACCCACCTTGTTATGGGGGTGTACTCGGTCGCCGCCCTGTCGTAGAGTTCCGGTGGCCAACTCTCCGGCACGGGAATGCCCAGATAGCGCTCCAAGTCCTCTCGTCCGTCCAGTTCAGCGGCGAGGGATTCGACGGAGGCTGGAACCAATCGCAGGCGGCGAGTCCGGATCATTACACAATGAAGTCAAGCCAGAAAGGCTGACGAAGCGGCTAGCCAAAATATAGTCCGACGCCGCTACGCCTCGACGGCCTCACGGCGCGGGCGCGGCAGCTTCGCCGTCGCCTTCATCGGCAGCCGCGCGGGCTTGACGGCATGCCACCCGATCTCAACAGACTACGCTGCATCGTCATAGGGGAGATCATCTATCTGGACGCCGACGAAGTCCGGCTCGGGGTCGCTCGTAAATCGCACCGCCTCGATTACCTCTCGCCGCTCCAAGAATGCCTTCGCCACTCGATGCATCCCGTCCATAACTCGCCCGTCCGAGGATAGGATAATCGGGTAGCGGAGGTCGGTCTCTGCAATCAGCCGTGCGTGCTCGGCGACTGCTCGGCAGGTAGCACCAGAACCGTCGCCGAACCAGTATGCCTCATCCAGCTCCCGGATTGCACTCAACGGCACCTCATGCCGAGGGAGCTTCGCGGTCAGTCTGATGAGTCGGTCCACGTCCCATGCTAGAAGCCCGCGCTCTGAAGGGCGCAGATGGTACTGTTTCCTCATCTACGGTGGCGTGGTCGCCGCATGACAAACAAAACGTCCATCGGGCTACGCCTCAACCGCCTCGCGACGCGGCAGCTTCGCCGCTACCTGCTTCGGCAGCCGGGCCGGCTTGACGGCGGCGCGGACGGCGACCTGCACGGCGGGCTCGTCCTCGCGGAAGTTGAGGAGGACCTCGAGCACGCCGTCGAGCTCGGCCTGCTCCATGAGCAGCATTCGGAGCCGGCTCGCGTTGCGGAGGCCCTTGAAGTAGCCGCCGTACATCCGCCGCATCTCCAGCACGCCCGTCCGCTCGCCCAGCCACTCCGCCTTCAGTTGCAGGTGCTCGGCGACGACGCCGACGCGCTCGTCCCAGCTCGGCGGGTCGGGGACTTCGCCGGTGTCGAGGAAGGCGCGGGCGTCACGGAAGACCCACGGGTTGCCGATGGCCCCGCGCCCGATCATCACGCCGTCCACGCCGGTCTCGTCGAACATCGCTTTGATCCGCTCGGGGTCGTAGGCGTCGCCGTTGCCGAAGAACGGGATGTCGCGGACGCCCTCCTCTTTGATCCGGCGCAGCCACTCCCACCGCGCCTCGCCTTTGTACATCTGCGCGCGCGTCCGGGCGTGGACGGCGAGCGCGGCGACGCCGGTCTCCTCCAGCATCCGCGCCACGTCGATGATCTTGATCGAGCTGTCGTCCCACCCGAGGCGGGTCTTGACGGTGACGGGCCGCGTCGCCTCGTCGACGACGGCGGCGGTGATCCGCTGCATCTTCGGGAGGTCGCGGAGGATGCCCGCGCCGCCGTCTTTGCAGACGACCTTTTTGACCGGGCAGCCGAAGTTGATGTCGATGAGGTCCGGCCCGGCCGCGTCCACAATCTTCGTTGCTTCACGGACTTGCTCTTCCTCGCCGCCGAAAATCTGGATGCCGAGCGGGCGCTCCTGCTCGTAGAAATCGAGCTTGCGGACGCTGCCTTCGGCGCCGTACGTGAGGCCGCCGGAGGAGATGAACTCGGTGTAGAGCAGGTCCGCGCCGTACCGCTTGCAGAGGATGCGGAACGGCGGGTCGCTCACGTCCTCCATCGGGGCGAGGAGGAGCGGTCGGTCGGGAAGCTGAATCGGGCCGATGTTCATGGGAATGCGCTGCGTGGGTCAGGATGCGTGACGGATCACCCGGCCTTCCTGTTCCGTCTCCGCTGTAACCTCACGAGTGTGCGGTCGTACGATTGAGGCGTCCACTCAGCCTTTACGTCCCCATGATTCTCTCCGGCCTCGCCCTCGTCGCGCTCGCCAAAGCCGTGCTGATCGCGGCTTTCGCGGTGCTCAACGGCATCCTCGCCCTCCTCGCCACCATCTCCGTGTGGAAGGCCTACCTCGTGATCGGGACGAAGGTGCTCCTGACGTTGCTGATCTGTATCCCCGTCGTCGGCATTCTGATCTACCTGTTCTGGGGCCAGCGCAAGGTGCGCGAGGCCCGGTGACCTCTCCCGCAGACTTCTCTCTTCCCATGCCGCTTCTCCAACGCCTGCAGACCGCCCTCCCGCTCGCCGCACTCAGTCTCCTTACGCTCCTCATCGCCGGCTGCGGCCCGAACCTGATCGACCGCGTTCAGGGGCCGGTCGGCGGGATCTGCGGGCTCATCATCGTCATCCTCGACATCATCGCGCTCGTAAACCTGTGGCAGAGCGGGCGCAGCACGGGCAACAAAGTGCTCTGGACGTTGCTGATCGTCTTCTTCCCGCTCGGTGGGCTGATCCTCTACTACCTCTTCGCCTGAATGCACGGCTTCGCCTGAGCGCACGGCCGCGTCCTCCGAACCCGCTGCGTTCTCCAGACCGGCAGGCCTCCCCGGCTGCCAGTCTGGAGGACGCAGTGACGTTTTTTAGACCCACTGCCGCCCGAGCCAGAGGCCGAGGGCGGCGAAGGCGAGGCCGAGCACGACGCTCCCGGCGGCGTTCGCGAGCGCCCAGCCGGGACGCCCGCCGTCCCACAGCGCGAGCGTGTCGAGGCTGAACGTGGAGAACGTCGTGAACGAGCCGAGGAAGCCGACGACGAGCGCGACCCGCACGCCTTCCGACGCGCCGCCCTTCGCCACGATCACCGGCACGGCGAGTCCGATGAGGAACGAGCCGAGAATGTTCACCGCCCACGTCCCGATGGGCAGGCCGGCCCCCCACAGTCGGACGGCGAGCAACCCGGTGGCGTAGCGTGCCGTCGCGCCGAGCGCACCACCGGCCGCGATCAGGAGGAACTGTGTGGGCATGGCAGAGCGGATGTAACGAAGACGTGATACGTTAGCGGGAACGGTCGCGCTAGACTGCGGGGTAGCAGGAACGTCACTCGAAGATACTCTCGCTATGAAAATCGCCGCTCTGCTCGTTCTCGCCTCGTTCGCGCTCGTCGCCGCCCTCCTCATCCTGCCATCTGCCGCACCCGAAGCTGCCGCGCCGTCGCCGCCCTCCGAGCCCGTCACGCTCCACATCGCAGAGCCCGTGGCCATCGTGGAGCTGTTCACGTCGGAGGGGTGCTCCTCCTGCCCGCCCGCCGACCGGCTCCTCCTCGACCTCGCCGAGCGGGACGATCCGCGCCTCCTCCCACTCGCCTTCCACGTGGACTACTGGAACCGGCTGGGCTGGCGCGACCCGTTCAGCGACGCGGCATACTCGCAGCGCCAGCGCACGTATGCTCGCAGCTTCGAGTCCGGCCGCGTCTACACGCCACAGATGGTCGTCAACGGGCAGCGCGAGTTCGTCGGGTCGCGGCGGCAGGAGGCGGAACAGGCGATCCAGCAAGCCCTGGCACAACCGGCTCGTGCGACGGTCGAGGTGTCCGCCCGCGTGAAGGGGCAGACGGTGTCGGTGGACTACGCGGTGACGGACGCGCCGGCCGGTGCCCTGCTGAACCTCGCGCTCGTCCAGCAGCGCGCGGAACAGGCCGTGCCCCGGGGCGAGAACGCGGGCCGCACACTCCGCCACGCGAACGTCGTGCGAGCCTTCGAAACAGTGCAGGCAGGTGAGGGCACGCGGGCACTCACCCTGCCTCAAGGGCTCCCCGCCGAAAACGCCTCCGTCGTCGCCTACGTGCAGGATCCGGGGACGATGCAGGTCGTCGGAGCCTCCCGCGTCAGGCTACTCGCTGAGTGAGTCCGTCGGCATGGCGGCCGGGCGCGACCGGAGGAATTCTTCGCCCCGGCCTTTCACGTTCTCGTCCCAGTATTGCATCCAGGCCGCCCCCTCGTCGGCGAGGCGGTCCCAGTCCATCGGCATCGAGCGGATCTCCACGCGCATCCACGCGGGCAGCGCCTCTGGCTCGATGTCCGTGCGGACGGGGATCCGGTGGAACTGCGCGGCCTGCTCGATGAGGGCGTCGCGCGAGGTCACGAACTCGTAGAACTCCTTGGCGCGGGCCATATTCGGCGCGCCTTTGACGAGGGCGATGGCGTCGACGAGCACGGGCGTGCCCTCGGCCGGGATCACCCACGAGAACGGGTAGCCGAGGTCGCTGCTCTGGAGGTAGGCGTCGGGGAGGTTCCAGAGGGTCACGTCGCCCTCGCCGCGCGCGAGGCTGAGGTAAAGCTGCGTCGGGTCCGCCGCGTACGTCTTCGTGTTCTCGTCCAGCCGCGCCAGCCAGCGGAAGCCATCGTCGACGGTGGGCTGGCGCTGGATCATCGCCCCGAAAATGGCCCGCATCGTGCCGGAGCCGAACGGGGAGCGGACGATGATCCGGTCGGCGAAGCGCGGCTGGAGGAGGTCGTCCCAACTGCGCGGGACCGCGGTGGAGTCTACGGCGTCGTGGTTGTACATGATCACCTCCGGCGTGCGGTACGTGCCGTACCAGCGGTGCTGCGCGTCGCGCGCCTCGGCGGGCACGGCCTCCGCCCACGTCGGGGTGTAGGGTTCGAGCAGGTCCTGGCCGGCGGCCTTCGCAAACATCGTCTGCGGCGCGCCCCACCAGAGGCTCGCCTGCGGGTTCGTCGCCTCGGTCCGCACCCGGTCGTAGGCCTCCTGGCTCCCCATGTCGAGCCACTGCACGTCGACGCCAGGGTGCTCCTGCTCGAAGGCATCCTCGTAGGCTCCGAGCAGCTCTTTGCCGTGGGGCGAGTAGATGACGAGGGTCTCGCGGTCGTCGCCGCAGCCGGCGAGTACGAGGACAACGAGAAGGGTGTAGAGACGGGGCATCGGAAGGGCAGTGGGTGAGCCGCGAAAGATAAGTTAACGTCAGTCGCGGGTTGATCAGATCGAGGCAATTCCTGCGTAGCAGAGGTTCAGATGCACCAGCTTCAGCAACGACACGCTCCAGAGACCTTGCCACGAACGGGCGTAGACCCGGTCGCAGAACCGA
>JBBSMX010000207.1:0-5195 GCA_038232935.1 Rhodothermales bacterium | reverse complement strand
CGTGCGGTGGGAGCACGGACGCGGGACACCCTCCGCACGGCGGTGTCCGAGGCGTTGGCGCTCGTAGAGATCGGGGAGATACGGCGATGGGTGCGGCATTGCGGCTACCGGCTTACGAGTACGTGACTCTCACACTAACGCTCCTCGATCTCGCTCGCGTGCTCGACGATCCGCCCGACGAGCCCGTAGGTGACCGCCTCTTCGGCGCTGAGCCAGAAGTTGCGGTTCGTGTCCCGCTCGATCTTCTCGACGGGCTGGCCGGTCTCGCGCGCGAAGATGCGGTTGACGCGGTCGCGCATCTGGAGGATCTGCTCGGCCTCGATAGCGATGTCGCTCGTCGTGCCGCGCACGCCGCCCGAGGGTTGGTGGAGCAGGAAGCGCGTGTTGGGCAGGCAGAACCGGCGCTCGGCGGGCGCGGCGACGTAGATCAGCGCGCCCGCGCTCGCTACCCACCCCGTCCCGAGCATCCGCACTGGCGGCTCGATGAAGCGGACGTAGTCGTGGATGGTGTCGCCGGACTCGACGTGGCCGCCCTGCGAGTTGATGATGAGCGTGATCGGGTCGGACGAGAGGGCGGCGAGTGCGGTGAGCTGGGCGATCACGCGCCCGGCGAGGTCCTGGTTGATCTCGCCGCTGACGACGACGGTGCGGGCGTCGAGCAGCCGTTGGGCGATGACTTCCTGGACGGAGTAGCGCTCGGGCGCGGCGACCGGTGTTTCTTCGGGTTCCATGGCATACGGGGCTGATGAACCCCCAACATCGGGACCGGGGCGGTCAGTCGTCTTGTACGATCTTGCGGTCCGTCGCGTCCTCGTCCGGCGGCCGCTGGGCGGTGTCGCGGACTTCGCCCGGCGTCCGGCCGTCGAAGCGGCGGAGCACCCGCGTCAGGTGGCTCTGGTCGAAGAACCCGGACTCGTGGGCAGCCTCGGCCGGAGGCGTCCCCTCGGCGAGCAGGTTCTTCGCACGCTCGATGCGGGCGTCGCGGACGAAAGCCCACGGCGTCTGCCCGACCTCTTCGTGGAAGACGCGGCTGAAGTGGTAGCGGCTGAGACCGGCCACCTCCGCGAGGTCGTCCAGGCACAGCGCCTCGCCGACGTGGATCTCCACGAACTCCTGCACGCGGCGGATGCGGGGCGAGACCCCCAGCGAGGCCGTGAGTGGGGTGATGCCAGCCGCTCCGAGCGTCGTGTCGAGGTCGTGCAGGAAGCGGGCGAACGAGCGCACGGAGCGATACGTTGTGGGAGCCATGGGTAGCTGCAAAAGGTCATACGTAGGAGGGGGATCGCTACGTCACGGCCTCGCTCTTCGTTTCCGTTCGGCCGTTTCCGTTCGGCCGTTTCCATTCGGCTCCGAGCGCCCGCCGCAGGGTCGCGGTCCGGCCGTCAACGGCGGCGGGCGTCCCTCGGTCTGCCGCGTCTTCACTAAGTTTCAAAAGCCGGAGTGGAGGCGAGGAGGGAGCCCCTCTCGTATATTCCCGCTTACCCGGCCAGGTAGCTCAGCTGGTAGAGCAACGGACTGAAAATCCGTGTGTCGGCGGTTCAAGTCCGCCTCTGGCCACCCGTAACCTCGTTCGAACACAACGCCGCCCCGTCTCAGGACAGGGCGGCGTTGTTCGTGCGCGATCAGCAGAGCGCCTTCAGAGCCGGACGCTGAGGCGCGTGTAGACGAAGCGCCCGAAGAAGCCGAACGGCGAGAACCCGTTGTACGGGAAGATCCCGTTGAAGCTGTTCTGCTTGAACTGCTTCTCCGGGTACACGTCGAACACGTTGTTCGCGCCCACCGCGAGGCGGATGCCATTGCGGACCGCGTACGCCACCTCGAGGTCCGTCAGCCACTTCGCCTCGAACGTCTGGTCCCGGATGGGGTCGGCTGTGGCCCGGCTCGTGACCTCGCCGTAGCGGTTCGTGCGGACGAGGAAGCTCCACGCGTTGAGGTCGTAGTTGGCCTGGAGGAGGAGCTTGCTGTCGGGCTGGGCCAGCTCGAAATCGCCGACACGGACGCGGTCCACGAGGGCGGGCTGGTCGAGGGCCTGGAGCTCGGCCGGGGCCTCGATGACCCCGTCGTCGTTCGTGTTCGTGACCTCGGTGTTGTTCACGTTGAGGGCGGCGGTGAAGCGGGCCGTGCCGGGGCCGAGGGCGCGGCCGTAGCGGCCGATCACGTCGAGCCCGAGCGTCCGCGTGTTGACGGCGTTCGTGAAGTAGCGCCCGCCGCTCGCGTTGATCCCCCGGTCCCGGAGGAAGGCGGCCACGGCGTCGCTCGTGAAGTTCTCCGTGAACGTGATCCGGTCGTCGATCTCGATGAGGTAGCCGTCGGCCGTCACCGAGACCTCCGCGCGGTTGAAGGTGACGCCCGCGCTGAGGTTGCGCGACTTCTCGGGGTCGAGGTCCTGCGCGCCGAGCGCGCGTGCGACCTCGCTCTCGACGGGGAACGTGCCCACCTCGAAGGGGACGCCGTCGATGAAGTTCGTCGCGATCGACGTGAACCACGCCTGGGCGAGCGACGGGGCGCGGAAGCCCGTCGCGGCGGCCCCGCGCAGGGCGAGGGCGTCGGTCAGCTCGAACCGCGTCGAGAGTTTACCGGTGACCGTCGTCCCGAAGTCGCTGTAGGTCTCGAAGCGGCCGGCCGCGCCGACGAGCCACCGGCTCGTGATCCGGTTATCGAGGTCGATGTAGGCACCGACGTTCGTCCGGCTCTGGTCCTGCTGGCTCTGCGGCTGGAAGCCGGGGAAGCACTGCGAGCCGGGGGCCGTCGACGCGCCCATGTTCGGGCCGTCGCGGACCGGCACGCCGCCGTCGAGGTACGAGGACGCCCCGCCCGCGTCGATCGTGTAGTTCTCGTAGCGGAACTCCCCGCCGACGGCCACGGTCAGCGGGGAGGACGTCCCGACGTTGACCGAGCGGAACACGTCGAGGTTCGTCGTCGCCTGGGTGAACCCGAGGGTGCCGGCGTCGAAGTCCGTCGGGCTGTTGTCCATCGACGCGTTGTGGGAGTCGGTGATGTCGAAGGTGAACGCGTTCGTGCCGAGGGTCTCGCTGAGGTCGAAGGCCCACTCGCCGACGGAGCCGCGGAGGCCGCCGGCGCCCGAGATGTCGCGGACCTTCGCGTTGATCTTGGGCAGGAAGCCGTCGGGGTAGAGCGCGCGGTTCGTACGGTTGTCGAGCGAGCGGCGGTAGAAGCAGCCCGTGAGCCCCTCGCGGTACCCCGCCCCGCCGAAGGCGTAGGCTTCGAGCTGGGCCCCCCGGAGCGGGACCGCCCCGTTCGCGAACAGGCTCAGCTCGTCGAACTCGCCGTTCCCATAGCGGTGGTTCTCCCGGTCGAAGTCTTGCTCGGAGACGGTCCCCACGAACCCATCGTAGAACTGCTGGCGCGGGTCGAGCCCGGCGCGGTTGACAAAGCCGCGGTGGCGGCCTTGGGCGCTGACGTAGACCGTCCCGCCCTCGCCCACGGGGACGCCGTAGCCGAGGTGGCCCTCGATGGTCTGCCCGTCGGTGTACGTCTCGTTCTCAGGCGCGCCGATCAGCTCGTAGCCCGTCTCGCCGGGGTCGTCGAAGCTGAAGGTATCGGCCCCCTCGCCGGGGAGGAGGCCCTCGCCGGAGCCGTAGCCGCGCTCGACAGAGCTGAGGTACTGGCCGTAGTTGACGGACGCGTCGAACCCGACCCGGTCTTTGAGGATGATGTTGATGACGCCGGCGATGGCGTCGGAGCCGTACTGCGCCGCCGCCCCGTCGCGGAGCACCTCGATCCGCTCGATGGCGCTGGCCGGGATCGCGTTGAGGTCGATCCCCGTCGAGCCGCGCCCGACGGAGCCGTTAACGTGGACGAGCGCACTGGTGTGACGGCGCTTCCCGTTGATGAGGACGAGCACCTGGTCCGGCCCGAGCCCGCGGAGCGTCGCCGGGCGGACGTGGTCGGAGCCGTCGGTGATCGACGCCTGGGGCGCGTTGTAGGAGGGGACGAGCGCCTGCAGGATCTGCGACGTCTCGATCTGTCCCGTCGATTGGAGGTCGGCCGGCGAGATCACGTCCACGGGCACGGGAGAGTCCACGACCGTCCGCCCCGCCCCACGCGTTCCGACGACGACGACCTCCCCGGCACCGACGAGGTCTTCGAGCAGGGCGAAGTCACGCTCGATAGTCTCGCCGGCGGCGACGCTGATGGTGACGCGGGCGGCCTGGTAGCCGACGAAGCTGGCGACGAGGCTGTGGGTGCCGGGAGGGGCCTCGAAGCGGTAGCGGCCGTCGCGGTCCGTCGCCGTGCCGATGTTGAGGTCGGCGAGGGCCACGTTCGCTCCGATGAGCGGCTCGCCGGTATCGGAGTCGGTGACGACGCCGGTGACGGTGCCCCGCGATTGAGCCTGGGCTGGGGCGACCGTGAGGGTGACGAGGAAGAGCGCGAGAAGGGTAGCACAACGTGACATGGTGGTGGGGGTTTAGGGTGGTGGCTCACGGCGCTCTCCGGCCTTCCGTCTCTCCGCTGCGCCCTGAGTCTGCATGCCGTATCTTCTTTAACATACACTTCACAATTGAAACGACGACGACTTTTCTTCCCCCGGGTGTCCCTGCTGCGCCCTCATTCCGCTCGCCGATGCGCACGCCTCTCGTCGTTCTCGCTCTCCTCATCCTGCTCGTCGGGGCTCCGGCGGCGGCGCAAATCTCGGCGACGCCGGAGCCGGTCGAGGCCGAGCACGGCGCGGTCGTCTCTGCTCAGGTGGATGCCTCGCTCGCCGGAGTCGAGGTGATGCAGGCGGGCGGGAACGCGGTGGACGCCGCCGTCGCCACCGGCGTCGCGCTGGCGGTGACGTTCCCCGTCGCGGGCAACATCGGTGGCGGCGGGTTCATGGTGATCCGGCTCGCCGACGGCACCGTCACCACGATCGACTACCGCGAGACGGCTCCGGCCGCCGCCACGCGTACGATGTACCTCGACGAGGCGGGCGATTGGGTGCCCGAGATGAGCCAGCGGGGTTACCTCGCCTCCGGCGTCCCCGGCTCCGTCGCCGGCCTCCTCCTTGCCCACGAGCGCTACGGCTCGCTCCCGCTCGAAGACGTGCTCGACCCCGCCCTCCGCCTCGCCGCCGAGGGGTTCGTCCTCAGTGCCCAGCAGGCCGAACTGCTCAACGGCTTCCGCGAGGCGTTCAGCGCCTACCCCGGCACCGCCCGCGCTTTCGTCGCCGCCGACACCAGCGGCTACCGGGG
>JBBSMX010000206.1:0-5252 GCA_038232935.1 Rhodothermales bacterium | reverse complement strand
CGGGTGGCCTGGTCGAGTACATTGCTGGTCATCGGGTTGGCGGGGTTGCTGGTGCGAGGGGAGTGGTCAACTCCACCCTACGCACGACGCAGCGACTTGCCAACCCGTTCTCTACTTCAACCCGCGACTGACGTTGAGTCATATGCCGCCGGTTGCTGGCGAGCGACGCGTGACCAAGGACTACCAACCGACATGATTCAGATCGAGAACTTATCCAAGAGCTTCGGCGGGCTGCCCGTGCTGAAGGACGTCTCGCTCGACATCCGCGAGGGCGAGACGTTCGCGGTGATCGGGCGGAGCGGGTCGGGCAAGAGCGTGCTGCTGAAGCACCTCATCGGCCTGCTGAAGCCGGACGCCGGGCGCGTGCTGATCGACGGCGTGGACCCGAACGACCTCGCCTACGACGACCTCCGCCGGCTCCGCCGGAAGTTCGGCGTGCTCTTCCAGGGCGGCGCGCTGTTCGACTCGATGACGGCGCTGGAGAACGTCGTCTTCCCGCTCCAGACGTTCGCGCGGCAGTCGCGGGCCGAAAACCTGGAGCGCGCGCACTGGTGCCTCGACGTGGTCGAACTGCCGGACGTAGGGTCGAAGAAGCCGAGCGAGCTCTCCGGCGGGATGCAGAAGCGCGTCGCCCTCGCCCGCGCCATCGCCCTCGAACCTAAGTACATCCTCTACGACGAGCCCACGAGCGGCCTCGACCCGGAGACATCGGAGACCATCAACCGGCTCATCAACCACCTCGCCAAGACGCTCGGCGCGACGAGCATCGTCATCACGCACGACATGCACTCCGTTCTCGCGATTGCCGACCGCGCCGGGTACCTCTACGAGGGCCGGATGCACTGGGTCGGCACGATGGAGGACCTCCAGTGCTGCGCCGACGAGATCACGCTCGCGTTCGTCAGGGCCAGCGAATACACGATCGGGGGCGAGCGTGCGCGCTCCTTCTCCCCACACACGAGTTGACGTATGCGATTCGGGAATGAACTCAAAGTCGGCGTAGCCATCGTCGTGGCAGCCCTCGTACTGTTCTTCGGCATCCGGTTCCTCGCGGGCCTCTCCGTCTTCGGGTCGGGCTACGAGCTCGTCGCGGTCTTCGACGACACCCAGGGACTCACGTCGGGGAATCCGGTCGAGGTCAGCGGCGTGCAGATCGGCACGGTGAAGTCGGTGCGCCTGCTGCCGGGCGCGAACGCGGCTGAAGTCCTCCTCTCGATCACGAACGCCACCGGCCTCCCGCGCGGCTCCGTCGCCCGCATCGGCGGGTTCTCCGCGCTCGGCGACGTGAGTGTGGACATCAAGCCCGGCCCGCCCGGTGCCCGCCCGCTCGCCGATGGCGACACGCTCCGCACGCGCGAGTCCACCGACTTCGTCGGCCTCGTACAGAACAACGCCGAGCGGCTCTTCGGCAGCGTCGACACGCTCGTTACAGGCGCTGCCGGGACGTTCTCGAACGTGGACAGACTCCTCGCCGACCCGAGTAGCGACCTTCGCATGACGCTCCAGCAGCTCCGCCTCGCCTCGGCGTCCGTCAACCAACTCCTCGCCTCGCAGCGGGACGAGCTCGCCGCCACGCTCGCCAGCCTCCGGCGGACCTCCGAGAGCGTCGGAGAACTCACCGGCACGGTCAACGCATTCACGGCGGAGAACACCGACACGCTCGCCGTCACGATTGAGCGGCTGAACCGCGCGCTCGTCGGCGTCGAGTCCGGCCTCGCCTCGTTCGAGACGACCAGTGCGCAACTCGACGCCGTGCTCGCCAAGCTCAACACCGGCGAGGGCACGCTCGGCCTCATGCTCAACGACCCGACGCTCTACTACAACCTCAACACCGCCGCGACGAACCTCAACCAACTCGTGACCGACTTCCAGGCCGATCCGAAACGGTATTTGAAGGATCTAAAGCTGGTAGACGTGTTTTAGCGATGGACCTCCTCCGCACGCCCGACCACCGCTTCGCCGACCTTCCCGGCTACCCGTTCGCACCGCACTACACGACCGTGGACGGGATGCGCATGCATTACGTCGATGAGGGCGAAGGCGAGCCCGTGCTACTACTGCACGGCGAGCCGACGTGGTCGTACCTCTACCGCACGATGATTCCCGTCCTGACCGACGTGGGGCTCCGCGCCGTCGCGCCCGACCTGCCGGGCTTCGGGAAGTCGGACAAGCCGGCCCGCGTCGAGGACTTTTCGTACGCGCGGCTCGTCGGTTGGATGGCCGAGTGGATGGAGCAGATCGACCTGCACGGGGCGACGCTCGTGTGCCAGGACTGGGGCTCGCTGATCGGGCTGCGGCTCGCGGCCGAGCACCCGGACCGCTTCGCCCGCATCGTCGTCGCCAACGGCTTCCTGCCGACAGCGGACCGGCCGCCGCCGCTTGTCTTTAAAATCTGGCAGGCATTTGCACGGTGGACGCCGATTTTCCCGACGGGCTGGATCGTCCGCGTGGGCTGTGCGCAGCCGGTCCCGGCCGAGGTCCGCGCCGCCTACGACGCGCCGTTCCCCGACACCTCATACGAAGCCGGGCCGCGCGCCCTCCCCCGCCTCGTCCCGCTCGACCCCGACGACCCGGCGATCCCCGCCAACCGCGCCGCGTGGGACGCGCTCGGCCGGTGGGAGAAGCCGTTCCTCACCGCCTTCGCCACCGGCGACCCGATCTTTCGCGGGGCCGACCGCATCCTGCAAGCGCATGTCCCCGGTGCCGCCGGGCAGCCGCACACGCGCATCCGCGGCGCGGGCCATTTCGTGCAGGAAGACCGCGGCCCCGAGCTCGCCCGCATCGTGGTGGACTTCGTCCAGTTGTGAGTTGGAGGTTATGGGTGGTGGGCATTGTGTTCCTCTTACCTTAGACCACGCTCACCCCAAACCCATGACCTCGAACCCCAAACCCTCCTACGACGACGCCCTCGAACTCTTCCACGCATGGACCGAGGGCGACAGCCTCCGACGCCACGCCTACGCCGTCGAGGCCGCGATGGCGATCTACGCCGAGCGCTTCGGCGCGGACGTGGAGCAGTGGCGGATGGCGGGGCTGCTGCACGACATGGACTACGAGCGGCACCCGTCGCCGGAGGAGCATCCGTTCGTCGGCGTACGCGAGCTGGAGAATCGGGGCTATTCCGACGAGATTCGCACCGCGATCCTTGGCCACGCGCAGTATTCCGGCGTGCCGCGCGAGACGCCGATGGCGAAGACGCTCTTCGCCGTGGACGAGCTCGCCGGGTTCGTCACCGCCGTCGGCTACGTCCGCCCGGACGGCCTCGACGGACTCACGCCGAAGTCGGTCAAGAAGAAGCTGAAAGACAAGCGCTTCGCCGCCGCCGTCAGCCGCGAGGACATCACGCAGGGGGCGGAAGAACTGGGCGTGGACCTGACCGAGCACATCGCCACGGTGATTTCTGGGATGCAGCGGGAAGCCAAACGGCTCGGGTTCGCGTAAGAGCCCCATGCCCCCTCCCGACCGCCCCTCCGACAAGCGCCGCCGTCTCACCCCCGTCCCCGGCGTGATCGACCCCGCCGACCTCGATTTCCAGGAGGTCGAAGCGCCGGACGAGGCCCCGCCCGCTGCCTCCGCCGCGGAACCGAGCCCGGAGCCGGTCGAAGGGCGGGCGCGCACGATCCCCGAAGCCAAAGCCGTGACGAAGCGGCGGGCGCACGACCTCGGGCTGCTGATCGCGCGCTACGTCCGCCGCCACCTGCCGATGCGCCCGCCGGCCGCACCGCACGCCGTGCCGGAGCCGCCGAAGCTGAAAGGCCGGCTCGGGCAGATCCTCCCGATCATGCGGATGATCCCGTGGGTGCTCGGGGTGTTCTTCGCCCTCTCGTTCGTGTGGGACTTCCCCGGCGCGACGGTCGAGCTGTTCGGCCGCGTGCTCCCGCTCGACGGGCTGATCCGCATCCTCGCGGTCAGCGGCCTGATCGGGTTCGCGACGAACTGGCTCGCGATCACGATGCTGTTTCAGCCGCGCGAGAAGCGGCCCATCGTCCCGCAGGGCCTCATCCCGGCGCAGCGCGAGCGCGTGATCTTCCGGCTCGCGCAGGCGATCTCGCAGGAGCTCATCAACGAAGAGATCATCAAGCAGAAGATCGAAGAGAGCGGGGCGATCCGGCGCTACCGCGAGCAGGCCGTCGACGTGCTGAAGTCGGTGGTGGAGGACCCGGAGTTCAGGGACGAACTGAAGGACCTGACCACGTCGTACGTCGAGAGTGTGCTCGGCTCTGAGGAGATGCGCGCGAAGCTCACGGCGATTGCGATGGAGAAGATCGAGGCCTATGCCGGGCAGGGGCTCGGCGGGCTCGCGCTCAAGGCGTACCGCTCCCTCAACGAGCGGGACTTCCAGCGCCGCGTCGACCGCGCCATCCGCGAGATCCCCGGCGCGCTCGACCCCATCCTCGACCGGCTCGACGAGCTGCTCGACACCGTGCCGGACAAGGTCGAGGCGCGGAGCGAGCAGATCGAGACGTTCGCGACGAAGACCGTCCTCGGCTTTGTAGAGCGGCTGGACGTCTACAGCATGATCGTCGAGAACGCGCGCGGGTTCGACGAGGCGCAGCTCGAGAACCTGCTGAAGAAGACCTCGAACGAGCAGCTCAACTACATCAAGTACCTCGGCGGGATTCTCGGCGTCGTCGGCGGGTTCGTGATCTGGGAGCCGGTCCTCGCGCTCGTCGTGCTGACGGCGTTCACCCTCGGCCTATGGGGGCTGGACGAGGCCCTCTACCGGCTGCGCACGGAAAAGTAAGCTTGATGCGGAACCCGACGAGCAAATACCCGTCAATAGGCGACCAACGTGCTACAGGTCGCATACAGCGGACATAATAGCACCTCTACCAATGACGAGGGGGAGACGCTGTCCTGTAGGACTGATGCGCCTCCCCCATCGCTGTTCTAAGCAAATGGTGAACGGACGAGGGCGCGATCGGTTCTCGGGGCGGCTCCCCCGCCAACCACCCCAAAGGGGGAAAGCCCATGAAGAGCAAATCGCTCTCGCTCGGCCAGTTCGCGAAGTTCATGACGAGCGACGCCGCCGCCCAAGTCCGCATCGTCCACGACGCCAAGTACCCGCAGTCAGACGAGTCGCGGGCCCAGGCGAAATACTAACCCAAGTTATGTGCTACATGAGGCCGTCGAGGCTGAGGGTGAGCAGGAACAGGAACACCTTCGTCTCGAAGCCCCGCGCCGTCACCGCGTGGATCGACTTCGGCAGCCGACTCTCGATCCCGCTGAAGGCCGTCTCGATCCGCTTGCGG
>JBBSMX010000205.1:0-5253 GCA_038232935.1 Rhodothermales bacterium | reverse complement strand
GGTCATCAGGAAGAGCTCCTCGCGCTCTTCTGGGGTGGGCGTGCGGACGGTGCGGTGACTCATGGCGGAGGGAAGGTGACGGCAGAAGCGTACCAGAGTCACGGGCGCTGGCCGCTAATGTTCATTCATGGTTCTACTTAGTAGCGCGGGTAGGGGTGAGGGGCGGCAGCCTTCGAAACGTCGGGCGTGACGTCGGCCGTCGCCCCCTCTCTGCCCTACCGGGCCTCTCTCCCGTTCCTGAATCCAGCAGGACTTTCGCTCACGTTGATTTTCATGTCATCCCGAACTCGTTCCCTGCGGGGAGGCTTCGCGTTCGGGATCTCGTGGGGCCGGTGCCAATCCCGAGGAGATCCTGAAACGAGTTCAGGATGACAATTCTATTTCGGGGAAGCGAAAGCCCTGTCCGGTTCAGAAAGCCCTGTCCAGTGCAGGACGTGGAGGGGAACGAGAGCGTAGGAGGGGCATGCCGGCGTTTTGTGACCCCTCGCTTTGAAAACGCTACCACTACTGCTCGATGCCGTCGGCGTCGAACGTGGTGACGGCCTCGCCGTCGGTGGCATAGTGGACGCGGATAGGGTTGCAGCAGACCTCGCAGTCCTCGATGTACGTCTGCTCCGGGATCGAGAGGTCGAAGACCATCGAGATGGTCTCGCCGCAGTAGGGGCACGAGAAGAAGTGTTCTTCGATGAGCATACGAGGTGACGCAGGGTTGCGCGGGTAGGGTCGGATAGGTTACTGTGTACTCCTCCGTTCTCCCTCTCCGTTCCCGACACCCATGCTTCCTTTCGCTGCGCTTCCCCGACTCGTCCTCCCGCTCGCCGCGGTCCTGCTCGCGCTCGCCCCCCGCGTCTCGGCCCAATCCCTCGACGCCCGTGCCTCCGACCCTCGGGTCTCCGACGCCCGCGTTTTCGATCCGCAGACAGGCGAGCCCGTCCCCTTCGGCTTCGAAGCGCCGCCCGCCGACGCACCGCCCGCCGAAGCGCGCGGCGGTGGCAGCGACCTCACGCTGCGGCAGTACCTCCCCTCCGGCTCCACCAAGCTCGTCCGAGATATCTCTGAGACAGCAGGCAGTGGAGGGTTGTCGGCCTTCATCTACCAGGACGGCGGCTCGCTTGTCTCCGTTGTTCCCTTCAGCCTTGCCGACCCCGATCCGTGCCCCTGCTTCTCGGAGCCGTTCGTTCTGGAAGCGCAACCTGCCGACGCCGTCATCGAGGGCGACCTAGCCTACGTCGCGCTCCGTAAAAGCAAGGGTCTGCTGATTCTCGACATCTCTGACTCCAGCGAGATCGAAGAGGTCGGCCGCATAGAAGGGCGAGATTTGCTCGCTATCGCCGTCGACGGCGACTATGCGTACGCCGGACGTGGCACAAGCGGGATCGTGGTCTACGACGTGTCCGACCCGGCGAACCCGACTGAGATCGTGACGCAGAGCGTGCCCGGCTCCTCGAACGGCGCGTTCGTTGCCGACACCACGCTCTACGTCGCCACCGGCGTCGATGGGCTCCGCACGTTCAGCCTCGAAGACCCCACGGCCCCGGTCGCGCTCGGCCACTTCGACACGGGCGGCGAGTTCGCCACGTACGTCGTCGTGCGCGATACCGTGGCGTGGCTGACGGGTAACTTCGGCCTCATCGCCGTGGACATAAGCGACCCGGCGAGCCCCACGGAGATCGGCCGCTTCGGGACGGACGGCGAGACGACCTACGAGGTCGCCTTCCACCGTGACTTTGGCTCCCTCACGGCATACCTCCCCGGTCTCGACGGCCTCCGCACGCTCGATGTCTCGAACCCGGCCGCGATCACGCAGGAGGATATCTTCCCTGCGAATCAGGCCTTCAGCGTGGCCCTGTACGCTACGATGAGCTTCGGCCCCGTCGTTTACTTCGCGGAGCGATTCAAGGGGCTCCACGTGCTGTTTGCAGAGGACGCTCCCGAAGAGATCCTCTTCGTCGAGAACGCCGGCTTCTCGCACAAGCCGTTCTTCGACGGCGACCTCCTCTACGTCACTGACCTCGCCGGCCGCCTCCGCATCATCAACACGGGCGAAAGTCAGGCCAGAGAGATCGCCCGGATCGACGTGCCGCCGAACACGCAGGAGGTGGTCGTGAAAGACGGCCTCGCCTACGTCACCGACGCCGACTTCGGCGGGACCGGCCTCACGATTGTGGACGTGAGCGACCCGACGGACCCGCAGATCGTCGGCAGCTACGGGAGCGGGAATCAGGCGTTCGGGCTCGACGTGGTGACCGACGGCGACGCCGTGACGGTCTACCTCGCCAACGGCTTCAGCGGGCTCGTCGCCCTCGACGCGAGCGACCCGGCAAACGTCGAAGAACTCAGCAGCTTCCCGATTGGCGCGAACGTCGTGGACGTGGAGGTCCAAGAGGACTTCGAATTCGGGTTGGTTGCCTACGTCGTCAGCTTCGGCGGCGGGATGCTCACGCTCGACGTGTCCGACCCGGCGAACCCCGTGCAACTCGACGCCGAGCCCGGCTACGGCTTCCTCAACGCCATCGATGTCTATGAGGACTTCATCAATGGCCCCATTGCCTATGTGGCTGACGGACAGCAGGGCCTCCGCGTCGTGAACATCGACGATCCCGAAGACCTTGTCACGATCAGCACCTCGCCCACGGCTTCGCAAGCACGGGATGTCGCCGCTACGTCGATGTTCGAAATCGACATCTCTTTCGGGCTCGCTTACGTCGCCGACGACTTTTTCGGGCTACGCGAGTTTACGCAAGGTGCCGGAGAGATCGAGGAGACGGGCAGCTTCGAGAGCACGGACCGCGGGATCGGCGTGGCTACGAGCCGGAATACGATCAAGCCCGACAGCGGGCTCGTCGCCCTCGCGGCAGGCGAGACCGGGGTGTACCTCTTCGAACTCCCTCCCAACATCATCCTCGCCGCCGAGGGGGAAAGTACGCTTTCCTTCGCGCTCGACAACGCGTTCCCGAACCCGTTCGCATCGGCGGCGACGGTGCGCTTCACGCTGTCCGAGTCGGCCGAGGTGACACTCGCGGTCTACGACGTGCTCGGCCGCCGGGTCGCGGAGCTTGCAGATGGGCCGCAAGCGGCCGGGCAGCACGAGGCGGTCTTCGACGCGGCGGGGCTACCGAGCGGGGTCTACCTCGTCCGGCTCACCGCCGGGGCGCACCGTGCGACGCGCCGCCTCGTGCTCGTGCGCTGAGGGCGGGGCCGCTAAAGAGCGCGGGCTTCCTCAGAATCTCTCCGTACAACGCATATATTAACAGGACGGTCGCGCTGCACCGGCCGCGCCCGACCTCCCTCATGCCCCCCTCCCCTCCATGCCTGCCTCTATGAAACGCCTCATGCTCGTCCTCGCCGTGGCCGCCCTCTGCGCGGCGGCCCCGACGGACGCCCTCGCGCAAGCGCAGTCTGCCCGCGTGCTGAACTCGTGGACGGAGTCCGTCAAGCTGCCCGATGGGACCGAAGCCACCCACCGCGTCGACCTCACGTACGACTACGCCAGCGGCGTCACCCTCCGCCGGACCTACGACGAGGCCGGCACCCTCCTCGATACCGAGAGGGTGGACGCGCAGCCGCGTCCGACGTCCGACGAGACCGCCGAAGCCGCCGCCATCATCGCGGCCGACCCCGAGCTCGGCTCGCTCCTCGTCACGAGCGGCGCGACCATCGAGGGCGGCTTCCTCTATTCCGGGGAAGACTTCGAGGCCCCGCTCGCGGCCTGTGCGTCCGGAGCCCGCTGCCTCCAGTTCGACCTCATCACGCCCTCGCGCATCGAGTCCGTCCGGTTCGTCGTCGTGGACCTCGTCACGCGGCAGGTCGTCGAGCGCGACCTCTTCCCCGACCTCTAGGCCCTCCCTCGCCGACCCTCTCCCCTGCGTCTCTACCCGACTCTCGTCATGACCCGTTTCCTACCGCTCCTCCTCGGCGTCCTGCTCGTACCCCTCACGCAGCCGGCCAGCGCCCAACAACCGTACTCCGTCTCCTGGCCCGAGGGCGACCCCATCTGGGAGCTCGACGTGATCCCGCCCGCGCAGAGCTCCGGCCCCAACGGCTCCGGCGTCGAGATCCGCGACGTGCGCTACAACGGCCGCCTCGTGATGAAGCGCGGGCACGTCCCCATCCTCAACGTGAAGTACGAGTCCGGCTGCAACTGCTTCCGCGACTGGCAAGACTCGGAGGTCCGCTTCATCGCCGACAACCCCATCACCTCCTCGATCGCCGAGGCCACACCCGGCACCGTCGCCACGATGTGCGACGTGACACCAGCCAACTGCACGGACACCAACGGCGACGGCGAGATGGACTCCTGCAGCGACGTCGGCAACTTCACCGGCGTCGCCATCGAGCGGTTCGACACCTTCCTCCGGCTGACTACCCAGTTGAGCGCCGGCTGGTACCGCTACACGATGCGGTGGGAGTTCTACGCCGACGGCACCATCCGGCCCCTCTTCGGCTTCACCTCCACCGGGAGCGCCTGCACCCAGAACCCCCGCCGCCACCACGCCTACTGGCGGTTCGACTTCGACATCGAAGGGGCCGAAAACGACTACGTGGTCGAAACCGTTTCGGACAACCGGCCGCTCCTCCTCGACACCGAGACGACCCGCAGGTGGAGCACGCCTTCGTTCTCCTCGGGGGCCGTGGCGGCCATCACCTCCTGGAGCGTTATCGACAAGGCGACAGAGCGGGGGTACACCGTAACGCCGAGCCCGGCCGACCTCGCCACGCCGGCGAACCCTGAGACCGGCATCCCGGCCCTCGACAATTTCGCTAAGGAAGACTTCGTCGTGACCCGCTATCGGGCCAACGAGATCGACGACGGGGCCTCCGGCTGCACGGCCAAGTTCACCGCCGAGGACACGACCAACCCGATCGTGAACGGCGAAAACGTTACGGCTTCCGACGTCGTGCTCTGGTACCGCACCGGCGTCACGAAACCCGACATCGACCCCGGTACGTGCTACGAGGCCGGGCCGATCCTGAAGCCCATCGGCGACTGGAGCGTGGGGGCGGGCGCCGTAACCGCAAGCGAAGAAGCCGCGACGCCGACGGGGTACACGCTGGAGGACGCCTACCCCAACCCGTTCGACCACACCACCACCGTCCGCTTCTCCGTCGCGGCCGCGCAGCGCGTGGCCCTCACCCTCTACGACGCCGTCGGCCGCAAGGTGCAGACGCTCTACGAGGGGACCCCGTCGGCCGGCGTGAGGCAGTCCGTCGTGATGGACGGGTCGGCGCTGCCGAGCGGGGTCTACACGATCC
>JBBSMX010000204.1:0-5291 GCA_038232935.1 Rhodothermales bacterium | reverse complement strand
GCTGGACTTTGGCCCTTTTGAACGCGAGGCGGGAGGCCTCGTACACCGGAGGATCTGTCTCCAAACGGACCTCCCGATGTCGCTGCCCCCCGCCCTCGCTGCTGTCATGATAGCTTTTCGCCCGCTCTTCTCCAACGCCGTCTTCGAGCGCGCCCTCGTCCTTACCGTCGGTGCGCTGCTTGCCGTTCGTACCCGGACCGTCACGGCCGCCCTCCGCGTCACTGGCCGCGACGACGACTCCTTCTCGGCCTACCACCGCGTCCTCAGCCGCGCCCGCTGGTCCGGCCTGGAGGCCGCCCGCGTGCTGCTCGGCCTCCTCGTCGAGCGCTTCGCCGCTGAGGGCCCGCTCATCGTCGGGCTCGATGACACGGTGGAGCGGCGCTGGGGGCCGAGGATCGAGGCACGCGGCATCTACCGCGACCCTGTCCGCAGCAGCCGAGGCCACTTCGTCAAGGCCTCGGGGCTGCGCTGGCTCAGCCTCTCGGTCCTTGCCGAGGTCCCATGGGCCGGGCGCGCCTGGGCGCTCCCGTTCCTGACAGTGCTCGCCCCGAGCGAGCGCTACTACACGCGGCGTGGGCGCACGGCCAAGAAGCTCACCGACCACGCCCGCCAAGCCGTACTCCAAGTCGCACGCTGGCTCCGTGCCATCGCGCCCCAGCGCCGCGTCGTCGTGGTGGCCGACACCGGCTTCGCGGCCCTCCGACTGCTGGCGGCCGTGTGCGAGCACGTCTGCCTCGTGCCCCGGCTCCGGCTCGACGCTGCGCTCTACGACCCCGCCCAGCCGAGGCGTCCGGGGCAGCTCGGACGCCCCCGCAAGAAGGGGGCGCGGCAGCCGACGCTGGCCGCGCGCGTGGCCGATCCCGCGACACGGTGGCGGCGCGTCGTGATCAGCCGGTGGTACGGCGAGTGCGAGCGCGAGGTGGAGATCGCCACCGGGACGGCCGTGTGGTACCACACCGGAATGCCGGTCGTACCGCTGCGGTGGGTGCTCGTACGCGACCCGAGTGGAGAGGTCGAGCCCAAAGGGTTCCTCTCGACCGATCAGGGCGCGAGGCCGGTCGAGATCGTCGGGTGGTACGTCCGGCGGTGGCGTGTGGAGGTGACGTTCGCGGAGGTCCGCCGTCACCTCGGCGTTGAGACGCAGCGACAGTGGTCGGCGCTGGCGATCCTGCGGACGACGCCGTGCACCGCCGCCGTCGGCGGCGGGCTCGGGCTCTTCTCGGTCGTGGTACTGGCAGCCGATGGGCTCCACGGCTCGGGGGAGCTGCGTGTTCGGCAGAGCGCGTGGTACCGCAAGGGGGAGCCGACGTTCAGCGATGCGCTGGCGGCCGTGCGAGTGGCGCTGTGGCGGCAGAGCCTTTTTGAGATATCCGGTTCAGAGACCGAGAGGCAGAAAATCCCGGAAGGTGTCTTTGAGCGCATGAGCGCTACGCTGGCCTATGCCGCATAGGGCCAAAGTCGAGATAAGTGCGAGTCGGCTACGAGCGGGGGCGAACCTCCTCGCGCGTTTGTGACCTGAGTTGTACCATAGGCAAGCCGGCGGCCTCAACTCCCCGCACGGACAGGTCAGTTGGTACTTCCTCGTAGCTCTCTACCGCCATGGTCAACGTTCGCATAGAAGACGATATCGTCGTGTTCGGCGTTCAGGGGCTCTACCAACTCTGGGCCTTCAAAAGCCGCCTCGACGTGCCGCGAGCCAGTGTGCTCGGCGCTCGTCATGACCCGGAGGCGGTGCGCGGCTGGAAAGAGTGGCGCGTGCCCGGCACGAGTGTCCCCGGCCTCCTCACCGCCGGCACCTTCTACCGCGACGGGCAGCGGATCTTCTGGGACGTGCACGACGCGGCAAACACCGTGGTCGTCGACCTCAACGATCAGGACTACAGCCAGCTCGTGATCGAGGTGGAGGACCCGGCAGCCGTCGTGGCGATGCTCAACGCTGCGGGTTCGGCACCCTGATTCGAAGGGGCGTGACACCATCCCATCCCTTAGCAGCCGAATCCTACGACGGCAGCGGACGCTGGCGAACGCGGTCACGCCGGACGGTAGTAAAGCGATTCTCCAACGGAACGCCGCTCCGTATCAAACCCAAAAGTAGCTCGGCGGCTTCGGTCGGCGTCCGCTGGGCGAAACGGAGATAAACGACGCCGAGCGGTGGAGGCTGTTGCTCGATGAACAACAGCCTTCCGAAGTCGCTGTCGAACGTGAGAAGGATGCGGTCGGACTCGCACGCCTGCGCCAACACGTTCGGATCGTTTACGCCGGGTGCTTGCTCGGCCACAGCGGTCACGTCGTGGCCTGCTTCACGCAGCAGTCGGATGCTCGGGAGAGGGAGGTGTTCGTCTGCGAGGAAACGCATAGGCTGTCAATGAGAAAAGCCAGCCATTGAACTCTCTGATGAGAGGAATGACCGGCTTATTGCGGTAATCGGTGGCTATCGCCATGTCACGCCGTCAGGTTATTCCTGGGACGGTGAAGCTGAGTGCCAATCTAAGTCTTGCCCTGCTGAACAGCAAATGCCATCTCTTCTTCCGAGGTCTCGGCAGCGAAGGCAAAGACAGCGCGGAGCGCCTCTTCGGTGAGATGCGGGTAGCTCTCCAGCACCTGCTGCTGCGTCCAGCCCTGCGCGAAGAGGTCGAGCAGAAAGGCCACGCCGAGGCGTGTGCCATCGACGCGCGGCTTGCCGCCGATCACGTCCGGGGTCGATACGATGTAATCGCGCCAGTTCATGCCGGATGATACGGCAAAGTATCCCGTCGGTGCCGCCAACCCACAACGGACCACGGACCAACCCTCACCCCATCGGGTCGACGGTCGGGATGGGGTTGTTGAGGAGGTAGGCCGACGCAGGCTCGGTGCGCTGGAGGAGGCGTTCGAGCGAGGCGTGGACGAGCTCGCCCATCGTGTCACAGTCGGCGAAGGTGTGGTCGTCGTAGTGCTCGGCGAGCTGCTGGCCGAGCTTCTGCACGTGATCGGCGGGGGCGATGAGGTCTTCGCGCATCACGTCCATAATCGCGCTGTAGCGGCCGTGGCTGACGCGGAGGCGGTTGGCGATCAGCGCCCGCTCCTCGCGCTGGTACTGATCGACCGTCGTCGGCCCCATGAACTCCATGCCGACGGAGATGATGGCGTTGTTCTGCGGGTAGAACTGCGGGAGGTAGACCTGCTTCCGCCAGTGGTGGCTCTGCTGGTCGAAGTCGAGCGGGCGCATCCGGTACTGCATCTTCTCGAAGTCCGGCGTGATATCGATCACGAAGTTGCCCGAGTGCATGTCCCCTAGGAGGCGGACGAAGCAGCGCTCGTTGAACTTCACGAACTCCTTCGCGAGGCGGACCTGGTCGAACCGGTTCTCGGGCATCGTCTCGCGCATGAACGCGTCGCCGGGGATGCCGATGATGTGCTCCTCGATGAGCGTCTGCCCGGAGATGAAGTAGGTGATCCGGTTGGGCGAGAGGATGTGTTCGAGCTCCAGCCCGTAGACCCGGTTCGCATCGACGCGCTTGACGTAGAAGTAGTCGAAGTTCTCGTTGAGCCGGTTGACGATGCGGACGCGGAAGGGGAGCGTGTTGCCGTAGAGGCAGAGGTCGATCCGGTCGACGTAGAGGTGCTCGACGGTGGAGAGGTCGCCGTCAGACTTGAGCAGGGCGTAGGTGAGGCGGAGGTGCTCGTGGATGTCGCGCATCTCGGCCGGCCCGTAGAACACCGTGCTCCAGAGCGTGTCGCCGCCGTGCTCGTCGTAGAGGGCGACGGCGTTGTCGTAGCGGAGGAGGTTCTCGTAGCGGACGCCGGACTCGTGGAGGCGGTCGTAGCGCTCGAGGTACTCGCCGAGGAAGTCGCTGACGGGGTACGTCTCCTTCTTCTTCGAGATGAGGTTGCGGATGGGGGACGGGCGCCGCCCGTTGCCGCTCCCGCCGCTTCCGTTGGTCTGTCGGTCGTCGGTGCCCATGCCCTAGTCGCAGTCGCCGACGACTTCGGCGTGTCCGACCCGCTCGACCATCTCTTCGTAAAAGGCCTCGTACTGCGGCACGATGCGCTCGATGTCGAACTGCTCGACGGCGCGGCGGCGGGCGGCGTCGCTCATCCGCTCGTGGAGGTCGTCGTCGTGGAGGATGCGGCGCGTCGCGTCGGTGAGGCAGTCTATGTCAGCGAGCGGACAGAGGAAGCCGGTCTCGCCGTCCACGTTCAGCTCGGGCAACCCGCCGATGTCACTCGATACGACGGGGACGCCGCAGGCCATCGCTTCGAGCGCGGCGAGGCCGAACGTCTCCGAGCCGGAAGGCATCAGGAACACGTCGGCAACCGAGAGGATCTCCTCGACGGGCTCCTGCTTGCCGAGGAACCGGACGTCGCCGTAGACACCGAGCTCGCGGGCGAGCGCCTCGCACGTCGCCCGGTCCGGCCCGTCGCCGACGAGCAGCAGCTTGACGCCGGGGCCGCCGTCGCGGGCCTCCTCGTGCAGCCGGTGGAAGACGCGGACCACGTCGGCAGCGCGCTTGACCTCGCGGAAGTTGGAGACGTGGATGAGCAGCTTCTCGCCGTTCGGGGCAATCGCCTGCTTGAAGTGCCCCTTCTCCTGCCGCGTGAAGCGCTCGGTGTCCACGAAGTTCGGGATCACCTCGATGGGCCGCTCCACGTCGAAGTGGTGGTGGGTCTCGTGGCGGAGGTAGTCCGAGACGGCCGTGACGCCGTCGCTCGCGTTGATGGCGTGGGTGACGACGGGGGCGAACGACGGGTCCTGCCCGACGAGCGTGATGTCGGTGCCGTGCAGCGTCGTGGCGACGGGGATGCGGACGCCCTCGCAGGCGAGGATCTGCCGGGCGAGCACCGCGCTCGTCGCGTGGGGAATCGCGTAGTGGACGTGGAGGAGGTCGAGCTTCTCGTGCTTCACCACGTCGATCATCTTGCTCGTGAGCGCGAGCGAGTAGGGCGGGTACTCGAAGAGGGGGTACGTGTTGACCCGGACCTCGTGGAAGTAGATACGCTCGGTGACGTGGGCGAGGCGCTGCGGCGGGGCGTAGGCGATGAAGTGGATCTCGTGGCCGCGCCGCGCGAGCGCCTTGCCGAGCTCGGTGGCGACGACGCCGGAACCGCCGTAGGTCGGGTAACAGGTGATGCCGATGCGCATAGAGAAATAGATCGCTGGGCAGAAGCGTGAGGCTTTGGAAACTCCGCCCGCCGCCGATAAGTTGCCTGCCTCGCCGGACCCCGATGCCCCTCACCCCTCGGTTGACGATTCCTTAACCCCCACAGCCCATGCGCCCCTTTCGTTTCCTCCTCGTCGCCCTCGCGCTCGC
>JBBSMX010000203.1:0-5317 GCA_038232935.1 Rhodothermales bacterium | reverse complement strand
GTCGGCGACAGCCTGCTCGGTGGCGTCGTCTCGTAAGGCGGCATCGAGGATGCGTTGTCGGAAGTCGAGGGAGAAGGCGGCCATAGCGAGTAGAGGAAGGAGTCGCCCCAAGATTACAACCAATCGTCTCTCACACTAGACACCGGAGGCCCGCCGATGTAACCCTGTCTCCCCCATGCACAGAGAAGCCCGGCCCCGCACGCAGCGGAACCGGGCTTTTCCGGTGGACGGTGAGACGGTGGACGGTGAGGCAGAGCGAAACCGCTTCGGTACCTTTCTCAGCTTCGCCTGTCTACTGTCCTCTGTCCACTGAACTCACACCAGCAGCGGCGCGATGACGAGCGCCACCACGGCGATGAGCTTGACGAGGATGTTCAGGCTCGGACCCGACGTGTCCTTCAGCGGATCGCCGACCGTGTCGCCCACGACGGCAGCCTTGTGGACCTCGGTGCCCTTCCCGTAGCTCACCCCGTCGAAGGTGACGCCACTCTCGATCAGCTTCTTGGCGTTGTCCCACGCGCCGCCGGCATTCGACTGGAAGATCGCCATGAGCACGCCCGTGACCGTCACGCCGACGAGGAGCCCGCCAAGCATGTTCTTGTCGATGAACCCGATCACGACGGGGACCGTCACGGCGAGGAGGCCGGGGAGGATCATCTCGCGGATCGCCGCCTTCGTCGAGATGTCGACGCAGCGTTTGTGGTCGGCTTTGGCGGTGCCTTCGCGGAGGCCGGGGATCTCGCGGAACTGGCGGCCGACTTCTTTGATCATGTCGCCGGCCGCGCGGCCGACGGCGTTCATCGCCATCGCGGAGAACACGAACGGCAGCATCCCGCCGAGCAGCACGCCCGAGAGGATGATGGGGTTGGCGACGTTGATGGACTCGATCTGCGCCTGCTGCATGAACGCGGCGAAGAGGGCGAGCGCCGTCAGCGCGGCCGACCCAATCGCGAAGCCCTTGCCAATCGCGGCCGTCGTGTTGCCGACGGCGTCGAGGAGGTCGGTCCGCTCGCGTACTTCCGGCGGGAGCTCGGCCATCTCGGCGATGCCGCCCGCGTTGTCCGAGATCGGGCCGTAGGCGTCCACGGCGAGTTGGATGCCCGTCACGCTGAGCATGCCGAGCGCGGCAATCGCGATGCCGTAGAGGCCGGCGGCGCTAAACGCGCCGATGATGGCGAACACGAGCACGAGCGTCGGGCCGCCCGTCGAGTACATCCCGACACCGAGGCCGGCGATGATGTTCGTCGCCGAGCCGGTGACGCTCTGCCGGGCGATGCTTTTCACGGGGCCGCGGTTCGTAGCCGTGTAGTGCTCGGTGATGAGGCCGATGGCGACGCCGGCGGCGAGGCCGATGAGCACGGCGAAGAAGATCCGCATGGCCGAATACGTAAACACCCCGACAATCGGGGTCGTCGCCGTGAAGGCGTTCGGCATGATCCCTGCGATGATGAAGTACGAGAGCACGGCCATGATCCCGGCCGCACCGAACTCGCCGATGTTGAGCCCGTGCTGCGGATTGCCGCCCTCCTTCACCTTCACGAAGAAGGAGCCGGCAATCGAGACCACGATGCCGACGGCAGCGAGGGCGAGGGGCAGCAGGACGGCACCCAGCGGCATCTCGCCCGCCGTCGCGAGGGCGGGGATGAAGGCCGCGCCGAGCACCATCGTCCCGATGATCGAGCCGACGTAGCTCTCGAAGAGGTCGGCACCCATGCCGGCCACATCGCCGACGTTATCACCGACGTTGTCGGCAATCGTCGCCGGGTTACGCGGGTCGTCCTCGGGGATGCCTTCGTAGACCTTCCCGGCGAGGTCGGCTCCGACATCGGCTGCCTTCGTGTAGATGCCGCCGCCGACGCGGGCGAAGAGCGCAATGGACGACGCCCCGAGCGAGAAGCCGGCGAGCACGTTGATCACGCGGGCCGTAGCCACGGCGAGGTCGGGGTCGGTGAAGAGGTTCTGGTAGACGATGAAGAGCACGCTGAGCCCGAGCACGCCGAGGCCGACGACGGAGAGCCCCATCACGAGCCCGCCCGAGAACGCGACGTTGAGCGCCGGGCCGAGCCCGGTCCGGGCGGCGTTCGTGGTGCGGACGTTCGCCTTCGTGGCGACGCGCATCCCGATGAAGCCCGCGAGCGCCGAGCAGAACGCGCCGACGACGAACGAGAGCGCGATCAGCGGCGACGAGTCCACGCGGCCCATGTTCGCAAAGCCGAGGAGCAGGGCCACGGCGGCGACGAAGACGACGAGGACGCGGTACTCGCGCTGGAGGAACGCCTGCGCGCCCTCGGCGATGTCGCCGGCGATCTCGGCCATCCGGTCGGTGCCGACGGGCTGCTTGTTGATCCACTGCGCGCGGGTGAACGCGTAGCCGAGCGCGAGCAGACCCGAGATCGGGACGAGGTAGGAGATTAGCGTTTCAAGCTCCATGAGAGACGGGGTTGGGTTCTGGGTGAGAGGGGTGATTAAAGCGTAAGGCGTAAAACGTAGAGGTGCTAGCAGCGAGACGACGCTACAGAGGGCACCCTTACGTTTTACGCTTCACTTTCTATTGTACCGGTTCATCGCCGGGACGAGGCCCTCGCGGACGAACGCGAGCGCGGCCTCGGCGGCCTCTTCTACGGCGTCTTCGATCAGGGGTCGCTCCTCGTCATCGAAGGGGGCGAGCACGAAATCGACCTGACGACCGCGAGGGAAGCTAGAGCCGATGCCGACACGAAGCCGGGGAAAATTCGCCGAATTGAGCGTGTCGATGATATCCTGCATGCCGTTGTGGCCGCCGGCCCCGCCCTTCCCACGCAAGCGGATCTGACCGAGGTCGAGCGCGAGGTCGTCGTAGACGACGAGGATGTCTTCGGGCTCCAACCCGAACTGGCCGACGAGCTTCCTCACTGCCGTGCCGCTCCGGTTCATGTAATCCATCGGCTTAGCGATGGCGCACGGGGTGCCCCGGTAGCTCCCCGAGCCGAGCACGTACGGGCCGCCACCGGGCTCGAACGCGACGCCGGCTTTGCGGGCCACGGCGTCGGCCACGAGGAACCCCGCGTTGTGGCGCGTAGCCTCGTACTCCGATCCGGGGTTGCCGAGACCGATGATGAGCCGCTTGACACGTGCCATCGCAGGGAGTGGGTCGGGGGGGGAAGCGGCCGGGCGGAGACGCGCAAGCAGGCCGGGAAGGCACCCCGAGGGGCGACCTCCCGGCCTGCTCGTGTCGTGTCGAGAGTCGGCGTGCGGATCGCGCACGGGACGCGGGGTTTAGCCTTCGTCCTCGTCCTCGGCTTCCTCGCCCTCCTCGCCTTCGGGCAGTTCCTCGCCCTCGGCCAGCTCGCCTTCGAGCAGGAGACCCTCCTCTTCCTCGGGCTCCTCCTCGGCGCGCGGCGCGGCAACCGAGACGATGGTGCGGGCCGGCTCGGTCAGGATCTCCACGTTCTCGACCTCGATGTCGGAGACGTGGACCGAGTCGCCGATCTCCATCCCTTCGATGGAGACCTCGATGTGGCCGGGGATGTCCTTCGGCAAGCACCGGACCTCGAGGTCGTTGAGCGCCTGCGAGATGATGCCGCCCGCCTTCACGCCCGGCGCGGAGCCGACGAGGACGATCGGGATCGTCATGTCGAGCGTCTCGCCTTCGGTGAGGGCCAGGAAGTCGGCGTGGATCGGCACGTCGGTGACGGGGTGGAAGTCGATGTGCTTCACGATGCAATCGAACGTCTCGCCGTCGAGCTTGAACGCAACGCGGTGCGTCTCGGCCGTGTAGATCAGCGGGCGCATGTCGAGCACGGGGACCCGGAAGTGGACGGGGGCGGTGTGGGTCCCGTAAAGCACGCAGGGGACTTCCTCAGCGCGGCGGATTTCTTTGGAAGCGCGCTTGCCGGTCTGGCGCGGCTTGACTTCGAGCGTGATAGCGTCCATGATGGGTTCCTTCGTTCGGTCGGTTGCAGTTGGTCGAGCGCCCCACGTCGTTCGGGGCTTGAGACGTAGTTACGGAATAAACAGGGTGGAAACGGACTCGTCGGCGTAGATGCGGTGGATGGCGTCGGCGAAGTGCTCGGCGACGGAGACCACGCGGATCTTCTCCGAGGTCCGCTGGAGCGGTACGGTGTCGGTGACGAGCACGCGGCTGATCTCCGAGCGTTCGATCCGGTCGTAGGCGGGGCCGGAGAGGAGGGCGTGGGTGGCGGCGGCCTGGATGTCGAGCGCGCCGGCCTCGCGGAGCGCCTGTGCCGCCGAGACGAGCGTGCCGGCGGTGTCCACCATGTCGTCGAGGAGGAGGACGTTCCGGCCGTTCACGTCGCCGATGATGTTCATCACCTCGGCCACGTTCTGCTGGGGCCGCCGCTTGTCGATCAGCGCGAGGTCGGTGCCGAGCCGCTTGGCGTAGGCGCGGGCCATCTTGAGCGAGCCCACGTCCGGGGCCACGACGACGAGGTTCTCGGCCGAGTGCTCCCGCAGGTGTTCGATCAGAACGGCCGACCCGTAGAGGTGGTCGACGGGGATATCGAAGAAGCCCTGCAACTGGGAGGCGTGGAGGTCCATCGTCAGGACCCGGTCCACCCCGACCGTGGTGAGGATGTTGGCGAGGGCCTTTGACGCAATCGAGACGCGGGGCTGGTCCTTGCGGTCCTGCCGTGCGTAGCCGAAGTACGGCATCACGGCGGTAATCCGCGCGGCACTCGCCCGCCGCGCGGCGTCGATCATGAAGACCAGCTCCAGCCAGTTCTCGGCCGGCGGCGGCGTGGACTGGATGATGAAGAGGTCCGTACCGCGGATGGACTCGTCGTAGCGGACGTAGATCTCGCCGTCGGAGAAGTTCTTGATGGTGACGCCGCCGAGATCCTGCCCGTAAGCCCGCGCGATGGCGAGGGCGAGCGCCGGGTTGGCGCGCCCGGCGAAGAGCGAGATCGGGAGTTCGTTCGAGAGCACCATCGGGTGGGCTCGGCGGTAGGATCGATAAAGGCAACGCCTGCGCGCGGCATCGCACGGCGGGCATCGGGTCGGTGGTCATCGGGAAGGCTGCCCGGGGAGGATTCGAACCTCCACAAGCACTTCCAAAGAGTGCTGTGCTGCCATTACACCACCGGGCAAGGGGCGGAGACTACGGCCGCAGGACCCGGCTCGCCTCGCGCAGAGAGAAAAGAAAAATAGCCGCTCCGACAGGGCTCTGTCAACGACAGCGCGCGCTCCGAGCGAGCGAGCGGGGGCCGGAACGGTGCCGATCCGGCGCTGACCCCTACCTTTCGGGGCTGAGACCACTCCACCCCGGCTCTCGCCCTCTGACAGGGGCACGCTTTTCGCGTGGCATTCACGCGATGGCGGC
>JBBSMX010000202.1:0-5385 GCA_038232935.1 Rhodothermales bacterium | reverse complement strand
GCGAGCCACGGCCTCCTCGACGAGCGAGAGCAGGAGCCGCCCCGCACGGAGCGCGGCCCGGTCGGGGTCGAACGGCGAGAGCCCGGCCACGATGAGGTCCGCACCGAGGTAGGCGAAGTCACTTCGCCGACGGACGCCTTCAGGCTCGCCCGGGAGGTACTCGCTCGCGAACGTGGTCTTCCCGGTCCCGTTGGGACCGACGATGAGGATGTGGAGAGCGCGCTGCCGGGTTTACTGCCAGCTGTCGAAACTTCCATGACAGTTGGCGATACGAGGAGGAACGCTGCCCCGTCACAGACAGCGATCTAGCGCACCTTCCTGAGCTATGGCAACGGCATTCTCGTCTCCTCGATCAGACCGCTCCTCAGCATCCTGGACCTCCGTCGAGGACCTCCTCCCTGCCGGGCAGGACGACGCCGTCCGCGCCGTCCGTGCGGGCCTCCCCTTCGCCGTGCTGGAGCGCGTTCAGGATGTGCTGGACGTCCCCGACGACCTCCTCGCTCGCGCGCTTTCCATCTCCGAACGAACGCTCGCCCGACGAAAGAACCAGGGCCGGCTCCAGCCGAACGAGTCGGACCGGCTCCTCGTGCTCGCCGAGATCATGCGTCTCGCCACCGTAGCACTTGACGACTCGGAGGAAGCTCGAGCCTGGCTCCTAGCCCCCCACTCGCTCCTGGGCGGTGAGTCACCGCTGGCCCACCTCGACACGGCGATGGGCACCGAAGAGGTCCGCACCATGCTCCTCCACATCGAATACTCGATGCCGGCGTGAGCACTCCACCACCCGCCCTCACCATCTGGCGGATCGAGAAGGAGCGCCACCTCGGCTCATCCGAGGAAGGCGGCCCCGCCGACGCACGCGCTGCCTTCCTCGGGCGCGGCGGCCTCGTGACGGCGGGACGGTGGCACCGCGCAGGTACACAGGTCGCGTATGCCAGCGAGCACCCCGCCGTGGCCGCCCTCGAAAAGCTCGCCTGGCTGGAGAGCTACGAGCGCGCTCGGGCGGGTCGGTTCGTGCTCGTCTCGCTCGCGTTGGACCCGGAACGCCACGTAGAGGTGTTGCCGCGTGAGGCGCTCCCCGACGGCTGGGACGCCTTCCCGCACCCGGCAGCGACGCAAGAGATCGGCACGCGGTGGTTCGAGGCGTCGCGCTCGGTCGCGCTCGCCGTTCCGAGTGCGCTGCTGCCGATCGCAAAGAACTACCTCGTGAACCCGCTGCACCCGGACTTCCACACGCTGGAGGTCGGCGAGCCGGTGCCGTTCTCCTGGGACGCCCGTCTGTTCAGACGCTCGTAGCAGACCTGCCCGTGGCGTTATCACCTCGCCCGCCCTTTCACCGCCTCTGCCGCGAGTCCAGCGGCCTTCGTCACGATGCCGAACTGCGTTGGCGTGAGCGCTCGGCGAAGTCCGTTCGTCTGTGCCGTGGTGAGCTTCTGGGCCTGCTGCCCGATCCCGCGCAAGAGGGCGTCGGGCGAGCCGTGGGTGCGCGTGAAGCGGCCGAGCTCCTGGCGGATCGCCTTCATCTCCGTCCCCCGCGTCCGAAGCGTCTCCTCCAATGCGGACCGGCTGCCGGAAGGAGACGCCGCGCCGCGCGTGTGGAGATACTGCTCGCCGACGTTCGCGGCTCCTCGCGCAGCGGCATAGCCGTCGGCCTTGCTCACCTCGCTCGCCAGCCCCAGCCACTTCTTCCGCTCGGCCGCGACGACGGTGCCGAACTGCTCGGGCGACTGCCGCATGGCGCGCGCCGCCGCCTCAGGACCGCGTCTCTCGCCCAGCGCCTCAAAGGCCCGACGTACCGCCACGGGATCGCGGTAGGCCTCTCCGAGGGCGCGGTCGAAGGTCTCTGAGAGCCGCGCCGTCTCCCGATCCTGCCGCCCACCCGCGCCCAACGCGCGCTCGGCCTCGGCGTAGGAGCCGACCGCACGGTTCAGGCGGCCGGCGAGCACGGCCGCCCCGCGCAGCCCCACCTCCGTAGCCCGAAACGGAACCTCCTTCTCGCCATCCTCGCTGGAGATGGGTCGTGCCGCTACCGCCGCCACCCCGAGGAACTGTCCAGCACCGGAGGAGCCGGTCGCTACGGCACCGTCCCGAGCGGAGGCACGCTCCAGCGCCGGTTTCCCGAACAGCGTCTCATACGTCGAAGGAGGACGGCCGCCCTGTTCGAGCGCCCGCTCGCCGGGGACTGCCTCTTTTCGTCCGTCCCGCGATGCCCCTCCGAGGTCCCGGTTCAGTAGAGTCGAGGGAGGCTCCGAACGGTCTCGCTCCGGGACCGCGAGCCGTTCGCCGAAGCGCTCTTCCAGACGGAAGCGGCCGAGCCGCTCGTCCACGCCCGACGCCTTCGCGTAGCGCTTCCCGTCGGTGATCTTCATGCCCCGCTCGGTCGGCAGGGTGCGGTAGCCGTGGCGGCCGAGTGCGGCGCGAAGCTCGCCCCAGTTCTTCGACTTTTCGATGGCTCGGTTCAGATCGTCACCCATCGTCTCGCGGATCTGTTCGGGGAAAGGGACCTCGCCGGTCCGGTGGGCACGGCGGGCCTCGCCGGTGGCGACCGCCTGCGTCCGGTCCGGGGCAGGGTCGCCGGCGTCGCGGGCGTGGTGGCCCGGCACCCGCTGCATCCCCCACTCCTTCTCCAGTTCTCGCAGCACGCCCTCGACCCGGCGGTAATCGAAGCTCACGTCGGCGGCCTTGCCCGTGTCGGGGTGGACGCGGTTGACCATGACGTGGAGGTGGGGGTGGTCCTTGTCCTGATGGGCGACGAGGAGCGCTTGGTGCTCGCCCAGCCCCAGCTCGCCGAGAACGCGGTCAGCCGCTTCTTGCATCTGCTCGCGCGAGGGATGGTCGGCCTCGCCGAACGAGATCGAGACGTGATAGACGGGCTTCTCCAGGCGCGAGTCGGCGAGCGAGGCTGCCGTCTCCATCTCGCGGGCGACCTCGTGCGGATCGGTCCCGATCATCCATCGAGGCTCCGTCCAGGCGATGCGCTCCTCGCTCTGCGTGAGGTACTTCGCCAGTCCGCTGAAGCTGGCTCCCGATGAGACTTTGCCTACCATGTCACGCGCGCTCTCGTGTGCTTGGTCTACAGCGTCGCCCTCACGTCGATCGCCTCTTGGAGGAGGGCTTCCAGCGCCGCCCGCTCCTCGTCCCCGGCGTGGCGGGCGAGGTGCTGGAGGCGGACGCCGATCCGGCTCAGCCGGTGGTATAGCACGTCGTCCGTCCGCTTCGACATCCGGGACCCCACGCCGACCTCCCGGAGGTAGACCGTCGGGGCGAGTCCCACGGCGCGCGCGGCTTCTTCGATGGTGTTCTTCTCGGCTTCGTTGACGGCCACCGTGTACTTCGTGGTACGACGCTCGGCGGCGGCTTTTCGCGGGCGACCTCCCTTGCGCTGCGTCCGCTTGCGGGGGTCCGAGTCGGGAGCTACCGCTGTGCCCTCGGACGTCTCCGTGGGGTTTACACCGTGCGAAAACTCTTCGGTAGAGTTTCCGCCATGCGGAAAGGCTCCCGCTCCGTTTTGGCCGGGTACAAACCCACTCGGGTGGTTTTCACCGTGCGACGTCATTGCTTGCTCTACAGGCTTCGGACCGACGTGCTTCGTGAACGATAGCGCATTGCCGGAGGACGACGCCAGCCCCCTTCTGCCGCACCTCTGCTATCCATGCAGCGATCTTGCGGTTTTCGATCAGGAGCCTCCTACGACTCGATCGGTCCGTGGAGCGGAGAGATCACCACGGTAACACCGTTGTTACTAACACGAATGGGAGTATCTTTCTCCATGCCGCAACAGCCTCGCCTCGACAAGCCCGCCGACCTCCTCGACCGTGACCGTGAGTGGGCACGCCTTGCCGAGGCCGTCGAGTCGCCCGGCCCCGATCTCGTCCTCGTCGTTGGGCGGCGGCGGGCGGGGAAGAGCTACCTCCTCACCCGGTTCGTCCAAGCCGCCGGCGGAGCCTACTACCAAGCGACGAAGAAGACCGAGCGCGAGCAGCTCCACGGCCTCTCGCGCGCCCTCGGCGAACGCTTCGACGACGCCGCGCTCCGCCGGGCCACGCTCCCCGATTGGGACGCCCTCCTCGAGTACGTCGTCGAGCGGGCTGCAGGCGAACCGTTTACCTTCGTGCTCGATGAGTTCCCCTACCTCGCAGGCTCCGCCCCCGCGCTCCCCTCGATCCTCCAGGCGTGGTGGGACCACCGGCTGGCGGACACCCGCGTGACGCTCGTGCTGAGCGGGAGCCACGTGACCGCGATGAAACGGCTCGTCGAGGCCGATCAACCGCTCTACGGCCGACGCACCGGGCGCGTCGACGTCCGCCCGTTCGACTACTACGATGCGGCTCGGTTCGTGCCGTCGTGGTCGCCCGAGGACAAGCTCCGGCTCTACGCCGTCTTCGGCGGGCTGCCCGGCCACCTCGCCCTCGTGGACCCGGACCGGACGCTGGCCGAGAACGCGGCGCGCCACCTCATGGGCGCCTCGGGCCGCCTCCACGACGAGGCCGCCCACGCCTTCGACGCCTTCCTCGCCGACGCCGCCGTCCACTACTCCGTCGTCGAGGCGATTGCGAGCGGGGAGCAGCGGTGGAGCCGGATCGCGAGCCGGGTGGGGAAGCAGACGAGCGCGCTCCAGCGCCCGCTCGAATGGCTCTTGCGGATGGAGGTGGTCGAGCGCGTGGCTCCGGTGACGGAATACCCGCGGCCGAGTCCGAAGCGAACGCTCTACCGCCTCGCTGACCCGTACCTCGCCTTCTGGCACCGGTTCGTGGCGGATGTGAAGGGCCGGGGCCTCGCGGCCCTCGTCGAGCCTTCAGCGCTGTGGGAGCGGCTCGTCGCGCCCCAGTTGGATGAGGAGCACGTCGCGCACGTCTTCGAGGAGGCGTGCCGGCAGTTCGTGGCGCGGGGCATGCACCCGGCGCTCCCGTTCCGCCCGGTGCAGGTGGGGAGTTGGTGGAGCGCCGACTCCTCGGAGGAGGTCGACGTCGTCGCGCTCGATGGGCAGGGCGGGCTGCTCGTCGGCGAGTGCAAGTGGGGGAGGGTCGGCTCGCGCGACCTCGACCGGCTCGTGCGTCGGGGCGCGCTCGTCGCGGCCGAGGCAGGCGGCGTCGAGCGCGTGACGCCCATACTCTTCTCGGCCGGTGGACTCGACGGGGGAGAGGTGGAGGCGCGGATCGAGGCGGGCGAGGCGGTGTACGTCCCCCTCGAGGCGCTCTACACAAACGAGCGAGATTCCGCTTCTCGCTAAGCGAGATCATTGCGTGCTCAACAGGCTTAGCCTAAACGCCTCCGCTTCCGTTGAGGCTTCCGCTCGCTACATCAGCCCCCGCCCGGCGAGACTCGTGTGGCCGTGGTCGGTGAGGATGAGGTGGTCGTGGATGGGAATGCCCATGACCTTCCCTG
>JBBSMX010000201.1:0-5387 GCA_038232935.1 Rhodothermales bacterium | reverse complement strand
CTGACCTACGAGGCGAAGCGCCGCCAGGACCTCGTCCGCTTCGGCCGCTTCGACGACCCGTGGTCGTACAAGGAGGCGAGCGCCGGCTTCCGCGTGCTCTTCCCCATCCCGCAGGTCCAGCTCGACGCCAACCCCAACCTCGTGCAGAACCCCGGGTACTAAGCGCCCCTGTGCTTCGAGCGTGCGCAGCCCTGCCGGCTTGTCTGGCGGGGCTGCGCTATGTCCAGCCGTGGGAGGCTTGGGCTGCGCTCCCCTCTACAGTACCTTCCCCGGCAGGGAAGGAAGCTAGCCCCATCTCGCCTAGCGACAGGATGATCGGACGGATTCGACGTGTTGCCCCCGCTTTCCTCGTTGCCTGTGCCCTCCTCGGGAGCGGGTGCGGGCGAGAACCGTCCGAGGCTGCGAAGCACCCCCTCTTCACGCGGTTGCCCGCCTCCGACACCGGCGTAGACTTCGCCAACCGACTCGAAGACACGCAAGAGTTCAACGTCTTCACCTACCGCAACTATTACAACGGCGGCGGCGTCGGGGTGGGCGACTTCGACGGCGACGGCCTCGCGGACCTGTACCTCACGGCGAACCAGGGGCCGAACCGGCTCTACCTCAACCGGGGCGACTTCCGGTTCGAGGACGTCACCGACGTGGCTGGAGTCGCCGGCCGCCGCGCGTGGAGCACCGGCGTCGCCGTCGCCGACGTAAATGGGGATGGACGCCTCGATCTCTACGTGTGCAACGCGGGCAACGTCCACGGCGATGACAAAGCGAACGAGCTGTTCATCAACGAGGGACCCGGCCCCGATGGCGTCCCCCGCTTCGCTGAGCAGGCAGAGGCCTACGGCCTCGCTGACGAGGGCTACTCCACGCACGCCACCCTCTTCGACTACGACGGCGACGGCGACCTCGACCTCTACCTTCTCAATAACTCGTTCCGCCCTGTCTCCTCCTTCGGTCTCCGCAACATCCGTCACATCCGCGACGAGAAGGGCGGCGACAAGCTCTTCCGCAACGACTCCGCGCCGGACCACCCCCACTTCACCGACGTCAGCGCCGAGGCCGGCATATTCGGGAGCGAGATCGCCTTCGGTCTCGGCGTCACCGCCGGCGACGTGGACGGCGACGGCTGGCTCGACCTCTACATCTCCAACGACTTCTTCGAGCGGGACTACCTCTACCTCAATAACCGCGACGGCACATTCCGCGAAGGGCTTGAAGAGGCCATGCCCGTCATCAGCCTCTCCTCGATGGGGGCCGACATGGCCGACCTCACCGGCGACGGCCGCCCCGAGGTCTACGTCACCGACATGCTCCCCCAGGACGAGCGACGCCTCAAGACCACCTCCGCCTATGAGGGCTACAACCTCTACCAGGCCAAGCTCGCGAACGACTACCACCACCAGCTCATGCGGAACACGCTCCAACGCAACAACGCGGACGGCACGTTCAGCGAGGTGGGGCAGATCGCTGGCGTCGCGGCGACGGACTGGAGCTGGGGTGCCCTCCTCGCCGACCTCGACCTCGACGGCTACAAAGACCTGTTCGTCTCGAACGGCGTCTTCCGCGACGTCACGGACCAAGACTTCATCAGCTTCCTCGCCAACGAGGAGACCCGGCGCCGCGTCTCCACCGGTGACGGCGTGGATTTCCTCGCCCTCGTGGGCGAGATCCCCTCGACCCCGCTCCCGAACTACGCCTTCGCCAACGACGGCCTCGCCGAGCCGGGGGCCGTCTCGTTCACCGACCGCACCGAGGCGTGGGGGCTGGGCGAGCCGAGCTTCTCGAATGGGGCGGCCTACGCCGACCTCGACAACGACGGCGACCTCGACCTCGTCGTCAACAACGTCAACGAGGAGGCGTTCGTCTACCGCAACGAGACGACAGAGCAGCTCGGCCGCCGAGCCCTCCAGGTGGCGCTCGAAGGGGAGGGGCCGAACCGGTTCGGGATCGGCGCGAAGGTAGTCGCGTGGACGGGCGGTCGGGCGAACTACCTCGAGCTCGTGCCGCAGCGCGGGTTCCAGTCCAGCGTCGACTACGTCCTCACCTTCGGCCTCGGTGAGGCCGACCGAGCCGACTCCGTGACCGTCCGCTGGCCCGATGGGCGAGTGCAAACGCTCACAGACGTCCCCGCCGGGGAGCGCCTCACACTCCGTCAAGCGGAGGCGGTGGTCTCGGAGCACCGCGCGGGGCCCGTGGTGCGGGCGTCGTGGTCGGCCTCTGCACCGCTCTTCCGCGACGTGAGCGCCGAGGTGAATCTCCCGTATCGCCACGAAGAGAACGACTTCGTCGATTTCCACCGCGAGAGCCTGCTGCCCCGGATGCTCTCGACCGAAGGGCCTGCCGCCGCCGTCGGCGACGTGAACGGGGACGGGCTCGACGACATCTTTCTTGGCGGGGCGGCGGGCAAGCCGGGTATGCTCCTCCTCCAGCGCTCGAATGGCACGTTCGCCGCGGCAGACGAGCAGGCCTTCCGCGGCGAGGCGGCCTCGGAAGACGTGGACGCCGCGTTCTTCGACGCCGACGGTGACGGCGACCTCGACCTCTACGTCGTCTCCGGCGGGAACGAGTTCTCCGCGAATGCGCCGGAGCTCGAAGACCGCCTCTATCTCGGCGACGGGCACGGTGCCTTCGAGCGCGGGCGCGGCGTGCTCCCCGCGCAGTTCCGCAGCGGCAGCACCGTCGCCGTCGGCGATTTCGACGGGGACGGGCACCCGGACCTCTTCGTCGGGGGCCGCTCCGTGCCCTGGCGCTACGGGCTCGATCCCGAGAGCGCCGTCCTCCGCAACGACGGCCGGGGCCGGTTCTCCGACGTGACGGTGGTCGTCGCCCCCGACCTCCGCCGCGTCGGGATGGTGACGGATGCTGTCTGGGCCGACACCGACGGCGACGGCGACCTCGACCTCGTCGTCGTTGGGGAGTGGATGCCCGTCCGCCTCTTCGAGAACGACGGCGGCACGCTCCGGCCCGTCGAGGACCCCGGCCTCGCCGGTACCGAGGGGTGGTGGACGCGGGTCGTCGCGACCGACCTCGACGGCGACGGCGACCTCGACCTCGTCGTCGGCAACCTCGGACTCAACACGAAACTGCAGGCGAGCCCCGAGCGGCCCGTCGAGATGGTCGTCGCGGACTTCGACGGGAACGGGTCTACGGAGCAGATCCTCAGCGTCTATCGCGGCGAGCGGAGCTATGCGTACCCGCTCCGGAACGACCTCGTATCCCAGTTGACCGCCCTCAAGAAAGAGAACCTCCGCTTCAGCGACTACGCCGAGAAGTCCGTCCAAGACCTCTTCACGCCGGAGCAATTGGAGCGGGCCGAGGTCCGCCGTACCACCACCTTCGCTTCGACGGTGTTCATGAACGACCCCGGATCGGCAGCGGGAGGTGGGCGGTTCACATCACACCCGCTCCCGTACGAGGCCCAGCTCACGCCGCTCCACGGACTCCTCGCCCGCGACTTCGATGGCGACGGTCACACGGACCTCCTCCTCGCTGGTAACTTCGACGGGGTGAAGACGGACCTCGGGCGGATGGCTGCCAGCTATGGCGTTCTGCTCCACGGCGACGGAACGGGCGGCTTCGAGACGATCCCGCCGCGTCAAAGTGGATTCTTCGTCCCCGGCCAGACGCGGGCCATCCGCTTGCTGCGGGCATCGGATCGGCTCCTCCTCCTCGTCGCGAAGAACGACGCGATGCCTCAGGTCTTCGCCCTCTCCGCCCCCTCGGGCGGGGCCGACGCCGTGGCGGCTGCCACGCGGCCCTAGCCAATCCCTCGACTCCAACTGTGCGAATCCCCCCTCTCGTTCGTCTCAGCTTCTTCCTCGTCGTGGTTGCCCTTGCCGGGTGTCGGGAGGGCACCGACGAAACCGCCCTGTTCGAGTCGCTCAGCCCGGAGGCCACCGGCGTCACGTTCGCCAACGAGCTCGACGAGGGGCCGAACTTCAACATCTTCAACTACCCCTACTACTACAACGGCGGCGGCGTCGCCACGGCCGATGTGAACGGGGACGGCCTACTCGACCTCTACTTCACCGCGAACGAGCGGCCGAACCGGCTCTACCTCAACCGGGGCGACTTCCGGTTCGAGGACGTCACCGAGGCTGCCGGCGTGGCGGGCACTGGGAACTGGACGACGGGCGTCGCCGCCGCTGACGTGAACGGGGACGGTCTCACCGACCTCTATGTGATGAACGTCGGCGGCTACCTCGACCGCTACGGCCGGAACGAGCTGTTCATCAACGAAGGCCCCGACCCCGACGGCATCCCTCGCTTCGCCGAGCGCGCGGCCGAGTTTGGGCTCGACTTCGAGGGCTACGCCACGCACGCCGCCTTTTTTGACTACGACCGCGACGGCGACCTCGACGTCTACCTCCTCAACCATTCCACGCACACCGAGCGGACGTACCGCCCGGCTGCGGAGGTCCGCGAGCGGCACGAGCGCGCCGGCGACCGGCTCCTCCGCAACGAGGGCGGCCACTTCGTGGACGTGAGCGAGGAGGCCGGCATCCGCAGCGGCGCTGCCGGCTACGGCCTCAGCGTCGCCGTCGCCGACTTCAACGACGACGGCTGGCCCGACCTCTATGTCGGCAACGATTTCCACGAGAACGATCTCCTCTACCTCAACACAGGCGACGGGACCTTCACCGAGTCCGTCGAGCGGTCGATGGCCCACACGAGCACGTTCTCGATGGGCGCCGACGCGGCCGACTACGACAACGACGGCCGCGTCGACCTCGCCGTCCTCGATATGCTCCCGGCGCGCGAGGACATCCTCAAGACGTCGGCCGGGGCCGACACCGACGCTCTGTACAACCTCAAGCGCCGCCTCGGCTACCACCACCAGCTCACCCGGAACGTCCTCCAGCTCAACCGTGGTGGCGCGGGCGAGGACCTCCGCTTCAGCGACATCGCCTACCTCGCCGGGGTCGCGGCGACGGACTGGAGCTGGACCGCCCTCTTCGCCGATCTCGACAACGACGGCCGCCGCGACCTCTTCGTCACGAACGGGATCTACCGCCGCCCCAACGACCTCGACTACATCAACTACATCTCGAACGACGTGGTTCAGGCGTCGCTCGAGCAGGGCATCTCGGAGGAGAACCTGGCGCTCCTCGATCAGATGCCGCAGGTGCCCCTCGACAACTACGCCTTCCACAACCGCGGCGACCTCAGGTTCGAGGATGCGACCGCTGCGTGGGGCCTCGAAGGTCCCGGCTTCTCGAACGGCGCGGCCTACGCCGACCTCGACAACGACGGCGACCTCGACCTCGTCGTCAACAACGTCAACGCCCCGGCGTCGCTCTACCGGAACCACGCGGATGGGCTCCCGGACCGGCACTACCTCACGCTCGTGCTCGAAGGCGACGGCGCGAACACGGCCGGGATCGGCGCGCGGG
>JBBSMX010000200.1:0-5388 GCA_038232935.1 Rhodothermales bacterium | reverse complement strand
CGGTCGGCGACAGCCTGCTCGGTGGCGTCGTCTCGTAAGGCGGCATCGAGGATGCGTTGTCGGAAGTCGAGGGAGAAGGCGGCCATAGCGAGTAGAGGAAGGAGTCGCCCCAAGATTACAACCAATCGTCTCTCACACTAACGTTCAGAGGCGTCGCCCTTACCGCGCGATGATGGAGAATGACGATGCCTCTCGGCGCTGCGTAAAACAACGCTGCGTTAAAATACGCAACGGCGTCTCGTTCCGTGCAGCACCGTCGCACGTGCGGAGCGGTCGGCGAGAAGGACGATACTCCACTCGCCCTGCGCTTCCTCACGGGGTGGGCCGGTCCCTTCATGTTCGCTTGCGTGCGATCCATCTGCGGTAGGCCTCCGATTCCAACACGCCCACATCGACGGTCCACTCGTGCCGACTTCGCCCCTCCCACTGCGCGAAAGCCGATCTGGCGTAGCGCTCCGCTTCTTCGAGCGTCCAGGTGTTCACCGTGGCGAGATAGTCGAGAGCTTCGTCGTAGCGCCCGTTTACGCTGGCGAGCCCGAGGTGCTTGACTTGGTGGCAGGCCGGGCAGAGCGCGACGAGCCGCTCCAGGCGTTGGACGTGGCGCTCGTCGTCGTAGGTCCAGACCTCGTGGCACTCGACGGGGTGCTCGTCTCCACGCCCGCTGCAGACCTCGCAGCGGTAGCGTGCTCGGCGGTAGACGGCGTGGCGCACGAGGTCCCACTCTTCCTTCGGGAGATAGCTGCGAGCGTTCGTGAACCAACTCGTGGAAGGGATGAGCTCTACGGTGAGTCGAGGCTCCCCTCCGTGTTTCCGGTCGACGCTAGGTCTGTTATTGCATATGCGTTTTCCCATTCTCATCCTCACCGTCCCCTTCCCCTCCACGCCTTCCCACCGTTCCGAGACCACCCATCAGCGCTGTCCGCAGTACTTAATTAAGAACTATGCAATAACGGTCCCGCTGCATCAACATGCGAGCATACTGGGTGCGGAGACCTTCCATCCCGTGTCTCTCTCTGCCTCAGACCAGCCTCTCCGCCACCGGCACCAACCCAACATACCCAAGCCCATTCCATCGCGAGAACTCTCCTACCCGTTGTCCTCTCGCCCCGGCCGCTCCCGCACGAGATTGACTCCACCGCGACTGCTTCCGGGAAACCACACAGCGCCATCGTACCGTCTGCCCGCGCAGCCTCTCGTAACCTAGGGCGGCCTCCATCGACCATCCTCTTACTATAAAACACGACACCCCGGCTGCCAGTCCAGATAGCCGGGGCTTTTTTCAGCGAAAACCAAAGAATGGGTAAGGTATCCCTCCCCACCTCGCCACGCCTATCGTGTTCTATGGTAAGTGCCTGGAAAGTTTTCCACATCACACGTGATTTGAAGTGACTCGCGCGCTCCCAGCTACCAGCTCCCCGCCCCACGACCCCTCGTGTTTTGAAGTAAGAGACACGTGATTTGAAGTAAGCCGGTATCGTGTTTTGGAGTAAGGACCCTCGTGTTCTGTGGTAAGCGGACACGTGTTCTATAGTAACGATCCTCGTGTTTTGTGGTAAGTCCCCAAAGTTATCCACAACCGTAAATCACTATTAAACAGCTTTATGCAACGACTACTATCGAGGACGTTCAGACCCGTAAACTCTTTACAGTTTATTATACTCTACTACAACTAAGGTGTTGTCCCGGTGGTGATGTACCTTTTTTAGGTTATTCCCCCGACTCCCCCACGGTCCATGCCCGACCCCCAGTCGTCCCTCTTCCCCACAGCAGTGACTCCCGACACGGCCCCCGCTCCGTTCGGACGCGATGAGCTCAGCCTCATCGAGCTGGCCTTCACCACGCTCGGCCGCGCCCGCTCCCGCAAGACCCTCCGGACCGAATGGAAGGGCAAGGACCACAAGGGCCGCACCCGCAAGTTCTACAAGATCGTCACCGGCTCCGACGAGTTCGGCCTCCCCGAGTACGCCTCGGAAGAGCTCCTCATCGCGCTCTTCCACAAGGCCTCCCGCGACGACTTCGAGTCGCGCTCCGTCACGGCCGTCCCCTACGAACTCCTGCAACTCATGGGCTGGGGCACCGACGGCCGCGCCTACGAACGGATTAAACGCGCTCTCGACCAACTCGCCGGCGTCTACATCACGACAAATGCCCTCTGGAACCCCGAGAAGGAGACCTTCAGCAAGGCCGGCTTCCACATCCTCGACGACTACGAATTCGCCGAAGATGCCGACTCGGGCAAGACCTCACTGACCGTCAACTGGAACGAGAAGCTCTTCGCCATTTTCCGACAGAACCGCTTCAAGAGCCTCGACACCACGTTCTTCTACGACCTCCCCTCCCCCGTCGCCAAGCGCCTCTACCGCTGGCTCGATAAGCACCTCCGCAACACGGCCCACGCCGAGATCGACGTGCTCCACCTCGCCCACGTGAAGCTGGAGGTCTCGCGCTCGAAGCGCTACGTCTCCTCGGTCATGCAGGTCCTCGAACCCGCCCTCGACGAGCTTACCGCGAGAGCCTACTGTACGTGGTCCCTCGTCGATTCTCAGACGGACTCCGGCAAGAAGCTGGTGTTCGACCGCATCAGCACCCCGGCTCTCCCCCCAAGCCCTGCGGACGAACCCATCGAGGCCCTTTCCCCCGACCAGAGAACGATCTTCGACGCTCTCGTCGAGCGCGGTGTCACCGCCGACACCGCCCGCCGCCTTACCACTGAACACGACGCCGAGCGCATCCGACCCCAACTCGACCACTTCGACCACCTCGTCGAGACCGACCAAGCCCCCCGTTCCGGCGGCTGGCTCGTCAAGGCCATCACCGAGGACTTCGGCCTCCCCCCTGCCCTCCTCGCTCGTCGGAAGAAGAAGGTCGCCAAGCGGGAAGCCTCGCAGCAGCAACGCGAGCACGCCGCCACCGAAGCCCGCCGCAGAGCGGAGAACGCCGAGTACCTCGCCCACCAAAAGGCCACGCTCCAAGCCCGCCTCGCTGCGCTCTCCCCGGCCGAGCGCACCGCCCTCGAAGCCGAGGCCGTCGCCCTCCTCGACACGTTCAACCGACGCCGGCACGAAGACGACCCCAACGCCCCCGGCCTCCGCGGTCTCGTCGATACCAACCTCACGACGCTTCTCGATCAACGAAACTCTTCCACCGACAGTTGACAGCAGAGGCCGCACTCACGGATCGCGAAGCCATCGGGGTAAGACCGAATCGTCGAGACCGAGTGCGAATGCATCCGGCGCTTCGTCTGCGTCCAACGCTCCCACTCGGTCTGCACTGTCCCCTTCGACCACCGCCCCGAATGTCGGAGACGCAGCGCTGCCCGTCGGTCGCCTGTCCGGTGATGCCACGTCTCCCTTCCGAACGCCCCAACCTGCGAGGTGCATCGGGTTCTCGTCGAAGAGCGGTCGGCCTTTCCCGTCCGCTCTGAACTCGGGGTCGCGGAGGTAGTCGATCTTGTCCGCTCGGATGGGGTGCGTGCCCTTTACGAACAGGAGTTGCTCGCCGCGCGGCATCCGCCGGACCTCGTCGGGAGTCAGGAGCCGCCGGCCGCGCTCGGCAAAGCTCCGCCCGGCTCCCTGACTCCGCGAGGCGTGCTTGCCCCGGCTCCGCGACAGGTTCTCGCTCGCCGACGGCGCGAAGACCGTCGCCTCGCCGGTGAGTTCGGAGAGGTACCGGGCCGTCTCGTGGTCGTTCGCCGAGAAAGCTTGCAGCACATCGGCATTGGCGAGAAACGTGCCCCAGCGGTCGGGGTACGTGCCCTTCAACTGCGAGAGGTCCTGGAGGAAGGTCCAGATCTGCACCCCGTAGCCCGCCATCAGGCTGACGGCCCGGAGCACCGGGTTCATCCGACCGAGGTTGGCGAACTCGTCAAGGAGAAAGAGCACGCGCCGCGGCCGGCCGTCCATCTCGGCCCGCCCCGGCGTCCGCGCGAGCTCGTGGAGCACCGACGCGATGACGAGGCGCAGCCACCGGCTGTACGTGTCCAGGTAGTGCGCCGGGAGAACGAGGTACAGACTGCCCGGCTCGCGCTTCAGCCGTGCGAGGTCCACTGACGAGCGCTTCATCACCTCGGCCATTCGGGGCGAATCGAGAAAGTGCGTGTGGCTCTGTGCCGTCGAGACGACGCCGGAGCGCTCGCGGTCCTCCTTCTGCAGGTGCCGCGACGCCGCCCGCTGGATCAGGCCCTCGCAGAGCGGCGACGCCTGCATGTCCTTCATCATCTGCTTGAACTCCGCCTTCGGGAGCGTGAGGAGCTCACGCACGCGGGCGAGCGTTCGCCGCTCCGTCGGCCGTAGGTCTTCGTCGAGTTCGGTCGCCGCCACGTAGAGGATCAGCCCCCCGAGGAGGCCCTTCGCTTCTTCGTTCCAGAACGTCTCCTCGCCCTTCCCCTGCGGCGCGAGAACGAGCATGTCAGCCAGCAGGCTCGCGCACTCCAGCCAGTCGTCACCGTAGGGGTCGATGAGGTCCATCGGGTTGTACGTCGCCCTAACCACCTCCATTGCTTCGCTCCCCGCCGCACGCCCGGCCGCCTCTGCCATCGTGCCGAGTTGGTCGAAGGGGTCGAGGGCACGGACAGTCTGCCCCATCCGCGCTCGCCACCGCGCCGTGACGGCGTAGTTCTCCCCCTTCGGGTCGGTCACGATGACGGAGCCGCGATAGGTGAGGAGGTTCGGGATGACGCTCCCCGTCCCTTTTCCGCTTCGCGTCGGGGCGACGGTGATGAGGTGCCCGTCGCCGGCGTAGCGCAGCACCTGCCCGCCATCCCCTCGCTTCTTCCCGGAACCCACCGCGAGCTGCCGACCGATCAAGACTCCTTCCGGCTCGCTCCCCGATCCAGCGAGGTCGCTCCCGTCCGACCACGCCGCCGTGCCCTGACTCCCCGTGCTTGCGAGCGGCTCCGACGACCTCCTCGCGGCGAGGACCGCGACCATAGCGAAGGCGAGCGTCCCACCCCCCACGAGGAGACCGTGCGTGAACATGTCGAAGTAGATCGACGTCTCCTCGAACCCGCCATAGGCCAGCCCCCATCCGAGAAACCGGAGCGGCGCGTAGACGACGATCGTCCCGTCTGCGCCCTCGCAGAGACTGAGGCCCACGAGAAGCGCCGCCACAAAGAGCACGGCGGGGCCGAACCGGACGTAGCCTTTCAGCCTCTGCACGAACAGCCCCCCCACGACTGTCCCGACGCCGAGACTGCCCACCGCGAAGGCCGCCGTGCGAAGCATACTGCCGAAACCAACCGGCACCGTGAACCACGGAAGGCCGAGGTTCGGATGGAAGCCGAAGGCCCACCCCACGTACTGCGTCGCCGCCGCCAGCCCGAGGGCGACGCACCCCATGAGCACGATGAGCAGGCCGTAGTGGCTCGTCGGTGTCCGAGGCCGCGGCGGT
>JBBSMX010000199.1:0-5411 GCA_038232935.1 Rhodothermales bacterium | reverse complement strand
TCGAGCGGCTCGTGGGGTGGCTCAAGGAGCACCGGAGCCTCGCGACGCGGTTCGACAAAACGGCAGCGTCGTTCTTGGCGATGGTGAAGCTGGCCTGCATCCGGCGGCTTCTCCGCGCCGCGTTTCCGTACACAGCCTAGGACGCGACGGAGCTTGGAGATCGTCCCGCTGAGCGCATCCTCGGTCACCACGACGCCGGGCCAGACCCGTTCCAGCAGGTCGTCGCGGAGGACCGTCTCGCCCGGCCGTGCGGCGAGAACGGTCAGCACCTCCATCATCTTCGGCTCGACGTGCACCGCATCGCCACCGCGCACAAGCTCGTTGGCCGCCGGGTCGACGAGCCATGGGCCGATGGTCAGGCGAGCGGGTACGGGCATGGGGAGGGCTGCGAGGGGAGGCGCGAAAAGCTACACCGGCTGCTTGTAGGCAGAAAGGGCGAAAGCACGCGACACAGACCGCCGTCAGGATTTCGTCGGCAAACCGTCAACCGACCAACAGGCGCGCTACGCGGGGCGGGGGGTACCCTGAGACTCCGCCTCACCTGTCCCTGAACCGCCCATGCTCCGGCTCCTCTACGCGCTGACCGCGCTCGCGCTCCTCCCGATTCCCACCCTCGCTCAGGTGCTCTACGTGGATGCCGACGCTACCGGCGCAGCCACCGGCGCGTCCTAGGCCGACGCCTTTACCGACCTCCAGAGCGCCCTCGCTGCCGCTGAGTCGGACACCGATATCTGGGTCGCCGAGGGCACCTACGTGCCCACCGACGGCACCGACCGCGCGGCTACCTTCCTGCTACGGTCGGGCGTGGCGCTCTACGGCGGGTTCGACGGCACCGAGGCGAGCCTCGACGCGCGCGATTGGGTCGCCCACTCGACCACGCTCTCTGGCGACATCGGCGTGCCCGGCAACGATACGGACAACGTCTACCACGTCGTCACCGGCAGCGGCACCGACGCGACGGCCGTGCTCGACGGGTTCTCTGTCACGGCCGCCCGTGCGGACGGAAACCTGCCCCGTAACCGGGGTGGCGGGATGCGCACCATCGGTGGCAGCCCGACCGTCCGTCACGTCGTCTTCCACGACAACTATGCCGGGGACAGCAATTTCGCCGCCTTCGGCGCGGGGATGTTCAACGACCGGGGCAGCAGCCCGACCCTCGTCGACGTGCGGTTCGAGCGGAACGTCTCGGAGAGCGTCGCCGGCGGGATGGCGAATCGCAACGACAGCAGCCCGACGCTGCGCGACGTGGTCTTCCTCGAAAACGAAGCAGGCCAGCTCGCCGGCGGGATGGCGAACGAGTCCGGCAGCAGTCCCGTCCTCGTCAACGTCCGCTTCGAGCGGAATCACTCGGCGGGGTGGACCGGCGGGATGGACAATTACGACGACACGAGCCCGCGCCTCTACAACGTCCAGTTTTTTGGCAACACCGCCGCCAACTACGGCGGCGGGATGACGAACGACACGAACGGCGAGCCGCTCCTCGTGAACGCCCTCTTCGTCGGCAACACGGCCGCAAACGGGGGGGCGGTTAATGCGGTCGGGGCGGGCGGTCTCCAAAACAACGGCACTGCGACGACGCTCGTCGGCGTGACGTTCGTGGCGAACGAGGCCCCGAGCGGAGCCGACGGCCTCGGCAACCGCGACAAGGACGGGAATCCCGGCACGGTCATAATGCGCGATGCGATCTTCTGGCAGAATGGGGACGAACTCGTCAACGAGGAGGACGCCAGACTCGACGTGAGCCACGCCCTGGTCGAAGGCGGCTACGCCGACGGCACCGCCGTCCTCGACGCCGACCCGCGCTTTGCCCGGATGCCGTCGCCCGGGGCCGATGCAACGTGGGGCACGGCCGACGACGACTACGGCGACCTCCACCTCCGTACCGACTCGCCCGCTCTCGACAGCGGGGATGCTGCCCATCTCCCCGCTGACCTCGCCGATCTCGACGGGGACGGGGACACCGCCGAGGCGGTCCCCGTAGACCTCGACGGCAACGCCCGTGTGCTCGGGACAGCCCTCGACCTCGGCCCCTATGAAGGCGGCGTCACCGTCTCGAATGAACCATCGGGCACGCCAGGCGGAGTCACCTTCGGCAGCGTCTACCCGAATCCGGCGCGCGATTCCGTCTCGCTGCACTTCACGCTTGCCGTGGCGGGTCACGTGTGCCTCACGGTCTACGACGCGCTCGGTCGCCGCGTAGCCCGACTCGTGGACACGCCGCTCGGGGCAGGCACACACGCGCTCACGTGGCATCCGCCTGCCCTCGCTGCCGGGGTGTACTGGGTCAGCCTGGAGGCGGGCACAACGCGGCGCGTGCAGACCCTTTCGCTGCTTCCGTTATAACGATGCGTCGCACAGCCTGGCTCCTGGGGTTCGTCGCCCTCATGGCCTGTTCGAGCGCCAATCCCACGCAGGACGGGGCGCTCCGGGTGCTGTTCGTCGGCAATAGTCTGACGTACACGAATGACCTGCCGGGCGTGGTGGCCGCGTTCGGCGAGGCGGGTGGGGGGCCGATCATCGTGCGGTCCATCGCCTATCCCAACTATTCCCTCGAAGACCACTGGGTGCGCGGCGAGGTTCAGGATGCCCTCGCTTCCGGTGACTGGGACGTGGTGGTGATGCAGCAGGGGCCGTCGTCGTTGCCGGAGAATCAGGCGCACCTGCGGACGTGGGCCATGCGGTTTGCCGAGGAAGCCCGTGCGCACGGCACCGAGGCAGCCCTCTACATGGTGTGGCCCTCCGCCCAGCGCAGCGGCGATTTCCCGGCGGTCGTCGCATCGTATACGAGCGCCGCCGACGCAGCGGATGCCACCCTGTTGCCTGCCGGGTCTGCCTGGCTCGCGGCGTGGGCGCGGAGTCCGGCGCTCAGTCTGTACGGCCCGGACGGCTTCCATCCGAGTGAGGCTGGCACCTATTTGGCCGCGCTCGTGATCTACGGAGGCCTCACCGGAGCTCCGCTCGACGGGCTGCCCGCTCGCCTCACGCTCGACGGTGGAGCGCAGGTCGAGGTGTCGAACGCGCAGGCGCGGCTCATGCAGGACGTGGCGGCTGCCGTGCTCGTTGGAGGGTAGCCGATGCTCCACGGGCCTACTTGATCGCGCAGCACGCCGAGCCGGAGTAAACAGCGAGGGGGCTGCCGATTCGTCGCGGGCGCGCGAACTCCGGCTGGGATCGGGCGTCTGTGAGAGGCCCTTTTCATCCTGCCTCGCATGGAAGCTCCCGACGAAGGCCGCCGCCCCGCCGCTCCGGGTGCGCCTGCCGAGGTCGATCACCAAAAAGCTGTCCCCGCTGCACGCCACGACCCGTTCGCGTCGCTGCGGCACTCCGGCTACCTCCTCTACCTCGCCGGGAGTCTGCTCTCCAACACGGGGAATCAGATGCGGACGGTGGCGGTGGGGTGGGAGGTCTACCAGCGGACGCGCGAGCCGCTGAGCCTCGGCCTCATCGGGCTCGTACTCGCGGTGCCGGTGTTATTGCTGGCGCTGCCGGCGGGCGCGGCGGCGGATCGCTACCCGCGCCGAACGCTGATTATGATTGCGCAGGCGGGGCTCGCCCTCAGCGGCCTCGGGCTCGCGTGGGCCTCGTTCACCGCCGCGCCGCTCGCCCTCGTCTACCTCTTCCTGCTCGGCACCGGCGTCTTCCGCGCCGTCGGCTGGCCCGCCTCGCAGGCGATCGTGACGGGGCTTGTCCCCGCGCCCGTGTTCTCAAATGCCGTGATGTGGCGGAGCATGGCGTTCCAGCTCTCGGCGACGGTCGGGCCGCTCCTCGGCGGGGCGCTTCTGGCGACGTGGAGTCCGGCACCGGTCTACCTCTTCGACGCCGCTTCCAGCCTGATCCTCGTGGGTTGCCTCGTCTTCATCCGGCCCACGCCGCAGGCGCGCTCGGCGGAAAAGCGCTCGTGGCGGAGCCTGCTCGAAGGCGCGCGCTTCGTCCGCCGCCAGCCGAAGATCCTCTCCACGATCACGCTCGACATGGTTGCCGTCCTCTTCGGCGGGGCGACGGCGCTGCTGCCGGTCTACGCCACCGACATCCTCCACGTCGGCGCGACGGGCTTCGGGTGGATGCGCGCGATGCCTTCGGTCGGGGCGATTCTGATGGCGATGACGCTCGCCGTGCGCCCGCCGATCCGGCACGCCGGCCGCGTCCTCCTCGTCGCCGTCGCCGCCTTCGGCGTGGCGACCGTTGTGTTCGGATTGTCGCGCTCGTACCCGCTCTCGTTCGTGGCCCTCTTCGCGCTCGGCGCAGCGGACAACGTCTCCGTCGTCATCCGCTCGACGGTCCTCCAACTCCTCGCGCCCGACGCGATGCGCGGGCGCGTCGCCGCCGTCAACGCCGTGTTCGTCGGGACGAGCAACGAGATCGGCGAGCTGGAGTCCGGCGTGGCGGCGCACTGGCTGGGGACGGTATTCGCGGTGGTGGGCGGCGGCGTGATGACGCTCCTCACCGTCGTCGGCGTCGCGTACGTGTGGCCGTCGCTGCGCCGGCTCGGGGCGCTGGAGGATCTCGAACCGGACGAATCGTTTGTGGCCGCGGAGGCCGAGGCGGGGCCTACTCCACGTGCGTGATGCAGAGGCGGTGGTCGCCGTCCTGGTCGAGGTTGTCGGCGTAGAAATCGTCGACGGGGCTGACGAAGAGGTACACGGAGCCCTCGGGCACGGTGAGCGTGTCGACGTCGAAGACGGCGAAGTCCTCGGGGATGTCCGTCGGGAGGGATCGGCTGTGCGTCGGTGGGCTCACGTAGTCCCGTCCCGCACTGATCGCGCCGGGAACGCGCTCGCGCTCGATCCGGTCGAGGAGGGTGGCGTCGGAGCTGAAGACGGCGAGGAGGCCGTAGCGGACGGAGTCGGGGTCGATGTTGCGGAACTGGAACTCCCCGAGCCGCTCGGCGCGGAAGCGGTCGCCGGGCTGTAGGCCGAGGTCAACGAGACGTACGGGCCGAACGGGGTCGGCTTCGTCGTTGGGGGCCGTACGGAGGAACGTCGTCGTAGGCCCGGCGGGGAGCACCACGGCATCGGCGCTCTCACACCCGACCGCCGGCGTGGTATCGAGGCCCACCCCGTCGTCGAGGTTGTTATCGCAGGCCGTGAGGGTGAAGGGGAGGGCGAGGGCCAGGATGAGGAGGGCGTAGAGACGGGGCATGGATGGAGCAGAAAGCATAGGTGGAAGAGGAAGGTGGAAGAGGTTGCGACCGAGAGGCGATGTGAGAAAAGCGTGCCAGACGAGGGAGCGGGGCGTTAACGGCCCAGGCGCGTCTGGCACGCTTTCCTCTTGGGGCTGTCCTAGATAACGGTCCAGCTCAGTAGCGTCTTCAGCAAGTTACTCGGCGGAGCGTAGTTGAACCGCCACTCGCATTCCTTCAAGAACAGCTCGAAATGAGCCTTCGGGATCCCATTATACCGCCGCAGGTGCCG
>JBBSMX010000198.1:0-5523 GCA_038232935.1 Rhodothermales bacterium | reverse complement strand
CGGTGGCGTCGTCTCGTAAGGCGGCATCGAGGATGCGTTGTCGGAAGTCGAGGGAGAAGGCGGCCATAGCGAGTAGAGGAAGGAGTCGCCCCAAGATTACAACCAATCGTCTCTCACACTAGCGCGCCCGTGGCGGCACGGCCTTCGCTTCGAGTCACCCGCTTCTGAAGCTCGGCAACAGGAGGCTCTACCACTGGGTATATATTTGCTCCCCAGCGACGGCCTGTCAGCGCGTTCCGACCGCCGCTTTCACTCTACCAACCGTACTTCCGTGATCGCTATCCCCGACCTTGCCCCCGTCGTCGCCATCGCCCGTGAGGCTGGGCACGTCATCCTCGACCACTACGGCACCGAAAGCCCCGTCGATTATAAGGCCGACGACTCCCCGCTCACTCAAGCCGACCGCGCCTCGCACCGGCTGATCGTGGACCGGCTGCGCGCAGCGTTCCCGGATATCCCCGTGCTCTCGGAGGAGTCCCCCGCCGAGGAGGTCGCCGAGCGCCGGAGCTGGGACCGCTTCTGGCTCGTGGACCCCCTGGATGGGACAAAGGAGTTCATCAAAAAGACCGGGCAGTTCACGGTCAACATCGCTCTCGTCGAAGGGGGGGAGCCGGTGCTGGGCGTCGTGTACGTCCCGGCGCAGGGGGTGACGTACTTCGCCCGGCGCGACGAAGGGGCGTTCCGACAGGACGGAGACGAGGAGCCGCGAGCGATTCGCGTCTGTGACGCCGCACCGGAGCGGCTCGTCGTCGTCGCCAGCCGCGACCACGCCGGGCCGGAAGTGGCCGCGATCCTCGAAGCCATTACCGCCTCGGGCGTCGAAGTGGCCTCGGCCTCGATGGGGAGCTCGCTCAAGTTCTGCCTCGTTGCCGAAGGAGAAGCCGACCTCTACCCCCGGACGGTCCCGACGATGGAGTGGGACACGGCGGCAGCGCAGTGCATCGTCGAAGCCGCAGGCGGGCAGGTCACCACGCTCGACGGAACTCCGCTGCGGTACAACAAGGAAAGCCTGCGGAACCCGTCCATTATGACGGCGGGTGACGTGTCGCTGGACTGGCAGCAGTACCTCAGCTAGCTCATCCCTTCAAGTTCTACGATGCTCGGTCGGAGAGACAATGGTGCTCGCCCCGGAGCGTCGAAGATTCCGTTCGCAACACCATAAGATTAATTAGGAGTGGATTGGACCGATACTCTTGGAGTGAACGGCGTCCACACGTAGGTTGCGACCTCCCATTCCGAGCCACGCCTGCCTCTCTTTAATTATCCCCCAGGATCCTACCTCCTACCCATGGCAAGCCCTTCAATGAAGCTAGTAGACAGCGAAAAACACCTCGACCGAAACTCCCACCTCAAGCAACTCGAGGCGGAAGCGATCCACCTCATGCGCGAGGTGGCGGCTCAGTTCGAGCGGCCGGTGCTTCTATTCTCCGGTGGGAAGGATTCCATCGTGATGGTGCATCTGGCGCGGAAGGCGTTTTACCCGGCGCGCTTCCCGTTCCCCCTCATGCACGTGGACACGGGGCACAACTTCGACGAGACCCTGATCTTCCGGGACAAACTCGTCGAGGAGCTCGGGGTGAACCTCATCGTCGTCAGCGTGCAGGAGGCGATCGACGCGGGGCGCGTCGTAGAGGAGACCGGCCCGGAGGCCAGCCGCAACGGGCTCCAGATCGTCCCCCTCCTTGACGCCATGCGCGAGTACCAGTTCGACGCCGCCTTCGGAGGCGCGCGGCGCGACGAGGAGAAGGCCCGCGCGAAGGAGCGCTTCTTCTCCCACCGAGACCGCTTCGGGCAGTGGGACCCGAAGAACCAGCGGCCGGAGCTCTGGAACCTGTATAACGGCCAGAAGCGCCCCGGCGAGCACTTCCGCGTCTTCCCCCTCTCGAACTGGACGGAGATGGACGTGTGGCAGTACATCGCCCTCGAGGGGATCGAGATCCCGTCGCTCTACTTCTCGCACGAGCGCGAGGTGGTCGACCGGCGCGGGGTGTACCTCGCCCTGACGGACTTCGTGACGCCGCTCGAAGGGGAGACCGTGAGCCGCCGCACGGTCCGCTTCCGTACGATTGGGGACGCCACCTGCACGGGGGCCGTGGACTCCGCTGCCGCCACGCTCGAAGAGATCATCGAGGAGGTGGCCGGCGCCCGCACCACCGAGCGAGGCGGCCGCACCGACGACCGACGCAGCGAGGCGGCGATGGAAGACCGCAAAAAGCAGGGCTACTTCTAAAGGGCTACTTCTAAAGGGTTACTTCTAAAGGGATGTGTGGATTGGGCAATTCGCTGACTGATACACCTATGGATACGACACGCATGACGAACGGCACGATGACCTCCGAACTGGCAGAGGAGACCTCCGAGCGGGGCTACCTCGACATGGACCTCCTTCGCTTCACCACGGCCGGCAGCGTCGACGACGGGAAGAGCACGCTCATCGGCCGCCTGCTCTACGACTCGAAGGCCATCTTCGAGGATCAACTCGACGCCATCGAGGAGGCTACCAAGCGTCGCGGCGACGCAGGCGTGGACCTCGCCCTCCTCACCGACGGCCTCCGCGCCGAGCGGGAGCAGGGCATCACGATCGACGTGGCGTACCGCTACTTCGCCACACCCCGGCGGAAGTTCATCATCGCCGACACGCCGGGTCACGTCCAGTACACCCGCAACATGGTGACGGGCGCTTCCACGGCCGACCTCGCCATCATCCTCATCGACGCGCGCAAGGGCGTGCTCACGCAGTCCAAGCGGCACGGCTTCATCGCCTCGCTCCTGCGGATCCCGCACCTCGTCGTCGCCATCAACAAGATGGACCTCGTCGACTACTCCGAGGAGGTGTACCGCGAGATCGTCCGGGACTACACGGCATTCTCGGCCAAGCTCGCCATCCACGACATCACGTTCATCCCGCTCTCGGCGCTCGACGGCGACAACGTCGTCAACCGTAGCACGAAGATGCCGTGGTTCGATGGGGTGACGTTGCTCCACCACCTCGAAAACGTCAACATCTCGGCGGACCGGAACCTCGTGGACTTCCGCTTCCCGGTCCAGACCGTGATCCGCCCCAACCAGAACTTCCGGGGGTTTGCCGGGACCGTCGCCTCGGGCACGATCCAACCCGGCGAGGAGATCGTCGCGCTCCCCTCGGGCAAGACGAGCCGGCTGGAGCGGATCGTCACGGCCAACGGTGACCTCGACGAGACGGAAGCGGGCGACGCTGTCGTGCTCACGATTGCGGACGAGATCGACATCAGCCGCGGCGACATGATCGTGCGGAAGAAGAACCTCCCGCAGATCAGCACCCGCGTCGACGCCATGCTGTGCTGGATGGACGAGGAGAGCCTGGACACGAGCCGGCACTACCTCCTCCAGCACACCACGCAGACCGTGCAGGCCCACATCGGGAAGCTGGAGTATCGGATCGACGTGGACACCCTTCATCGCGAGCAGGTGGAGACGCTCGGGCTCAACGACATCGGTCGCGTCGAGATCGAGACTGCCAAGCCGCTGTTCTTCGACGCGTACTCCGCGAACCCGGAGACGGGCGCGTTCATCCTCCTCGATCCTTACTCCAACAAAACCGTCGCCGGCGGGATGATCCGCGGCGCGGCTCGCGGTGCGGACGAGGTGGAGACGAGCGAGGAGAAGCCCACGCTGGAGGAGCAGAAATCGCCGGACGTGGTGTGGGAGGGGTGGAACGTGGACCTCGCCGAGCGCGAGGAACGCAACGGCCACCAGGCCGCCGTGGTCTGGCTGACGGGCCTCTCCGGCTCCGGCAAGAGCACGGTCGCCCGCGAAGTCGAGCGCCGTCTGTTCGAGGCCGGGTGCCAGACCATGCTGCTCGACGGCGACCAGGTCCGTCACGGGCTGTGCGGCGACCTCTCTTTCACGCCCGGAGACCGCACCGAGAACATCCGGCGGGTCGGGGAGCTGGCGCGGCTGTTCTTCTATCAGGGCAGCGTCACGCTGTGCACCTTCATCTCGCCGTACCGGGAGAACCGCGATTGGGTGCGCTCGCTGGTGCCCGAAGGCCGCTTCTTCGAGGTGTTCGTGGACGTGGACGTAGAGACTGCGAAAGAGCGCGATCCTAAAGGGCTCTACGAGAAGGCGCTGAAAGGCGAGATCGAAAACTTCACCGGCGTCTCTGCTCCATACGAGGCCCCGACCACCCCCGAACTCACGTTACCGACACAGCAGCTTAGCGTGGACGACTGCGTGCAGCGCGTCCTGGATATGCTGGCCGAGGCCGGGATCGTTGACGATGCCCTTGGCGAGTCGTAAACGTATTCGGCAACTTTTTTGCAGGGACCGAAACGACCCTCCAGTTGCAGCACACCACACCCTTTATCTCAGACCAAGACTCATCTCGATGACTGATATGAAACGCGTACTCGTCACCGGGGCCGGCGGCTTCATCGGCCACCACCTCGTGAACTACCTCAAGGACAAGGGCTACTGGGTCCGCGGCGTCGACATCAAGCGCCCCGAGTACGCCGAGACCCGCGCCGACGAGTTCGAGCTGCTCGACCTCCGCCGGTGGGCGAATTGCCTGCAGGCCACGCGCCCGGCCGACGGCCAGCCCATCGAGCACGCCTACGCCCTCGCCGCCGACATGGGCGGGATGGGTTTCATCTCGAGGTTTCACGCCGAGATCCTCCACAACAACATCCTCATCAACACGCACACGATGGAGGCGGCCCGGCTCAACGGGGTTAAGCGTTACCTCTACACGTCGAGCGCGTGCGTCTACCCCGAGTACCTCCAGACGGAGGCCGAGGTGACGGCGCTCAAGGAGGAGGACGCCTACCCGGCGCAGCCGCAGGACGCCTACGGCTGGGAGAAGCTGATCACCGAGCAGCTCGCCTACCACTACCGCAAGCAGTATGGGATTGAGACGCGGACCGTTCGCTTCCACAACGTCTACGGCGAGCTCGGTACGTGGGAAGGGGGGCGTGAGAAGGCACCCGCCGCGATGTGCCGGAAGACGGCCTACGCCAAGCTCCTCGGCGGCAAAGAAGGCGCGCCCGGCGGCCCGCCGCAGATCGACATCTGGGGCGACGGCGAGCAAACGCGCTCGTTCATGCACGTCGATGACTGCGTCGAGGGCGTCTACCGCCTCATGATGAGCGACCACTCGGAGCCGCTCAACCTCGGCCGTGACCGGATGGTGACGATCAACAAGCTCGCCGACATCGCCGCCGACGCTGCCGGCGTCGAGATCGAGCACGTCCACATTGATGGCCCGATGGGCGTACGCGGTCGGAACTCTGACAACACGAAGCTCCGCGAAGTCCTCGGCTGGGAGCCGGAGATCGCGCTCGAAGAAGGCCTCGCCCGGACGTACCGCTGGATCGAGGAGCAGCTCCGGGCCAAGCTGGCCCGCGAGGAGCAAGAGGCCGAGCTCGCTTCCGTAGCCTGACCTCTCTCCACCGTCACACCCCGTGGGGACGCAGCGCGCTGCGTCCCCACGGGGTGTGACGGTGGAGAGAGGTCAGGCTACGGAAGCGAGCTCGGCCTCTTGCTCCT
>JBBSMX010000197.1:0-5571 GCA_038232935.1 Rhodothermales bacterium | reverse complement strand
TGGATTGTGGAAGAGGAGCGGGTCCGCGTCCGCACTCGCTAATCGGAAGTGAAACTTGGCAGGGTAGAGCACGACGGATTTGCCTTACATGAACGCTGCCGCTATCATCCACCGCGTCGCCTACGACATCTCCTCGAAGCCGCCCGCCACCATCGAGTGGGAGTAGGATCTATCGGAACGTTGGGGGCTGGGGATTGAACGTTCTGCTTCCGGTGCGCTATTCTCCACTGTCTGCCCTCTGCCTCCCGTCTGCCCACCTCCGATGACTCGCTGCTCACTCGTTCTGCTCGCTCTCCTGCTCGGCTGCGTTGCCACTCCCACGTGGGCACAACCGATGGAGGCCCCCTCGATCCTAGCGGCGCAGACGGCGTTCGACAGCGGGCTCCGCTCGTACCAGGCCGGGCAGCATGACGAGGCGGCGCAGAGCTTCAGTCGGGCGGCGAACGGCTACGAGTTCCACCAACTGACGACGGCAGCGCGGCTGATGGCCGGCAAGGCGCTGTACGCGGCGGGCGACCTCGAAGGGGCGGCCTCTGCGATGACGGCGTTCCTGCGCGAGTATCCGAAGAGCCACTACGTCGACGAGGCTCGCGCCGTCCGCCGCGCCGCGGAGAGCCGGCTCGAAGCGGAGGCGGCCGTGCCCGAGCCGACGAACCTCGGCATCGTCCTGCCGATGAACGAGGACGATGTCGTCTTCACGCAGGCCCTGTTCAACGGCGTCCGCCTCGCCGTGGACGAGCACAACGCGGCCGACCCGGCGCGTCCGATCCGGATGGTGTTCCGCGACACGGAGGGGACGGAGCGCGGGGCAATGCAGGCCGTCGAGAGCCTAGCGGGGGCCGGGGTCGAGCTCGTCATCGGGCCGCTCTACAGCGAAGAGGCCGTCGCGGCGGGCGCGGCAGCCGAGCGCGAGCGCATCGTCATCATCGCGCCGCTGGCGACGGAGGAGCGGGTGTCCGCAGGGCGGCGCTTCGTCTTTCAGGCGAACCCGACGTTTGATCAGCGCGGGCGGATCATGGCGCGGTACGTCGCCGCCGAGCCCAGCCGCAGGGTCGGCGTGATCGCGCAGGTCGGCACGTTTGGGGCCACGATGGCGGCGGCGTTCCAGGACGAGTTCGAGGGGCTCGGCGGGACGGTGCCGTTCGTGGAGTTGCTCCCGAACGAAGGGGCGTGGTTCCGCCTCCCCGAGATCCTCGGCGACAGCCTTCGTATGGTCGATGCGCTGTACCTGCCCGTTACCGGGGCGAACGCACCGGACCACGCCGCCGGAGCCCTCCGGGGTCTCGACCAGCTCTTGCTCGAGGGCGAGCGCAGCCGGCTCCGTGTCTTCGGCAACACCGAGTGGGGCCAGCTCGAAGCCTCGCGGCAGCGGGCCAGCCAGTACGGCACCGTCTTCACGTCGGACTTCCACGTGGACGAGAATGGGGCGGCGGCGGCCTTCGCCCGGCAGTACCGTGAGTTGGCCGGGGTCCTCCCGGACCGGCTCGCCTATGCTGGGTACGACATCACCCGGATGGCGCTGGAGCAGCTCGCCGAGCGGCGCTCCGAAGAGTCGCTGGCCGACCTCCTCCGCCGTGCTCGTCCCTACGCCGGGCTCGGCCACCGGATCTACTTCGACGGTGGCTCCGTCAACGGGGCCATGTTCATCCTCGGCTACCGCGACGGGCGCCTCGTGGTCGTCGAGTAGCGCCCCAGCGGCCCAGCAATAATCCCGGCGACGGCGGCGTTCTGAGGCGACGAGTTCCCGCGCTTTTCAACCCGCAGGCGCGGTCTCTTCGCCGGATCGGTGGTTTCTTTGCTGACTACCCCGCCGATCCCTCCCGCCCCGTTCCGCTACCGCCTTCCGCATGCCTCTCCGATCCTCGCTGCTCGTCCTGCTCATCGCGTTCGCCGCCGGCTGCTCCAGCGGAAACCGGATCGACGCCGAGACCCCGGAAGCGGCCTTCGAAAAGGGGCTGGCGCTGTACGAACGCGGCAAGTACGACCGCTCCGTCGAGTACTTCCAGCACGTCTTCGACTTCGGCCGCACGAACCCCGCCGCCGCCGACGCGCAGTACTACCTCGCGAAGGCGTACTACGAGGACAAGCAGTACCTCCTTTCGGCGAACGAGTTTACCCGTTTCGTCGAGCTGTACCGGGGAGACGAGCGGGTCGAGGAGGGAGCGTACCTGCGGGCGATGAGCTACTACAAGCTCTCGCCCCCCTACCAACTGGACCAGACGGACACGCTGACGGGGCTGACGTACATCCGGCTCTACCTCAGCACCTATCCCAACGGCGAGCACGCGGCCGAGATGGGGGCGATCACCGAGGAGCTGCGGGCGAAGCTGGCGAAGAAGCAGGTCGAGATCGCCCAGCTCTACGAGCGGCGCGAGCTGTTCGAAGCCGCCGCGATCTCCTTCGATCAGGTGCTGGAGAAGTACCCCGACTCCGAGTACGCCGATGACGCGCTCCTCGGCGCGCTCCGCAACTACAAAGCCTTCGCCGAGGCCAGCATCCCGTCGAAGCAGCCGGAGCGCTACCAAAAGGCGGCCGACGCCTACGATCGGCTCGTCCAGCTCTTCCCGCAGAGCCCGCTGATCGGGGCCGCCGAGAGCGTGTACGCGGGCGTACGCCAGGCGCTCGATCGGTTCCAGGGCCAGGCCAGCCGATGACGGGAGGGGAGAGGGTGAACGAGGAGGCCCATCCGCATCGTTCGCCGCTCGACCTCCGCTCTGCCGACCGGGTGGGGATCTTCGGCGGCAGCTTCAACCCGCCGCACGTGGCGCACCTCGCCGTCGCTGAGGCAGCGCGGGACCACCTCGGGCTGGACCGGGTGGTGTGGATTCCGGCCGCTACGCCGCCGCACAAGCAGCACCGAGACATGCCGGCGGCCGAGCACCGCCTCGCGATGACGCGCCTCGCCGTGGCCGGGAACGACGCCTTCGTGGTGTCCGACGTGGAGATCGAGCGCGCGGGCGTGTCGTACACCGTCGATACCGTCTGGGCGTTGCAGGAGGCGTACCCGGAGGTCGCGTTCCATCTCCTCCTCGGCGGCGACAGTCTCGCGCAGTTCGGCTCGTGGGTACAGCCTGAGGAGATCGTGCGCCGCGTCCCGCTCGTCGTCTACCCACGCCCCGCTGCCGATCTCTCGAACGTGCCCGCCTCGTTGATGGCCCGGACGACCCTCCTCGACCGCCCCCTCCTCGACCCCTCCAGCACCGCCCTCCGACGCTTGTTGCACGCGGGCCGCTCCGTGCGCTACCTCGTGCCGGATCCCGTGCTGGCGTACGCCGCCGAACACGGGCTCTACGCCGGAGCCTAGCTGCCGATGACGGCGGCGACCTGGGCCCCTACGACGAGCAGTCCGGTGGTGAGTCCCCAGAGTATGGCGAGGAGGAGCCACGGCAGGAAACGGCTGCGGCGGGGCGGTGAGGGAAGCGGTTGAGAGGCGGCACGTCGCAGCGTATCGGCGGGGGCAACGGCAGTCATGGCGGAGGGGGCGTCGGCGGCAGAGGGGGCACTAAGCAAGACGTAAAGAGCACTGGTAAAGTCACACGACCGTGCAAAAAAACTTGTGCCGACGAGTCCGTCGTGTGATCCGTTACCTTTGCCGACCCTGCCCGTTCGTGAACCGCGCGTCCCCAGCCCGCCCCCCTATGACCGACACCAACCGACTCCGTAACAAAGCAGCCGGCCTCCTCGTGGTCCGCCTCGGCTCCAACATGAGGCCGCCGCAGCGCGCCGAAGAGGCCGCCGTCTCCGTCGGCACGCTCGTCGACCGCTACCCCATCGGCGGGGTGATCCTCTTCAACGGGACGTGGCCCGAGACGCGCGCCACCCTCGTCGACTTGCAGCGGCGGGCGTCCCGCCCGCTCCTCGTGATGACGGACATGGAGCGCGGCCTCGGGCAGCAGGTCGCCGGCGCGACGACGTTCCCGCACGCCGCCGCCTTCGGCGCGCTCGACGACGCCGAGGAAACCGTGGAGCGGTTTGCGCGGGTGTCGGCGCGCGAAGCGCTCGCCTGCGGCATCCACGTCACCTTCTCGCCCGTCGCCGACGTCAACCGGAACCCCGACAACCCGATCATCTCGACGCGCGCCTTCGGCTCCGAGCCCGAGCGCGTGGCGACGCTCGCAGCGGCCTACGTCCGGGGCTGCCGCGCCGAGGGTCTGCTCTCGACGGCGAAGCACTTCCCTGGTCACGGCAACACGGCGGAGGATTCCCACGCCGTCCTCCCCACCGTCGCCGACTCCCGTGCCGTGCTCGAACGGACGGACTTCGTCCCGTTCCGCGCGGCCATCGAAGCCGGGTGCGAACTCGTGATGACGGCGCACGTCGCCTACCCCGCGCTCGACCCGAGCGGACGGCCGGCGACGCTCTCCGCCCCCATCCTGCAAGGTTTGCTGCGCGACGAGTTCGGTTTCGAGGGTGCGGTGATCTCGGACAGCCTGCATATGGGCGGCATCCAATCGGAGGGGCAGTCCGAGACCGACCTGGCCGTGGCCCAACTCCGCGCCGGTGTTGACCTCTTGCTCGACGCGCAGGACCCGGAGGCGCTCATCGAAGGGATCGCGGCGGCCGTCGAGCGGGGCGAACTGGACGAGGCTCGGCTCGACGAAGCGCTCGCCCGCGCCGAACGCCTCCGGGACCGGCTGACGGATCGGTTCGGGGCAGACGTGTTCACCGAGCCGGGCGATGCCGTCGACGCGAGCGAGGTCGGCGCGGAGGAGCATCACTGGATGGCGACGCGGACCGCTCGCCACGCCGTCACTTCGATGGGCGAGCCCGTGCGGTTCGAAACGGGGGAGGGGCTGCTGGCCGTGCTCGTCAAGCCCCACGCCTCGCACCTCGATCCGCCCGAGCAGCCGCTCGGGGACGCGCTGCGCTCGGCGCTGCCCGGCGTGCAGTACCGCGAGGTCGGGCCGAATACGGGAACCGACGAGCGCGACACACTTGTGGACGAGGCGCGGTCGGCACGGCACGTGCTCGTCGCCCTCGTGGTCAAGCCGGCGGCGTGGCACGCCTTCGGGCTGCCGCCCGAGCAGCAGCAGTTCGTCGAGGCCCTCGTCGGCGCGCGGCCGAGCGTCGTAGCGTCGCTGGGGAGCCCGCGCGTGCTGGACGGCTTCGCCAGTGCCGCCGCCCGCCTCTGCACGTACAGCGACGCCCCCGTCGCGCAGCAGGCCCTCGCCGACGTGCTCGCGGGCAACGCGTGACGGGCCGGAGGCAGGAGCGATCCCGGATACGACGGGGTGCCTGTCAGAAACTTCGCGGCGGCTGCATCCGTTTTCACGAGGCCTCTAGCCCCTTCCGCCCATGAGCGACGTGCCGGCACCGCGCAGGCTCCTCCTCCTCTTCGGTTCGCTGATCGCCGCCGCCAACCTCATCGGGTGGACTGCGGTAGACTACGCGCGCTACGGGACGTTCACGCTTCACGGCGTCCGCATGGCCGTCTTCGTGCTCTGCGCTGTCCTCGCTCTTTACATCGTGCTGCGCCTCGCCCTCCTCGCGACGCGGCAGGACGCGGCGTAACCTCTCTCACTTCTTCTTCGACGACATGGCAAGCAAACCCTGGTTCGCCTCGACCGGCCC
>JBBSMX010000196.1:0-5925 GCA_038232935.1 Rhodothermales bacterium | reverse complement strand
GCGTATCGCTATCTGGTCTTGCTCAGTCCGGCACCGGGCCTGGATCGGCCTAAGGGCTCACTCCGGAGGAGGGCGCCAACACCGGGCGTAGGCTTGATCGGTACCGGGGTTCGAGGTACCCTAGAAGTCTAATGGACTCCGGACCCTACGCTGACCACGCAAACGCGTAGAGCCTTCCGTAAAGTAGGCGGCAAAAATCGTGAGGGCAGCGGGAACGGGGCGCGGGGCAGAGGCTATTGTACCCACCATCTCTCATATCCTCGCCTAATTTTGTCGAGAAGCTTTCTGCTCTGCCACCCCGAACGACGTCGAGGGATCTCCCACATCGTAGCATGTTGCAGGCTGGGGGGCGCTTTGCTCAACCGAGATGACAGGGTTCGAGGTCCTCGACAGAGCACCCTCCTCTTACTCTGCTACGACGATGAAACGACTACTCTTTCTCCTGGCCCTCGGGACCTCCCTCGCGTGGACCGGCTGCGACAGCGGATCGGACGACGACGTTTTTAGCATCTCCATGCTCGATCAGGGGAACGAGGTCGCGTTCCAGGGCGAACTGCGCCTCCTGATCGAGGAGGTGGGGTCGGCAGACGAGCCGGGTGAGGTGACGGGAAGGTGGCAACTCGAACGGACCGGCAGCTCGACCTCCTCTTCCGGGCAAGTCCAGGGCACCCTTGGCGGTTTCGGTTTAATGCAGCTGAGCCTGGAGGAGCCGGATATCTCCGATTCCGGTTTCGGTTTGCAGGGGACATACGACGGGGACACCTATAGCGGCACGTGGAGCACCGTCACCATTGCCGGGCCACAGCCAGGGGGGACGTTCGAGGCCGTGCGGGAGTAATTCGCTCGTCTCGGTAGCGTCGGCGATGGCGAGACGACACATACCGTGCTCATCATCCCTACCTTAGCCGTCCACGTGTAGACCTTCATCGACCGGGCCGCATGCGTATTCGCACACTGGAGAACGCCTCTTTCTTGACGCTCCTCATCCTCGTCACGATCATGTTCGGGGTGATCGTCGGGGCTTTTCTGGAGCCGGTTTTCTGGGCCATCGTGCTGGCGATCCTATTCGGTCCGATGCACGAGAAGGTCGTCCGTCAGGTCGGTGGGCGGAGAACGTTGGGGTCGGTGATATCCCTGTTGGCCGTCATCCTGCTCGTGATCCTCCCCCTCATCGGGATCGCGGTGGCGGTGACGCGCGAGGCGACAGCGCTCTACGGCCTCATCGCCAGCGGCGAGATCGATGTCGCTGCCCCGCTGCACACGGTCGAGCGCTGGCTGCCCCGGGTGAGCGACCTCCTAGAATCACTCCGGATCGACCTGGACCGCGTGCGCGAAGGGTTGTCGAACGCGGCCGTGACGATCAGTCAGTACGCGGCCTCACAGGCGATCGTGCTCGGGCAGAGCGCGATCAGCGTGCTCGTCCTGTTCGTCCTCACGCTCTACCTTCTTTTCTTCTTCCTCCGCGACGGCGACCGCATCATCGAGACGCTGATCCGCGCGCTGCCGCTCGGCGACCCCCGGGAGCGGCGGCTGTTCTCGCGATTCGCGCTGGTCTCCCGTGCCACCGTAAAGGGCACCCTCGTCGTCGGGATCGTACAGGGCACGATGGGGGGACTGGCGTTCTGGATACTGGGCCTCGGCGCGCCCGTGCTGTGGGGCGTGGTGATGGCGATCTTCTCGATGCTGCCGGCCGTCGGCTCGTTCATTGTGTGGGGGCCGGCCGCGGTGTACCTCTTCGCGACGGGCGCTATCGGCAAGGGGATCGCCCTCGTGGTCCTCGGCTCGCTCCTCATCGGGACCGTCGACAACGTGCTCCGGCCGCTGCTCGTCGGGCGGGACACGCAGATGCCGGACTACCTCATCCTGCTCTCGACGCTCGGCGGCATCGTGATCTTCGGGCTCTCCGGCTTCGTGATCGGCCCCATCGTCGCCGCCCTCTTCATCACCGTCTGGGAGATGTTCGTCGAGGAGTTCAGTGGACTCGACGATGACGTGCCTTCACCGTTGACAACCGGACCTCCCGGCGAGGTAGCGGACGCGCCTCCGAGCGTCGTCGAGGTCGTTGGCGAAGAGGAGCGGGACTAAAAAAGCCCCGGCCTCCGCGAGGGCAGCCGGGGCTTCCGGTTTCAAACGTCCGGTGTAGAGGCGCAGCATGCTGCGCCCCTACGATGGGGAGTACGCGGTCGGTTCGTCCTCGTCGACGACCTCGAAGTCCACGTCTTTCACGTCGTCGGTCGAGGCATCAGCGGCGGCTCCGTCGGCGGGCGCGCCGTCGCCGGCGGCCGTTTCCTGCTGGGCCTTGTAGATGTCCTCGCTGGCCTCGCTCCACGCCGTGTTGAGCTGCTCCATCGCGGACTCCACCTGCTCCACGTTCTGGTTCTTCTGGACCTCCTTGAGCCGTTCGAGCGCGGCGTCGATCTTGGCCCGCTTCTCGGCCGGGATCTTGTCGCCGTAGTCGGCGAGGTTCTTCTCGGTCGAGAAGATGAGGGTGTCGGCCGCGTTGAGCTTGTCGGCCGACTCGCGGCGCTTCTTGTCCTCGGAGGCGTGCTCGCGGGCGTCGCGGCGCATCTTCTCGATCTCCTCCTCGTTGAGTCCGGACGAGGCCTCGATCCGGATCGACTGCTCCTTCCCGGTGGCCTTGTCCTTCGCCGAGACGTTGAGGATGCCGTCGGCGTCGATGTCGAAGGTGACCTCGATCTGCGGGAGGCCGCGCGGGGCGGGGGGGATGCCGTCGAGGTGGAACCGCCCGATGGTGCGGTTGTCGAGGGCCATCGTCCGGTCGCCCTGGAGGACGTGGATCTCGACGCTCGGCTGGTTGTCGGCCGCCGTCGAGAACGTCTCGCTCTTGCGGGTCGGGATCGTAGTGTTGGCCGGGATCAGCGTCGTCGTCACGCCACCGAGCGTCTCGATGCCGAGGTTGAGCGGGGTCACGTCGAGGAGCAGCACGTCGGTCACGTCGCCCGAGAGCACGCCGCCCTGGATGGCCGCGCCGATGGCGACGACCTCGTCCGGGTTCACGCTCCGGTTGGGCTTCTTGCCGAAGAACTCCTCGACGGTGCGCTGCACGGCCGGGATGCGCGTCGAGCCGCCGACGAGGATGACCTCGTCGATCTGGCCCTTCGAGAGGCCGGCGTCGGCGAGCGCCTTCTCCATCGGGGCCTTCGTCCGCTCGACGAGGTCGCTCACGAGCTGCTCGAACTTCGAGCGCGTGAGGTCGAGGGTGAGGTGCTTCGGCCCGTCGCTCGTCGCGGTGATGAACGGCAGGTTGACCGTCGTCTGCGTCGAGGACGAGAGCTCAATCTTGGCCTTTTCCGCGGCTTCCTTCAACCGCTGGAGCGCCATCGGGTCGGTACGGAGGTCGATGCCTTCGTTCTTCTTGAACTCGTCGGCGATGTAGTCGATGAGGCGCTGGTCGAAGTCGTCGCCGCCGAGGTGGGTGTCGCCGTTGGTGGACTTCACCTCGAAGACGCCGTCACCGAGCTCGAGGATGGAGATGTCGTAGGTGCCGCCGCCGAGGTCGTAGACGGCGACCATCTCGTCCTTGCCTTTCCGGTCGAGGCCGTACGCGAGAGCGGCGGCCGTGGGCTCGTTGATGATGCGCTTGACGGTGAGGCCGGCGATCTGGCCCGCCTCCTTCGTGGCGGTCCGCTGGGCGTCGTTGAAGTAGGCAGGGACCGTGATCACGGCCTCCGTCACCTTCTCGCCGAGGTAGTCCTCGGCCGTCTGTTTCAGCTTCTGGAGGATCATCGCCGAGATCTCCTGCGGCGTGTACACGCGCTCGTCGATCTGGACGCGGGCCGTATCCCCGTCGCCCTTCGTGACTTCATAGGGGACCGTTTTCATCTCCTCCGTCACTTCGCCGTGCGTGCGGCCCATGAAGCGCTTGATGGAGAAGATGGTGTGGTGGGGGTTCGTGATGGCCTGGCGCTTGGCCGGGGCACCGACGAGCCGCTCGCCGTCTTTCTTGAACGCGACGATGGACGGCGTCGTCCGCCCGCCTTCCGCATTGGGAATGACGACGGGCTCCGAGCCCTCCATGACCGCGACGACGGAGTTAGTCGTGCCGAGGTCGATTCCGATAATCTTACTCATGGATCGTAGGGGTCGTAGCTGATGATGAGGTTCTGTCAAAGGGGGGAAGCCCACCACGAAAGCGAACGCACACGGCGTTCGTAGGGTCGTGCAGACATCCGTTCTCCTGTTTGTCAAGAACGGTGCCAGTCCAAGCGTTCGGCCAGAATGTCAGACGACGCCTGTCGGCACGTCCGTTGGAACCGGAGTCAGCAGGTTTCTCGCGCGGAATCTGCCACGTGCCCGAACCACCTCATAGGGTCTCACCCCTATATTCCGGGTCGAGCCACAACGGTCTATGAAACACGTTCCCAACGCCCTTACGATTGGCCGGATCGTCGTCACGCCGATCTTCCTCGTCCTCCTGCTCTCGGGGACGTTGACGGGGCAGTTCGTGGCCGCCGTGCTCTTCATCGTTGCCGCCATTTCGGACTGGCTCGATGGACAGGTGGCCCGTCGCTACGGCGTCGGCTCCCGCCTCGGTCAATTCCTCGATCCGCTCGCTGACAAGGTGCTCGTGCTCGGCGCGTTTTTCGCCTTTCTGTTTCTGCCTGAGGACGCGAACGGCAACCGATTGGCCGAGTGGTGGTGGTGGTGGGCCGTCGGGCTGATCGCACTCCGCGATGTGGCCGTGACGGCGCTCCGGGCGTGGGCCGAGCGGCGCGGACAGCCCATCCAGACCCGCTACGCGGCGAAGGTCAAGACCGCTGCCCAACTCACGTTTCTCATCGCCACGCTCGTCTTCCTCGTCGCCTCAAAGCTGACACGGTTCGGCGGATGGGTCGGCGAGCTCGGCGCGCTCGCCACGACCGTCGTGTACGGCCCGGTCACGGCCGTGCTGCTGCTCGTCACCGTCGTGCTGACGCTGTGGACGGGCGCGCTCTACTTCACCCGTCAACAACCCGCCGCTGCCCTGTGAACCGCGCCCCCGAGATCAACCCGTTGACGACGCTCCGCGAGCAGATCGCGGCCGACTTGCTGGAGATTGGGGCCGTGACGCTCCGGCCCGAGGACCCGTTCACATGGGCCTCGGGGCTGCGCGCGCCGATCTACTGCGACAACCGACTCACGCTGTCCCACCCCTCCATCCGCTCCCGCATCACGTCCGGCTACGAAGAGCTGATCGGACGGGGGGGCTATGCGCCGGACCTCGTGGCGGGCGTGGCGACGGCGGGGATCCCGCAGGCCGCGCTCGTCGCCGACCGGCTCCGGCTGCCGCTCGCCTACGTCCGCTCGTCGGCGAAGGGCCACGGGAAAGGCAACCGCATCGAAGGCCGCGTCCAGACAGGGCAGCGCGTGGTAATCGTCGAAGACCTGATCTCGACGGGCGGCTCGGCCGTCGCCGCGGCGACGGCGCTGCGCGAAGCCAGGGCCGAGCCCGTCGCCGTCCTCGCCATTTTCTCCTACAGCTTCGACGAAACGGCCGAGCGCTTCGAGGCCGCCGGACTCGCGTTTGCCTCCCTCACGGATTTCGAGACGCTGCTCCGCGTGGCCGAGCGCGTCGGGGCTCTCGCCGATGACGTCCTCGACTCGCTTCGGGCGTGGCAGCGCGACCCGGAGGTGTGGTATGGGAAAGGGTGAGCGACCCTCTGGACCTCGGCCCCTTCGAAAGAAGGGTCCCAGCGAATCGGGACAGAGCAGGTCCGCGGCGGCGCCCCAACAAGGAACGGCCTGCAGATGCCGCTGCTGAGCTTGACAGGCCTAGCGGCGGGATATGTAACCCAAGTTGTGTGGTATGCCTTGCCGCCCAACGGGCGGGTGTCGTAGTTCAGGAGAACCCCTTCTTCCGAACGCAAACACCCCCGCCCGATGGACGACCAGGTCACCACAATCTACTGCCTCAGTGACGACTTC
>JBBSMX010000195.1:0-6096 GCA_038232935.1 Rhodothermales bacterium | reverse complement strand
CGCATGGTGTGGAACGCATGGTGTGGAACGCATGGTGTGGAACGCATGGTGTGGAACGCATGGTGTGGAACGCATGGTGTGGAAAGCAGGGTGTGGAACGCAAGGTGTGGAACGCATGGTGTGGAACGCTTGGTGTGGAACGCATGGTAGGGACATGGCGCGCAATGTCCCTACGCCGACGCCTCCTCTTGGCACACTCGTCCCCTGTTGGGGAGAGAGGGGGCACGCTCGGCCATGGCGTACGAATACTCGACCTCTGCTCTAGTCCGAGGAGATCAGTCGGCGTTCGGAGGGGAGCTCTGCCAGGGTGAACACCTCGTCGCACAGGCGGTGGAGCGTCGGCCATGCCAGCAGGAGGAAGCACACGCCGATCAGAGCGAACAAAGCCGGATCGGGTCCGGCCACGACCAACGGGGCCGGGTCGTTGATGAGGGCGTGGGCGACGATGGCGACGAAGAGGTTGCCCGTTCGGAGGTAGAGCGCCGTAAAGAGCAATCCCACGAGCACTACGTGGACGATGTACACGGCCACTTCCGCTCCCGAGAGGTGCATCCGAAGCGCCGCCGGGACGTGGTTGAGTCCGAAGTACACTTGCGGAAGGCCGATGGCGATGGTCGCGCGTGTCGTCCGGGACGAGGTCCAGTGCCGCGCCAGCAGGTAGAGCTGAGGTACGAGGAAGCCCCGGTACATCACCTCTTCGATGAACGCACTGCCGAGGGTGGCTTCGAGGATCTTGCCGCCGAACCGGCCGGGCCCGAGCGCGAGCGCCGGGTTCAGCGCCGCGTCGAAGTGGCCGCTTGTGGCGAGCCCACTCAGGACGGCTTGCACGCCGCCCCAGATCAGGATTGCCACAAGCGCCGCGTTGAGGAGATGCGATCCCCGAATCCCGAGGTCCCCGGGTCGCAGCCCGCCCAGCCACAGCATCACGACCGCGACGAGGACCACCAGTTCGATGATCCCGGCGAGGACGATGGGCGAGACGAGCCCTCCCGTTGCCACCTCCACGGGCCGCGCCACGAGCGTGTAGAACGGCAGGCTGAAGAACACCACCTTCAGGCCGAGGTGCAGCGCCACGAACAGCACGAGGGCCGCCGGGCGCGCAGACTTCAAGCTGTCAAAGAACGTAAGGGGCGGCATAGGAGGCGGCGATGAGGGCTGAGTAATACGTCCGCTGATGCGGACGGTTCAGTCTCAGTATCGTCGCCTCGGTCCCGCCGTTAATCCGTCCTCTGCGAGGGCGGGGCAACGACGTTATGGATCAGGCTTCTTAGGTAGATCTGTAAAGTGGTGCGAGGGAAGGACGAAGCAGAGCTAGTGTGGGAGACCGTTGCTCGTGTTCTCCCCCTCACCCCTTCGGCTCTGCTCAGGGCAGGCCTGTCCCTCTCCCCGGAGGGGCGAGGGGACGTGATCTGGAACGGCGTCGGTATTCGGTTAGCAAGGGGGTTCCTTCTTACGTTCTCGCCCCCTGTGGGGGAGAGAGGCCCGGCAGGGCAGTGAGGGGGCACGAAGCCGGCGTGGCGCTGATTCCGAAGGCCCCTCACCCTGTCCCTCTCCCCCGAGGGGCGAGGGGACTCGACCTGCGAAGTCGGCGATATTCGATTGGCGATGCGACGGGGAATCACGTTCTCGCCCCCTTGGGGGAGCGGTGCCCGGCGGCGGGGCAGAGAGGGGGCGCGTTCAGGCTCGCCGCTGAAGGGAAGGCAAGCGGTCCGTCGTATCTTCGAAGTCCACGCTTCCTCGCCGCCGACCGCGCGCCGTGAGCGAGGAACCGGGCCTCCGAACGTCCTGCTTCCTCGGGCGTTCTTGAGTCTCTAGAACTCATCTCAAAAATAGCTGTCATTGCGAGCGTAGCGAAGCAATCTCCCCCGGCCTACTTATATGGTGAGATTGCCACCTCGCTTCGCTCCTCGCAATGACAAATCAGACTTTTGAGATAGCCTCTGGCTTCTCAACATCTAGGCATCACCTGACCATGCATCACCTGCTCGAAAAAGCGTTCGACAGGGCCTCCTCGCTGCCGGCTTCTGAGCAAGAAGCGCTCGCTCGACGGGTACTGGCCGAACTCGATGCCGACACCCGGTGGGACACGCTCCTTGCGCGGCCCGAGTCGGACGACCTCCTCACACGCATGGCCGATCAGGCGCTCGAAGCCCATCGGGCCGGGCGAACCCGACCGCTCGACCCTGACGACCTGTAGTGCCGACGCACTTCGAGTCGTACACCGAGCCATCGTTTTGGAAAGCGTACCGAGCGCTCTCCACGTCTGTCCAGTCGGCGGCCCGAGAAGCGTACCGGCGGTTCGAGACCGATCCGTCGCATCCCGGCCTCCAGTTCAAGCGAGTCGGAACGAAGCGTCCCGTCTACTCGGCGCGAATCGGGCTGGATCACCGGGCGCTTGGGGTCGTCTCGGGGGGGATCGTAATCTGGTTCTGGATCGGGCCGCACGCGGAGTACGACCGTTTGTTGAAAGGCTTCTGACGGCTCCAATTTGCTCGGTCGCGCGTGTCGGTGTTGGATTCTGCGTCTGCGTGATCTGAAGTCGTGTGGTTTGAAGGTGGGCACAGCGTCCCGGACTCACGTGCTCGCCCCCATCGGGGGAGCGGTGCCCGGCGGCAGGGCAGAGAGGGGGCAGGGGGTTGGCACCCGCTCGTCGTACCACCGTATCAGATGTGGAGGAACCAACTCGTGGGGGAATCATTCGATCGAGACGCCGTCCAACGCCACCGCCATCGATCCGATGCCCGCCGTCCGAGTCTCCCCGAAATTCCAGGTCGTCATCCCCCGCGAGGTCCGCGAGGCGATGCAGATCGAGCCGGGACAGCAGGTCGAGGTGCTCGCCTACGACCACCGGATCGAGCTCATCCCGGTGCGGCCCATGCCGGAGATGCGCGGCTACCTCGCGGGGATCGATACGAGCGTCGAGCGCGACGCCGACCGCGCGCCGTGAGCGAGGAACCGGGCCTCCACGTCGTGGACTCATCGGGCTGGCTGGAATACTTCGCCGACGGCCCGAACGCGGACTTCTTTGCGGCGGCGCTGGAGGAGCCGGGCGGGCTGGTGGTGCCGGCCGTCAGCCTCTACGAGGTGTTCAAACGCGTGCTCCAGCAGCGCAGTGAGGACGAGGCGCTCCGGGCCGCCGCGCAGATGCGGCAGGGGCGCGTGGTGGAACTGGACGCGGCGCTCGCGCTGAGCGCGGCCCGGCTGAGCGTCGAGCACCGTCTCCCGATGGCCGACAGCATGATCCTGGCGACGGCCCGGCAATACGATGCCACCCTGTGGACGCAGGACGCCGACTTCGAAGGGATCGAGGGCGTGCGCTACCGCGCGACCCCATCCGGTTAGCCCGTCCGTCGTGCTGATTCCGAAGGCCCCTCACCCCTTCGGCTCTGCTCAGGGCAGGCCTGTCCCTCTCCCCGGAGGGGCGAGGGGACTCGATCTGAAAAGGCGGTGCTGGAGTCAGAAGCGACGGCGGGGCACGAAGCGTGAGGTCCCGCAACCACGTTCTCGCCCCCCTCGGGGGAGCGATGCCCGGTAGGGCAGAGAGGGGGCTACGGACAGCGCCGCGTCTGACGTGCCGGACTACTCGGCCGGCTTGGCCTCTTCGGGGTCGGCGAAGTCCTCGGCCAGCATCTCCGACGGGAGCTTCCCCGTGTGCTCGCGGAAGACCTTCGCGAAGTACGAGACGCTGTTGAAGCCGACATCGTAGGCGACCTCGCTCACGGTCCCGGCCCGCCCGCGCAGCAGCTTCGCTGCCCGTTCGAGCCGGTACGTCCGGATCAGCTCGACGGGAGATTGGTCGGCGATGGCGCGGAGCTTCCGCTTGAGCTGGGACTGGCTCATCCCCACGCCCTCGGCGAGCTCGGCCACGGTGAAGTTCGGGTCGTCGAGGTGCTCCTCGATGACGGCGAAGACGCTCTCGACGAAGGCGGCGTCGGCCGATTGCACGGGGCGGCCGAGCGGCTCGAAGACGAACTCCTGGCTAAACGCTCCCGCATCGTCCGCCGCCGGCGCAGGAGGTTCGCGACGCGGGCGCGGAGCTCGGCGCGGAGGAACGGCTTCGTGAGGTAGTCGTCGGCCCCGGTGTCGTAGCCACGGATGCGGCTCTCGTCGCCGCCGCGCGCGGTGAGGAGGACGATGGGCGTGCTGGCGAGGTCGTCGTCGGCCCGGATGCGGCGGCAGAGCTCGAGCCCGTCCATGCCGGGCATGACGATGTCGCTGACGACGAGGTCGGGGCGGAGCTCGCGGATGGACCGGAGCGCCTGCTCCCCGTTGGCCGCCTCGGCGACGCGGTAGTCGGGTTCGAGGTGGTTGCGGATCAGCACGCGCAGGTCGGCGTGGTCGTCCACGATGAGGATGACTGGCCGGGCGCCGTCCACGGCGAACGGGGCCGCGTGGGGGCTCGGCTCCGGGGCTGGAAGCGCTACCGGAGGCGCGGGAAGGCTCTGCGTAGCCAGCAGGGGCGTCTCGGGTTTGGGGTCCCGGTTCGCCAACGGCTCCGGCTTCGGCTCCTCCCGTTCGTGCGCGGCGAGGTGGTCGGTTCCGAGTGGGAGGCGGACGGTGAACGTGCTCCCGAATCCGGGCTGGCTCTCCACGTAGACCTCGCCCCGGTGCAGCTCCACGAGCTCCTTCACGAGCGAGAGCCCGATCCCGGTGCCGGTCTGGCCCGAGTCCGCCTGATAGAAGCGGTCGAAGATGTGGGGGAGCTTCTCCGGCTCGATGCCCACGCCGGTATCGCGGACGGTGATCTCAGCGTAGCCCGAGGTCGCCAGTTGGTGGGCCTGCCCCGCGCCGAGTCCCCCCTCGTCAGCCGCACCCTCGGCTGTCTCGGTGTGCGCCGGGTCGGACCCGTCTCCCTCCGATTCGTCCGGGACGGCGTGTACCGTGACGAGCACCTTCCCTCCATCGGCGTCCGCCTTCAGCGCGTTCGCCAGGAGGTTGAACACGATCTTCTCCAGCTTCTCCGCGTCGAAGTGGAGGGGGAGGCGGTTGGATGCGGGGCGGAACAGGAGGCGGACGCCCAGCCGCTCGGCTTCGGAGCCGAAGAGGTCCACGGCCTGTTGGAGGAAGACGATGAGGTCGCCCTCTTGGGCCCGGAGCGCCATCCCGCCGCCTTCGAGCTTGGAGAGGTCGAGGAGCTGGTTGATGAGGCGGAGGAGGCGGAGCGCGTTGAGCCGGGCGACGTCGAGGACGTGGAGGGCGTACCCGTCGAGCTCGTCGAGGTCGCCGAGCTCGCCGCGGGCGGCGCGTTCGAGCGGGTCGAGGATGAGGGTGAGGGGCGTCCGGAACTCGTGGCTGAGGTTGGCGAAGAGCCGGCTTTTGAGGTGGTCCACGCGGAGGAGCTGGATGGCCTGCTCCTCCGTCGTGGCGAGCATGGCTTCGGCCTCGGCCCGCGCCCGCTCGGCCTCCTCGCTCGCCGCCTCCGCCTCCGCCCGCGCTATCCGCGCCTGCTCCAGCGCGGACTCGGCCCGCTCGTTCTCCTCCTGCAGCGCCCGCGTCCGCTCGTCGACGAGGTGCTCCAGCCGCCGCGCCTGCGAATGGGCCTGCCGCGTCTGAACCCAGAAGAGCCCGCCGATGAGGGCCGCGAGGGCCGCCGCGACGAGCAGCATGAACCACGTCGTCTCGTAGAAGTAGGCCGCGATGAAGACGGGGACCTCGTCGGTACGCGACCAGCGCCCTCCCTCCTCGCGCGCCGCGGCCATGAAGGTGTAGGAGCCCGGCGCGATGTCGCGGTAAAACGCGATGGTTCGGTCGCCGACGTCGACCCAGCCCGGCTCCAGCCCTTTCATCCGGAACCGGTAGGTTACCGAGTCGGACGGGAGCGTGTAGGCGACGCCGTAGCGGAACTGCAGATTCCGCCGCCCGAGGGGCGGGGCGACCGGCTCGCCCTTGCGGACGGTCACGGGGAAGTCGTCCACGAGCACGCGCCAGATCTCGAACTCCACGTCTTCGGCCGCGGGCAGCGGCGTCGGGTCCGGTGCCGTGGTCGTAGAGTCGTCCCCCGCCTGAGGCATGCGGGCCCCGAGCGCGGTGTCAGAGGACGAGCCGACGTAGAGGGCCAGCGCAGTGCAGACCACGAGCCCGGCCCGGCCGAAGCGG
>JBBSMX010000194.1:0-6177 GCA_038232935.1 Rhodothermales bacterium | reverse complement strand
TCCGGGCTGCGCGAGGCCGCTGAACCCGCTCGCGGCGTTGCGTTCGTCGCCCGATGCTATGGCATCGAGCTCCTCACGCGCCTGGCGAATCGGCTCCATCGATTCTCGCTCGCGCTCGAACCTGCTCCCCAAACAGTTTCTCAGCCTACGACGTTCTGACGCTCGCTTGCTGACGCCCCGGAAAGCTCGCGTTTCCACGCTCACTCTGTGTCGCGCGGTTCCTCGGATACGGCGGTCGTAGCGGGCGGAGTGCCGCCGGTGAGGCCGAGCTTGAGGCCGGCGTCACGCTCGCTCAACGTTTCGGCGAGGTCCTCCTCGGACACGCCATCGAGCAGGCCGAGGGCGCGGGCGCGCTCCGCCCACCGTTCGCGGGCGAGCACCTGCATGTCGTGCACGGTGTCGGCCTCGTCCACGATCTCCATGCCGAGCAGGGTCTCGACCACGTCCTCCATCGTCGCGATCCCCGCCGTCCCACCGTACTCGCCGACGACGAGGGCGATGTGCTCCTGCCGCTCCAGCAACCGCTCGAACAGGTTCGGGAGCGGGAGCGAGTCGGGCACGGTGAGGAGGTCGCGCTGGAGGGTGCCGACGGTGAGGTCGTGCCGGTCGTCGGCCGCGGCTTGGAGGACGTCGCTGCGGAGGACGTAGCCAGTGACGTTGTCGCGGTGGCCCTCGTAGACGGGGAGGCGGGAGAAGCGCAGGTCCTGCTCGGCGATCTCGCGGACGGACGTATCGGCGGTGAACGCCACCATCACCGTGCGCGGCGTCATCACGTCGCGCGCTCGGAGTTCGTTGAAGCGGAGGAGGCTCTGGAGGATCTTCGACTCGCGCGGGTCGAAGACGCCTTCTTCGGCTCCGAGCGTGGCGAGGGCGGCGAACTCGGCGCGGCTGACCTGCTGCCCCTTTTCGCCGCGCGAGATCAGCTTTGTCAGTTGCTGCGAGAGCCAGACGAGCGGGTAGAGCACCCAGATCAGCGGCTTGAGCAGGCGGGCCACGGGGCCGGCGAGCCGCCGCCAGTACGCCGCGCCGAGCGTCTTCGGGATGATCTCGGAGAGGATGAGGATGATCAGCGTCAGCACGCCGGAGAACACGCCGAGGGCCGCGCTCCCGAACACCTTCTCCGCCTGCACGCCGGCCCCCGCCGCGCCGAGCGTGTGGGCGACCGTGTTGAGCGTGAGGATCGCCGCGAGCGGCCGGTCGACGTTCTCCTTGAGCGTGCGGAGGCGCGTGCCGGTGGCGCTGCCTTCGGCTTCGAGCGCAGCAACGTAGCTCGGCGTGATGCTGAGCAGCACGGCCTCCATCACCGAGCACAGGAAGGAGACGCTGACGGCGAGGAGGACGTAGAGGGTGAGGAGCGTCATGGGAGAGGGGAGGCGAGGGAGATGGGCGTGAGGATGGTCGGCGAGGCTTTTGCCGCCCGCCCGCTCGTACCCACCCTTATCCGGCAGTACCTGTTTCCGGGATCAGCGAGGCTTCGCCGTCGTGGGGGACGCCGGGCGGAACGGCGGCGGCGGCTCGCCGTGCATCTCCGGCGGGTCGTCGGAAGGGTCCGGGGTGCAGGCGGCGTGCGCGATCTCGGCGAGTTCGTCGGGGAGCGCGTCGGGGATGGCGGCGAGGGCGCAGGCGAGCGGGCGCGGGTGGCGGTGGAGGAGGATGTCTCGGAGGGCGGCCTGCCACGTCGGGAACGTCTTCTCGGCCATCTCTTCAGCCACGCGTACGTCGCCCATGTCGGGGGCCTCGTCCAGGAGGGGGACGAGGAAGCGCTTGAAGTCCCAGTCCAGCACGTTGTCGAGGAACTCGGCGGCGGAGGCGCGGAGGTCGTTGTTTTCGGTGAGGCCGAGGTAGGCGCTGTGCATGTCGGCGGAGGGGTAGCGGAGGCCGAGCATGCGGAAGACGCGTTCGAGGCTCTGCTTGCGCTCACGGAAGAGCGCGTCCTGCACCTGCCCCGCGCCGGGTGCCTGCGCGTACGGGTCCTGCGAGCGGTGATGGTGGAAGAGCGCCGCCTGCACTGTGGCGAGCGCGCGGATCTCGCCGAGCACGGCCACGTCGATGGCTTCCTGATTGAAGCGGAGGCCGGGATTGCTCGCGCGGATCTTGTTGAGCGCCTTCACTACGTCGTAGAGTACGGGCGCGCGCAGGCGCTCCAGGCTCAAGAGCAGGAGGTCGACGGCCGGCTGCGTCGGCTGCTCGGCCAGCATCCGGGGGATGTTGCGGCGGATCGGCTCGGCGACGGTGTCGTCGGTGAGGTGGTCGTAGAGCGTGCCGAAGATGCGGTCGCCGTAGGCGACGAGCGCCTTGCGGGCACCCTGCTCGTAGGGCTTCTCCGCGAGCAGCCGCAGCAGCTTGCCGACGAACAGGCGGTCGCCGGTTTTGCCGGCCGCGCGGATGGCGGCGTGGACGATCTGCGGGGCCGGGTCGTCGAGGAGGTTGCGAAGCCGGTCGTGATGGTGGGGCCGGTCGAGGACGCCGAGGGCTTTGATGGCCTCGACGCTCGTCTCCACCTCGGCCGCGCCGGTGTGGTCGAGGAGTTCGTTCAGAAGATCGTCGGTGATGAGCGCGCGCTCCTCGTCGGTCCCGGTCTCAGCCAAGACGCCGACGGCGGCGGCGCGGATACGGAGGTCTTCGTGGTGGAGCCCCGCTTTGAGGTGGGGGAGACGGTCGTGTTCGAGGGTGCGGTAGAGGAAGCGGGCGGCCTCCATCCGGACCTCCGCGTCGCGGTCGCGCAGGAAATCGGCGACGATCTCGGTGAAGCCCTCTTCACCCTGCTTCGCCAGAAGGGCGATGACGCGGCGGCGGACGCGGGCCGAGCGGTTCTGGAGCAGCTCGTGGGCCTGGTCCGTCGGCAACTCCACATCGGCCTCGTCGAGCGAGCCGAGGGCGTCGAGCACCGTGTTGGTCCGGGTCGAGGAGAGGGCGTCCATGAGGCGCGGGACGTCAGGCGGCGGCTCGGGCGGCGCTTTGGGCGTGGGCTGCTTCTCCTCTTCCATCGGGAGCGTATCGCGGAACGCCTGGATGTAGGACCGCCGCGCCCACGCCGCCAACCCGATCCACAGCGCGATCAGCCCGATCACCACGAGGCTCAAGTCCTGCACCGTGAGGCCGAGGGCGAGCGCCACCAGCAGCACGACCCCGCCGAGCCCCTGCATTCCCTGGTCCACGAACACGTCGACGAACACCTTCACCTGCTTCTTCGCGGCGACGGGGACGGGCAGGAAGAGCAGTTCGCGGCCCGTCCGGTCGATCGAGTGCTTGAGGCTCTGGTCCGCCCCGCGCAGCACCGTCCCGGCGAGCAGGCCGGGCATGAGCAGCATCGCGACGGAGCCGACGGCGAGCGCGACCGGCAGCAGCAGGAGCGCGGCCCCGACGCCGCGCATCCGGATGATCCGGGGCGCGATGAAAAACTGGAGCGCGAGCGCGATCACGCTGATGCGCCCGTAGAACTTCCCCATGAACGAGGTGAGGTCGCCTTCGAGGGGGAAGGCGGCGGCGGAGACCGTCTTGAACTGGAAGTCGACGAGCGCCGTGGTCAGCACGGCGATAGCGATCACGGCGGTGATGAGCTGGAGGTGCCGGGAGCCTTTGAGGATCGCGAGCGCGGGCTCCCCCGTCGTCGGCGTGTCGTCGTGCTGGAGGTGGGCGGGGAGGTCCCGCTTGATCGTCGTGGCCCGTCGCCGGATCAGGTTCACGAGCCCCACCGTGACGGCCAGCACGGCGACGGCGATCCAGAGCAAGTTCTCCGTTCGCACGCCCCACTCCTCGACGAGATAGCTCGTCAGCTCGCCCCCGACGATGGCCCCGATGATCGCACCGAACGAGAGCAGGGCGAAGACGCGCTTCGCCTGTGAGGGGTCGAACACGATCCCGGCCAAGAGCCAGTACTGCGAGGTGGCGAGGACGCTGTAGATCGAGACCCAGACGTACAACAGGAAGTAGACCCAGTTCGCCTCCAGCGTCACCGCCCACCGCAGCGCGACGAGCCCCACGATGAGGACGAGCGTCGTCCCGTTGACGAGCTGGGAGAGCCGGAGCCGCCGCCCCAGCCGGCCGTAGAGCAGCGTCACCGGAATCACGGCGACGGCCACGGCGAGGAACACGAACGGGAGCTGGGCCGGCCCGAGCTGGCTCAGGAAGAGGCTGTCGCGGGCCGGTTTGAGCAGGTACAGCGTGACCAGCAGCGCGAAGTTGTACGCGAACATCAGCCCCACGAGCGCGCGCTCGCCGACGCGCAGGTCGAAAATGGTGCCTGTAGAGCGTTTCATGCAGGGGGTAGGGTCGCGGACTCGCAGACTACGCGAGAGCCTGCGGCGGGTTCAGTGCGGCGGCTTCTGCGCGGAACTAAACTACTCTCCCCTTTGTGCTGCGGACGATGGCGCGTCCGCTGCCCCCTCTCTGCCCTACCGGGCATCGCTCCCCCAAGGGGGGCGAGAACGTGGTTTGGGAGCGCCGCGCCATCCGTCCCGCCGTGCTGTTTCAGATCACGTCCCCTCACCCCTTCGGGGAGAGGGACAGGGTGAGGGTGAGCTTACGAGCACCCGTCTCTCCCCATCCGCGTGCCGAGCGGACGGCGGGCGCGCGACGCCGGTATCTTGCGTGTCCTCCTCCGCGTTCCGCCGCTCGTCTCCATGCCCTCCGTCTCGTTCGCCCGCGACCGCCTCCACGTCCTCCTGCTCGAAGGCATCCACCCCAACGCCGCCGAGGTGTTTCGGCGAGCGGGCTACACGAGTATTCAGCGGGTGGAGGGGACGGTGCCCGAGAGCGACCTGCCCGCGCTGCTCAGCGACGTTCACTTCCTCGGCATCCGCTCGCGGACCCACCTGACCGAAGCGGTGATGGACGCCGCGCCGCGCCTCGTCGCCGTCGGCGCGTTCTGCATCGGGACGAACCAGATCGACCTCGACGCGGCGGCGGCCCGTGGTGTCCCTGTCTTCAACGCGCCGTTCTCGAACACCCGTTCCGTCGCCGAACTCGTGCTCGCCGAGGCGATCCTGCTGCTGCGCGACGTGCCGGCGAAGAACGCGTTCGCCCATCGCGGCGTCTGGGCCAAGAGCGCCGCCGATGCCCACGAGATCCGCGGCAAGACGCTCGGCGTCGTCGGCTACGGCAACATCGGGTCGCAGCTCTCCGTCCTCGCCGAAGGGCTGGGGATGCGCGTCGTGTTTCACGACGTGGCGGCGAAGCTCCCGCTCGGCAACGCGAGCGCCGGCGCGAGCCTCGACGCCGTGCTCGCCGAGGCCGACGTCGTCACGCTCCACGTGCCCGAGACGCCGCAGACGCAGTGGATGATCGGGGCCGCCGAACTCGCGCAGATGAAGCCGGGGTCCGTCCTCCTCAACGCCTCGCGTGGCACTGTCGTCGACCTCGACGCCCTCGCCGATGCCCTCGAGTCCGGTCACCTCCGCGGGGCCGCCATCGACGTCTTCCCGACCGAGCCGCGCTCGAACGCCGACCCGTTCGACTCCCCGCTCCAGCGGTTCGACAACGTCATCCTGACCCCGCACATCGGCGGCTCGACGGCCGAGGCGCAGGAGAACATCGGCGTCGAGGTGGCCGGGAAGCTCGTCCGCTACAGCGACAACGGGAGCACCGTGACGGCGGTGAATTTCCCCGAGGTCTCGCTGCCGCCGCACCCCGGCCAGCACCGGCTCCTCCACGTCCACGAGAACCGGCCGGGCGTGATGAGCGCCATCAACCGCGTGTTCGCCGAGCGCGGCGTGAACGTGTCGGGGCAGTATCTGCAGACGCGGGGCGAGATCGGCTACGTCGTCATCGACGTGGACACGGCGTCGTCCGAGGCGGCGCTGACCGCGCTCCAGGACGTGCCCGGCACGATCCGCAGCCGCCTGCTCTTCTGACTCCCCTTTTCGCATGCGGGAATGTAGCGACCTTAAGCGTGGCCGGCCGTGTCTGGCTAGAGGCGTTTAGGCAACTGGTGGGCGCATTTGCTCGCAACGGCGTTGGGTTGCGGTTTGGGCGGGTGCGCTTATTTTTGGCCGCAAGGTGCCTCAGAGAGGTGTAGGGTGCGCTCCTTGGCGCAGCTTGTTAAGTGCTCTCTTAAAAGTCAAGCCCCGACGGGCACATTCTGGAAGCACTTCGCCCCGTCGAAGTCGGCGTCGTGCTTGAGCATCCCGTAGATCGCGTGCAGGAGCTTTCGCATCACCGCGACCACGGCTACCGGAC
>JBBSMX010000193.1:0-6188 GCA_038232935.1 Rhodothermales bacterium | reverse complement strand
TGGCGTCGTCTCGTAAGGCGGCATCGAGGATGCGTTGTCGGAAGTCGAGGGAGAAGGCGGCCATAGCGAGTAGAGGAAGGAGTCGCCCCAAGATTACAACCAATCGTCTCTCACACTAGAGGCCGACTTCCGAACGATGCGGGCATTCTTCTCCGCCGCGACGCCGCCGAAATCGGGAGGTGCCGGTTAGCTGTGCGGATCGCCCACACCAGCGGCGAACACGGCGTCCAGCATTTCATCCACGCTCCGGTCCGGCGTCCAGCGGACGTGGTGCGCGCTCTCCTCGTTGAGCCGGACCCAGTGCGCGAGGATGTTGATCTCGTCCACATCCGCCCGCCCGAACAGCGCCGGTGTCTCCAGCGCCGGATCGAAGTGCTCGGCGAGGCGGGCGCGGAGGTCGGTCACGTCCTCGGGTGTCGGTGGGACGGGGAGGGAGCGCGTCTCGACGAGGCGACCGAAGCGGAGGAAGAAGAGCTGGACTTCGCCTGGCCGCAGCCCCGGCTCCACGAGCACGGCGTGCTGGTCATGAACGGGCGTGGCGAACGGCCGCTGCCGCGCGAGCACCCGCCGCAGCCGCACGAGCTGGTCGCGGTACCACCCGGCCTGTTCGAACTGGAGGTCCGCCGCCGCCGCCCGCATCGCGTCTTCCACGACGTCCAGCACGTCGGTGTCCTTGCCCGTGAGGAAGCGGCGGACGCGCTCGACCTCGGCCTCGTAGACGGCCTCGCCCGCGTCCGTGCACGGGACGGCGCACCGATCCATCGCGCCGTAGAGGCACGGCTGCCGGTGCGCCTGCGCCGACTGCCACGTGCTCCGGTCGCACTCGCGCAGCTTGAACACGCGGCCGACGAGCTCGACGATCTCCTCCGCCGTCCGCCGCCGCCCGACCGGCCCGTAGTACTCCGCGCCGTCCGCCCGAATCATCGGCGTCCACGAGAGCGTCGGGAAGGCGTGCGCCGTGTCGAGGCGGAGGAACGGGTAGTTCCGGTAGCGGCGCTGCGCGCGGTTGTAGCGCGGGAGCAGTTGCTTGATCAGCTTCGACTCCCGGAGCAGCGCGGCGAGTTCGCTCCCCGTCTCCTCCCACTCGACCACGCGGACGTCACGGACGAGCTTCCGCAGGCGCTCCGGGTGCACGTCGATCCCGGTGAAGTACGAGCGGACGCGGTTGCGGAGGCTCTTCGCCTTCCCGACGTAGAGGATCTCGCCGTTCTTCCGCTTCATGAAGTAAACGCCCGGCCGGTCCGGGAGGTCGGGCAGGTACGTCTCGCGGATGTGGCGGACGTGCTTCGGCTCGCCCGCCGCGTCTTTGTACCGCTTCCGCTGGAAGCCGATGAGGTCGTCGACCGTCTCGATGCCGAACCCGCTGCGAAGCCGGTCGATGAACCGGACGAGGAGGTCGGCCGTCGCTTCGGCGTCGCCGAGCGCGCGGTGGCGAGCGGAGTTCGTGATCCCGAAGTGGTCGGCGAGCGCCGTGAGGCCGCGCGACGGGAGCGACGGGAGGAGCCGCCGCGCGAGGCGGAGCGTGCAGAGGGCTTCGTTCTCGATGGGCGGCAGGCCGGTCCGCTCCAACTCGGCTTGCAGAAAGCGGAGGTCGAACGGGAGGTTGTGCGCCACGAGCACGCCGTCGCCGAGAAAGTCGAGGAAGGCGGGGAGAACCTCCTTCGCCGTCGGCTCCCCGAAGACGGAGGCGGTCGAGAGGCCGGTGATGTGGGTGATCCGGCGCGGCACGTGCCGCTGCGGGTCGATGAGCTGCTGGAACGTCCCGACGACCTCGCCGCCGCGCAGCTTCACCGCGCCGATCTCGATCAGCCGGTCGTCCTCCACCCGAGTCCCGGTGGTCTCGGTGTCGGTGACGACGAACGTGGCTTCTGCGAGCAGCAAGGGCGCGGTGGCGGGTAACACGGAGAGGCGAGGCATAACGCCGCTTCGCCCCGGACCCGGAAGGTACTACGGGGCAGTGCCAACTCTCGTGGCACCGAACGCTATCCGCTGGCCTTCTCGGAGGCCGCGCGGAGGCGCTCGGTGATCGGCGCGAGGTCGAGATGGAGCGCGTCGCGGAGGGCACGGCCGACGGCGTCGATCTCCATCACGCCGGTGAACGGCGCCGAGCCCGGACCGAACGCATAGAGGGTGATGTCGACGCCGGTGTGTCCGCCCGTCGTCCAGCCGATGCGGGCGCGGCGGCTGACGACGTGGCCTATCGCGCGGTCCCGCGGCAGGGCGAACGGGCCGGGGCCGGACCGCTCGATAGCGACGAGTTCCTCCGCCGAGAGGCTGTCCACGGCCGCGTAGTCGCGGAGCACGTCCGCCGCGTTCTGCCCCGCCTCGATCATCCCGGCCATCCGGTCGGCGCTGGCGGTGACGCGGGCGAGGTAGGCCGGGTCCCACGCGTAGATCTCGTCTCGGCCGAGTGTCATCCCGCCCGTTTCGTGGTCGGCGACGGAGACGACGAGCGTGTGGCCGTCGGCGCGGGCAAAGTCGAGGGCGACGCGGACGGCGGCATTGTAGGCGAGGATGTCGTGGACGTGACCGGCGGGGTCGTTGGCGTGGCCGGCGTGATCGATCCGGCTGCCCTCGATCATCAGAAAAAAGCCCTCCGGGTCACCGTCGAGCAGGGCGATGGCTTTGCGCGTCATCTCCGCAAGGCTCGGCTCCGTGTCCCCGCCGGAGCGGGGCAGGCTCTCGCGGTCGATCTCGTACGCCATGTGGTCCGACGCGAACAGCCCGAGCACCGGCGTCCCGGCCACGGTCTCGAATCCAGCGCGGTCGTCGACCACCGTGACCCCACGCGCGCGCGCTTCGCCGATCAGGTCGCGCCCGTCCGTGCGAAGGCCTCCCGCCTCTGCCGGGAGGAAGTGCCGCCACCCGCCGCCGAACACGACCTCGATCCCGTGCGCCATCATCTGCGCGGCGATCTCGTCCTCCGCGCCCCGATACGGGACGTGGGCCGCAAAGGCAGCCGGCGTCGCGTGCGTGATCCGGCTGGTAGCGACGAGGCCCGTCGCGAGGCCCGCCTCTTCCGCTGCTTCGAGGAGCGTACCGACGGGTTGCTGGAGCGAGTCCACGCCGATGGCCCCGTTGTACGTCCTGACGCCGCTGGCTAACGCCGTCGCCGCGGCGGCCGAGTCGGTGATGCGGCTGTCAAAGGAGCGGGTGCGGACGACGCCGCGCAGGATCTCATCGAGGGCGAGCGGCTCGCCGGTGAACTCGCGCGCGAGCGTGGCCGAGGCCGGGCCGAATCCGTCGGCGATCATCAGGATGACATTGCGCGGACGGGCATCGTCCTGCGCTACCGCTGAAGGAGCGAGGAGCAGGAGGGCACAGAAGGCGAGGAGGAGACGCTGCATCGGGCAGGCAAGGAGTGGGTGGGGACGGAATCTACTCTCGCTGTGAGGCCACTCGATGTCCCACGCGTGATTCCCCACGCACAGGGAGCCGAGAGGAGTGTGCAGCCGCATATTCACGCAGAGTTTCCTCGTCACGCCTACGGCTCTGGCAGGCTCGTTCTATCTTCAAACGCACGCAGCCGGTCCGAAATTCCGCCGGCCCGTCTCCTTTCTGCATCCGTCACCCAAGCCCCAATCCAATGAAAGTCACCGTCGTCGGCGCCGGCAACGTGGGCGCGACCGTCGCTGAGTGCGTCGCCCGCAAAGACATGGCGAACGAGGTCGTCCTCGTCGATATCCAGGAGGGTGTCGCCCAGGGCAAGGCCCTCGACCTCTGGGAGTCCGCCCCCATCCACCTCTTCGACACCAAGCTCACCGGCGGCAGCGATTACGCGCTGACCGAGGGCTCGGACATCTGCGTGATCACGGCCGGCCTCCCGCGCAAGCCCGGCATGAGCCGCGACGACCTGCTCGCCAAGAACGCGAGCATCGTCCGCAGCGTCACCGAAGAGTTCGCCCAGGGCAGCCCGAACGCCATCATCATCGTCGTATCGAACCCGCTCGACGTGATGACCTACGTCGCCTACATGACGAGCGGCTTCCCGAGCCACCGCGTGATGGGGATGGCCGGCGTGCTCGACACGGCCCGCTACCGCGCGTTCCTCGCCACCGAGCTCGACGTCTCGGTGAAGGACATCCAGGCGATGCTCCTCGGCGGCCACGGCGACACGATGGTCCCGCTCCCGCGCTACACGACCGTCGCCGGCACGCCCGTGACCGACCTCGTCTCCGAGGACCGGCTGGGCGAGATCGTCGAGCGGACGAAGAAGGGCGGCGGTGAGATCGTCGGGCTCATGGGCACGAGCGCGTGGTACGCGCCGGGTGCCGCGGCGGCCGAGATGTGCGAAGCCATCATCAAGGACTCCAACCGCGTCCTCCCCGCCGCCGCGTGGGTGACGGGCGAGTACGGCTGCGACGGCATGTTCATCGGCGTCCCGGTCAAGCTCGGCCGTCAGGGCATCAAGGAGATCATCGAGGTCGAGCTCGACGCGGACGAGCAGAAGCTGATGAAGGCGTCGGCGCAGCACGTCCAGGACAACCTCGACGCGCTGGAGCGGATCGAGGCGAGCGCCAACGCCTGACCTTCCCGGCTTCGAGCAAGCTGACCGGGGTGGCCGTGTGGCCGCCCCGGTTTTTTAGTGCCGCACGATCCGCGCCGTCGCCCGCGCCCCAGCGTCGCCATCGAGCCGGACGACGTAGACGCCGGCCGGGAGTCGTGCCGCATCGAGCCGGTGAGATGCTTCACCCGCTGCTTGCGCGCCGAGGTCTTCCGAGAGCACGCGGCGGCCGAGCACGTCGTAGACCGCGAGCCTCACCTGCTGCGGTGCATCGAGCGCAAACTGCACAGTGGCATCGCCATGTGATGGGTTGGGATAGACCGAAAGCGCGAGCACGCTTCCCTCCGGTGGTGCGGCTTCGGCGGCGACGGGGATAGGCGTCCCATATTCCACTCCGTCGATGCGGGCAAAGACGAGCGGATACTTCGTGCCTCCTAACTCCTCCGCGAGCGAAAAGACGATGCCCACGCCAGCCGCGAACTCAAGTACGACCTCGACGCCTGTGAAATAGTTGTAGCGCTTCACAGTCGTCGTCACCCCCGGCTCTACGGCGAGGGGCTCGTCGTACCCTCCGTAGACGTAGGCCTCTACTTCATCACCGTATGTGGTTGTGCAAATGATGGTCTCATCGAAGCCCGTGAAGTCCACGTCGAGCGGGCAGATCGTAGGACCGCCGCCGAACCCTTCCCACAACTCGTCCTCGCCGCTGAGATAGCCCGCGCGGATCGTGGCAGCCATCGTATCTAATCGCACCCACTCGCTGAAGTCACATCCGGGCGTTCCGTCTGTATCGAAACACTCCGTTCGCAGTTCGACATACCTCCGTAGGACCGGCGGTGTGTCGTCCACCGTCGTTAGTAGAGTCGAGTCATTGAGCACAGTAAGGCGGCGGTAGCCAACCAGTGTATCGGTCACCGTCGCGCGAGGTTGCTCGTCAGGCCGAAGCGCTGCCCGGTCGAAGACGATGTTGATGGTTTCGTACTCCCACACTTTGCCGACTTCGAGCGGGAAGTAGCGCTCGGCGCTCGTAGTGTCGGGCGTCTGCGCGAGGGCGGGCACCGTCAGAGAAAGCAAGAGAGTGATCGTAGCTATTCGCATGGCTCCTCGGGGTTGGAGTTAGTGACGAATGATCCGCGCCGTCGCCCGCGCCCCAGCATCGCCGTCGAGGCGGACGACGTAGAGTCCCGCCGGGAGCTTCGCCACATCGAGCCGGTACGTCGCTTCGCCTGCTGACTGAACGCCGAGGTCTTCCGAGAGCACGCGGCGACCGAGCACGTCGAAGATCGCGAGTGTCACCCGCTGCGGCCGGTCGAGCGCGAACTGCACAGTGGCATCGCCGCTCGACGGATTTGGGAAGACAGTGAGCGCGACAACCGACTCCAGCGGCACGCCTTCGGCGGCGACGGGGAAACGCTCCGTGCCGTATTCCAGATTGCCGATACGGGCATAGGTGAGATTCATCCACAACCCGCCGAACTCGGCAGCCCCGTCGCTCAGCAGCCCGACATCCGCTGCATATGACATCCAAGAGATGAGCGCGTAGAAGGTAGATTCAAACGGTCGTCGCAACACCTCAACGGAGGCAGTTGCGATGAGTACTCGGAAGCGGAGTTCGGACAAGGCGGGGCGAGGCCCTCTGGGATCTCTGGGGCGACCCCCGGCCGCACACCGTGAGCATCAGCAG
>JBBSMX010000192.1:0-6198 GCA_038232935.1 Rhodothermales bacterium | reverse complement strand
GCCAGAGCAGATCGCCGCTTCCTTTTATCGATGTCGGGTCTGAATCGGGCATATCGTTTAATCGAAAAAGGCGCTCTTGGGATGGAATAAGCGATTCTCTGCCTATCTCAAAGGGCCAAAGTCCAGCTTAGACCCTCCGTAGTTATGGCCCCCCGTTTCTCCCGCCCATCTTCTTTCTCCCGCCCATCTTCGAAGCCCCCCTCACGCTTGCGCGCTGCCGGCCGCTGGCTGGCGACGCCGTTTCGCCGGTACGTCCGCGTCGTGCGCGACCCGGCCGAGCCGTGGCCGAGGCGGATCGGCGTGGGTATCGGCGGGCCGGTCGCACTCGGGCTTGTCTGTGTGCTGCTCCTCATCGTCTACGCCCTCCTGCTGATCCCGTCGACGCCGTCCACGGCCGAACTCCGCCGCGTCGCCGAAGTCCGGCCCAGCACCGTACTCGCGGCCGACGGCGAGCCGCTCACGCGGTTCGAGCGCGCCAACCGCGAGTGGCTCCCGCTCGACTCGATCTCGACGCACGTCACCAGCGCCCTCATCGCCACCGAGGACCGGCGGTTCTACGAGCACGGCGGCATCGACCTCCGGCGGCTCGTCACGGCAACGGCGAAGACGCTCACCGGCGACCGCGAGGGCGGGTCTACGATCACCCAGCAGCTCGCCCGCAACCTCTACCCCGACGAGGTCGGCCGCTCGTTCACCGTCAACCGCAAGCTCCGCGAGATCATCACCGCGCTGAAGATCGAGCGGCAGTACGGGAAGGCGGACATCCTCAACGCCTACCTCAACACGGTCCCGTTCCTCTACAACGCGCGCGGCGTCGAGATGGCGGCGCGGACGTATTACCGCAAGCACGCGCTCGACCTCAGCGTGCTGGAGGCGGCGACGCTCGTCGGGATGCTGAAAGGGACGAGTTACTACAACCCGGTCCGCAACCCCGAGCGCGCGGTGGAGCGGCGGAACGTCGTGCTCGCGCAGATGGTGAAGCACGGCGCGCTCGACGCCGCCGCTTTCGACTCGCTCCGGATGCAGCCGCTCGGGCTCGACTTCGAGCGGCAGGACGGGCCGGAGAGCCGCGCCCCGCACTTCACGCGCTACGTCCGTGACTGGCTCACCGGCTGGGCAGACGAGCGCGGGTACAACCTTTACGAGGACGGCCTCGTCATCCACACCACGCTCCACCTCGAGCTTCAGCAGCTCGCCGAGGCCGCCGTCCGCTCGCAGGCCGACGGGCTTCAGGCCGTCGCCGACGTGGAGTGGAGCCGGGCCTCGATGCCGAGTCTGTCGGGCGGGCTGCCGGCCTACGAGGGCTACCGCGAGCGCGTCACGCCGTTCGATTACTTCTGGCGCTCGAAGCCGGAGACCGTCACGCGCTTCGTCCGCAGTACCGAGCGGTTCAAACGGGAGGTGAACACCGGTGCGAGCGAGGCCACCGTCCTCGATAGCCTCCGCGCCGATGCGGCGTTTATGGACTCGCTCCGTGCGGCCACGACCCGGCTGGAAGCGGGCTTCGTCGCCGTCGAGCCGAAGACCGGCTACGTCAAAGCGTGGGTGGGCAGCCGGGACTTCAACCGGGTCGCGTACGACCACGTGAGCCAGGCGCGGCGTCAGCCGGGCTCCACGTTCAAACCGTTCGTCTACGCCGCCGCGCTCGAACGCGGCTGGCTCCCCGGCGATGTCTTCCCCGACGAGCCCGTCGAGATCCCCCTCGACCACGGGCGGCAGCTCTGGCGGCCGACCAATGCCGGGGGCTACTCCGGGCAGGAGCTGACCCTCACCGAAGGGCTCGTGCAGTCGAAGAACACGATCACGGCGCAGCTCATGATGGAGGTCGGCCCGTCGAACGTGGCCGAGCTCGCCCGCAAGCTCGGCGTCCGCGAGAGCACGCTCGACCCGGTACCCGCGCTCGCGCTTGGCACGAGCGACGTGACGCTGCTGGAGATGGCGACGGCCTACGCCACGCTCGCCAACGGCGGGCTCTACCGCGAGCCGACACCGGTGACGCGGATCGAGACGGCGAATGGCCGCGCCGTGGCCGAGTTCGGGTCGGCGTCGGAGCGGGTGCTGCCCCGTGACATCGCCCAGACCGTCGTCCACATGATGCGCGGGGTGATCGACCGCGGGACCGGGCGGCGCATCCGCAGCGAGTTCGGGATCACGGCCGACGTGGCGGGCAAGACGGGCACGACGCAGAACGGCGCGGACGGCTGGTTCTTGCTGATGCACCCGGACCTCGTGGCCGGCGCGTGGGTCGGTTTCGAGGAGCCGGCCGTGGCCTTCCGCTCGAACTGGTGGGGGCAGGGCGCGCACAACGCCCTCCTCGTCGTCGGCGACTTCTTCCGCGCGGCCGAGCCGGGGCTCCCGGACGACACGTTCCCGACGCCATTCCGCTACCGCGAGCCCGGCTCCATCTCCGCCCGCGCCGACCGCTGGGACCGGAGCGCCTGGGCCGATTCCTTCGCTACCGCCGATAGCTCGTATTACGCTTACTACGACTCCCTCTACACAGCGGGCTACGACGACTCGCTTTACACGCAGGGCTACGGTGACTTCGACACGGACATCGACGACGAGTCGGAAGCGACAGAGGACGAGACGCCGAAGACGGCGGTGCAGCGGCTCTATGACAGGCTGGGCGAGGAGCCGCCGCCGGAGGTCGGGCAGGGCGCGCCGGATCCCGAGCTGCGGTCTGACAGTAGTGGGGTAAACGACGACCAATAAGGCCCAAGAGCGGGAGGGCTATGCCACACGCTGTCGGGGCGGCGGGGGCAGGCCGTGTTATGCCGAGGCCCCTCCTGGCGTACCTTTAGGCTACTTCCCCACCACCCCTCCTTGCCCATGAACGCGACGACCACCACGCGCAGCATGACCGATTCGCCCGTCAGCCTTCCGCTGCCTGACTTCCTGCAGAACTACCGGGACACGCTCCAGCGCATGTTCCACCGCCGGGCCGACATCGACACGATGGGGCTGAAGCGGGGGCTCCCCGGCTTCGTCATGCGGGAGATCTTCGCGTGCGACCCGCTCTCCGTCTTCATCCCGAAGGAGTACGGCGGTCGCGGCGGCGAGGTGCGCGAGGGGCAGAGCGTGCTCGAAGCCTCCTCGTACGAGTCGCTCGCGCTCTCGCTCACGGTCGGTATCAACGGCGCGCTCTTCCTCCAGCCCGTCTCCAAGTACGCCGACCCCTCCGTGAAGCCCGCCATTTTCGACCGCTTCCTCCACCGGAAAGCGCTCGGTGGGCTAATGATCACGGAGCCCGAGTACGGCTCCGACGCCCTCAGCATGAGAACGTCCTACGCCGAGGAGAAGGGGCGCTACCACCTCGAAGGGACGAAGCACTGGGCCGGCCTGACCGGCTGGGCCGACTTCTGGCTCGTCACCGCCCGCCAGCGCGACGAGAACGGCGACCTCGCCCGCGACATCGACTTCTTCATCTGCGACGAGAACGACGCCGAGCAGGGGATCGCCGTCGAGGAGTTCTACGAGAACCTCGGCCTGTACATGATCCGCTACGGCCGCAACCGCATCGACGTGCGCGTGCCGAAGGAGCACCGGCTCGTCCCGCACTCGACCGGCATCAAGATGATGCTGGACCTCCTGCACCGCAGCCGCACGCAGTTCCCCGGCATGGGGATGGGCTTCATCAAGCGGATGCTGGACGAGGCGCTGGGGCACTGCAAGGAGCGCCTCGTCGGCAACCAGCCGCTCTTCGACTACGACCAGGTGCGCGCGCGCATCGCCCGGCTCCAGGCGGAGTTCACGACGGTCTCGGCGATGTGCCTCTACGCGAGCGAGAACGCGGGCATCGAGAACGACCTCTCGAAGGCGTCGGTCCCGGCGAACGCGATCAAGACCGTCTGCACGGACATGATGCAGAGCGCGGCGCAGTCCGTCGTCCAGCTCTTCGGCGCGAAGGGGTACACCCTCGACAACGTCGCCGGGCGCGGGCTCGTGGACAGCCGCTCGTTCCAGATCTTCGAGGGCTCCAACGACATCCTCTACCAGCAGGTCACCGAGGCCATGATGAAGGGGATGCGCCGGATGAAGGAGGCCAACCTCTACCGCTACCTCAAGTCCGACGACCTCACCGCCCGCGCCGCCGACTACTTCAAGGACGCGCTCGACTTCGATCTCGACCTCCAGATGCCGCAGCGGAAGCTCGTCGAGCTCGGCCAGGCCCTCAGCCGGATCGTCTCGATGGACCTCACCATCGAGCTCGGCACGCGCGGCTTCCGGGGCGACCTGATCTCGAACGCCCTCACCGTGCTGAAACAGGACGTCGAAGCGATCCTGACGACGTACCGCGGCAGCCGGCTCGCCGAAGTCGTCGAGGGCTACAAAGAGGACGGCGGGTGGCTCCACTTCGTCGCGCCGAAACCGACGTAGTGCTCCTCAGCCTGTCAGCAGCACTTTGCCGGAGCGGCCGGAGGCGCGGCTGTGGGCGACGGCCTCGCGGAAGTCGGCGAGGTCGTAGGCCGCATCGACGGGGAGGACGAGGCTGCCGGCGGCGATGAGCGTGGCGAGGCGGCCGAGTGCCGCCCGCGTCTCGGCCCGCGGGGCGAGCTCGAACCAGCGCGTCCGCCAGAAGCCGCGTACCGTCGCGCGTCGGAAGATGAGCGTGCCGGCATCGAGCGCGAGGGGCTCGCCGCTGAGCCCGCCGTAGACGAGCATCGTCCCGTTCTCACAGAGGCACCGCGCCGCGAGCCCGCCGACGGCCCCGGCCACGGCGTCGAGCGCGCCCGCCGCGCCGCCCGCCGTGAGGTCCAGCACGCGCTCGCGCACAGCGCGGACGTCGTCGCCTTCCGTCACAATCATTTCGTCTGCTCCGAGCGCGGCGAGTTCGTCGCGTGCATCCTCGCGGCGGACGAGGCTGACGGTGCGGAGCCCGCGCCGCCGGGCGAGCTGGATCACGATCCGACCGACCTGCGACGTCGCCGCCGTCTGCACCAGCCAGTCGCCCTCACTCAGCCCAAGCTGTTCTAGCATCAGCCACGCCGTCAGCGGGTTGACGAAGAGCTGCGCCGCCGCTTCGTCCGGGACTCCGTCTGGCACCGAGAATAAATCGTTGACGCCGACCACGACCTGCTCGCGCCACGTCCCCTCGACGCCGAGCGGAACGACGCGCTGCCCGACCTCCACCCCCGTCACCCCCTCGCCCAACTTCTCGACGCGGCCGACGCCTTCGTGCCCGCCGACGGCGGGAAGCTCCGGCAGATTCCCGTAGTGCCCGAGCACCGTGTGGAGGTCGGCCGGGTTGATGGAGCGGTGGGTGAGCCGGACGCGGACTTCGCCCGGTCCCGGCTCCGGCGCGGGCACGTCGTCGAGTTGGAGCACGTCGTCGGGTTTGCCGAAGGCGTGGTATTTGCCGAAGGCGTGGTAGCGGAGGGCGCGCATGGCGGTTGGCGGTGGGCAGAGGATGCGGGACCGTAGGGGCAAGGCGTGCCTTGCCCTGTCCGAGGATAAGCGCTGCAGCTGGGTGCGTCTCCTCGCCTCAGTCGATGTCGAGGACTTTGTGCGTCTGCACGGAGACGCGCCACGCCGGGTGGGCGAGCGCGGTTCCGACGGCGAGACGTGTGGCGTCTTCGAGGCGGGGGCCGTCCTCGGGCTGGAGCCAGAGGAAGCGCCGCTCGCGCCCGCCGACGACGTGGGGCCGGACGCGCTCGGCGAAATGGACGTACGCCTCGGGCCGGTAGTCGGGGACGACGAGCTTCAGCTCGTCGCACCACTCCAGCTTCAACTGGTCCTCCGGCAACTTCGGGCTGCACACGATCCAGTCCGGCGGTACGAACTCGCCCGTCGCCCCATCGGTGCACGCATCGCGCAGCGCGACTGTCCCGTTCGTCTCGACGGCGATCTCGAAGCCGGCCGCGTGGAGCGCGCGGACCAGCCCGGCGTCGAGTTGCAGCAGGGGCTCGCCGCCGGTGAGCACGCAGAAGCGGATGTCGCCGCCGATTCGCTGCATCCTGTCGGCAAGATCGAGGGCCGTGAGGCCGACTGCGTGCTCCTTCGTAAAGTCGGTGTCGCACCAGAGGCTGCACGGGGCGAGTCCGCGGTCACGGTGGCGCTCGTAGCCCGTCCACATATTGCAGCCGACGAAGCGGACGAATATGGCCGGTCGCCCTGCCCACGCGCCCTCGCCCTGGAGCGTCTTCCACACGGCTTTAACGGCGTAGCGCTTCGCGCGAGCCTCGCTTCTTTCTCCCT
>JBBSMX010000191.1:0-6247 GCA_038232935.1 Rhodothermales bacterium | reverse complement strand
CCGTCTTCCAACTCTTCGACGGGGTGCAGGCCACGGCGTCGGGGGCGCTCCGTGGGATCAAAGACACGCGGGCACCGATGATCGTCGGGGCCGTGGCGTACTGGGGGATCGGGATGACGACGGCCGTCGCGCTCGGCTTCGGGGCCGACCTCGGCGCGCGCGGCGTGTGGTGGGGGCTGACGAGCGGGCTCGGCGCGGCGGCGCTCGGGCTGACGCTGTGGTTCCGCTGGCGGATGCGGCAAGACCTCATCGTGCCGGAAGGGGCGGAAGAGCCGGTGGCGTAGAGGTGTGGGAGGAAGCTGGAAAAGGTATCGAGACCGATGCGCTCCGCTCTCGTAGGGGCAAGGCGTGCCTCGCCCTGTCCGGTTCCAGCATTACCTCCGGAGTCGAGCATCCGTAGAGGCGACTCTCGTGGTCACCCTGGCCGGGTCCGTCCCCACATCCGGTGGCAGAGGACCCCGTTCGAAGAACTGCGAGCGTTACCGATGTGTGAAGTATTTGCAAAAGAATCCCCGAGGCTTTACGTTGATAGTCAAGCATTCGGGTGGGTTCATGCGACAGGCTTTCCTCTTCTTTGTCTTTCTTATTGCCGTCGCGTTCCCTCGTACCGAGGCGCAGCCGGTCACCCGCCTCGTCCCGACCAGCCCCTACTACCAAGACGACTTCTCCGCCGCTGTCGCCGACGACGGGACGTGGGCGTGCGTCGGGGCTCCCGGCAACAACGGACGCTGGCGGTATCTTCGTTACTTCCGCATTGGCGCGTCCGAGGTGATTGCGACGAAGCTGCTCTACCTCGGCTACTGAACCGATCACGTAGCAACCCTGACCATCTAAACCCCGGTGCATCGATAGCTCCACCACTTACCAACCCACCGTGTGCGTGTCGTAGATGTGAAGAGAGCGTCGGGACGGCCAAGGCAGAGAAAGAGGCGACACCGCGCACCCAGCCCTCTACAGTCATGTGTGCTCGCTATCTCACTTGTCTCTTCGTCACGCTCATCATCTGCTGCGCCGGGGTCGCCCATGGTCAGCTTCCCGACACCACCTTTTGCGGCGAGACTGGTGGGGGTCAGTCTACCTCCGGCGGTATCGTGGACGGAGACACTGTCCGCGCCCTCGTGGTCCTCGTCAAGTACCGCGACGACAACTCCACGCCACCGTGGAACGTGCTCGACTGGCCGCTGACGACTGATCCGAGCGAGCTTCCGGCCTTCGCTACAGGGCTGATCGATCCAACTCCCGCCCCGGCTGCGTTCCGCGACTCGACGATTTCCAGCTACTATTACGAGCAATCGCGCCCGCAGGCCGGCGCTCCTGGGCGGCATGTTCTCTACGGCGATGTCGTTCCCTACGTCCACGTCTCGAAGATGGACGAAGACGACTATTCGGGACTCGGGCAACTCACGGAAGAGGTGCTTGATTCGCTCTTCGTGCAGGGGTACGATTTCGGCGATTACGACCTCAACGGCGACCAAGTAGTTGACCACATCTTCTTCCTTCTCCGTGCGCGCGAGTGCTCCAGCTCCTGCTGGTCCGGGGTTTCCGGAATATTTGCGAGCTTGCAATACTATAGCCCTTCGCAGAACACCACCATCAGCATCAACTCAGGTCAGTCCGGCAGCTACACGATGGGGCTGGCGGGCGGGCGGTACCAGTACCGTCCGCACTTTCATTACGTCCGTGTCATGGCCCACGAATACGGCCACGACCTCTGGAAAGACTTCTTCGGTCACCTCGGTGCCTTCACTGGCAACGATGTTCCTATCGATTCCGACATCACCCGGTACGCGCTCATGTCCGCCGAGGGGACGGTCCACGAGCTCGCCATCTCGACCCACGAGCGGGACCTCCTCGGCTGGATCGATGCCCCTGTACTGACCACCTCAGGTGCGGGTACGCTCTCTCCTCTTTATGGCGGAGGAGAGGCCGCGAGTATCGCGCTCTCGGGCGACGCATCGGGCAACACGGTGTTCCTGTCGAACCGTCAGCGGAGCGGGTTCTTCGAGCAGGTCTACCAGACCCCCGCCCAGGATATCGGCCTGCTAGAGACGGGGCTGCTCGCGACGTTCAAGGTGACCTCGTCCGAGCGGGACGTGCTCCCCGCGCAGAATATCCTGAACCTGCCTGTCGAGTATCCCATCTATAGTGGAGTGATGTATGGGGGATCAGGACAGAAAGCCCAGCTTACGCCGTGGACCCGGCCCAACATCAACGGATGGACCGAGTACCCCAGTGGGTATCAACCGAGTTGGCAAGCCGTCGACGACATTCGCTACGTCGTAGGAGACCCTGACTCTACAATAGCGTTCGACTTCTACGCTGACTTCCGCGCCGCCCCTGTCGTGTTCATCCGTGCCGACTCGTGGATGGGTAATGAGACCGGCGGCACGGTCTTTCCCAACGAAGTCCGCGTCACCGACGGCGCAACGCTCACCGTCCAAAGCGGTATTTACCTCGCTTTCGTCGGTGGGCTCGTGGTGGACGAGGGGGCGCGGCTTGAGGTGGCGAGCGGAGCCACCCTCGCCTTTGGACCCGGATCGCGGCTCATTGCTGAGGGAGACCTCGTGGCTGACGGTACGACGTTCACCGAGGCGACCACCGGACAGGGCTGGGGGGGCATCGCCGTCGCCGGCACCTTCGACGCCGGGGCGGGGACCATCGTCGAGGAGGCGACGGTCGGCGTCACGGTGTATGAGCCCGGCACGGCGACGCTCGCGGGCGTCACGCTCCGCCACAACACCGTCGGGCTCGACGTGCTATCCGACGACGGCACCGTCGTCAGCGGCTCCACGGTGGAGCAGAACGGGACCGGGATCCGCAGCGGGATTCCCGAGACCATCGACGGCGCGGTGTTCTGCTTTGGCTCCTGCCGCAGCGACTTCGACCTGCTCGACTCGGTCGTGGAGAGCAACACCGGCTACGGCGTGCGTGCCATCGACGCTACGGCCAAGATCGAGGGGACGTTCATCCGGGATAACGGCGGCGGCGGGCTCTACACGGCGAATGCCCGCGTGGACGCCTTCCCGAGGAACTGCATCGAGGACAACGGGGGGATCAAGCGCGAGGGGGCTACGGTCCTTCCTGGGGCCGACCTCTACCTCAGCCTCTTCAACGTGCAGGGCGAGACCCGCATCGCCAACAGCGCGGGGACCGAACTCCACATCTCGAACGGGGGGTACGCCCTCGTCGGCGATGCCTCGACCTCCAGCGGCGACAACGCGATCTTCGACACGGGCGGCCTGCTCGTCTACAACGGGAACAACGTGGGCGGGCAGAAGGACGATGTGGAGGCGTTCTATACGTGGTGGGGCGCGGCGGGTGGCCCCTCGGGGGGCGACTTCTCCCCGCTCGGCTCGGTGGACTTCCTCCCGTATCGCACGAGCGACCCCACGCTCGGCATATGCGAAATAGTTCAGCGACCGTCGCCGCCGACATCGCCGACGGGTCGGGCACTCCGTGCCGAGACTGCTGCGGGTAGCTTCGCCACGAACGAGAGCATCGCCGGGCGCGGCGAGCGTGAAGCGCTCCGTGCGGCGATCCGGGCAGCACGCGGCGCGCTCCAGGCCGACCCCGCCGCCGACTCGTCGGCCGGGCTGGTCCGCCGCCTGCGCGGTTTTCACAAGCAGGACCGCGACGACGACCTCGGTGAGCACGGGGCGACGTTCGGGCTGCTGCGCTCGCTGCGGGCGCGGCTGAACAACCCGAATCTCCCCGAGGGGCTGCGGGCGACGGCCGAGGCCGCGCTCACGGCGGAAGCGCTCGACGCGCTCGCGGCCGGGGACTACGAAGAGGCAGAGGCGCTCGTGACGGCGTGGGCTCCAAGGGTGGAGTCAGTGCGGGTGCTCGGCGTGCTGCACATGGTGGAAGCGCACGTCGCGGCCTCGACCGGGGACTACGCGGGGGCAGCAGCGCTCGTGGAGGCGGTGGCAGCCGAAGCCGACGAAGCAGAGGCCGAGCCGCTGCTCGCGCTGGCGGTCGTCTACGCCGAGCGCGCCGGGGAGACGGGGGCGCGAGGGGATGAGCAGGCGGCGCGCGGTTCCGCGCCGGTGGAGGCCGCTACGCGAGGCGAGACCGGCACGATACCCGATAGCCCGGCGCTCGCGGTGTACCCGAACCCGTTCGGCCGCAAGGCCGGGGTGGAGGTGTCCGTGGCAGCGGCCTCCGAGGTCCGCGTGGTGGTCTACGACGTGCTCGGCCGCACGGTGGCGGTGCTCCACGAGGGGCCGGTGGAGGCGGGCACGCGGCGCTTCACGCTCGGTGGGGCGGGACTCCCGGCGGGGCTCTACCTCGTCCGCGCGGAGATCAGCGGTCCCGGCGGGGACGTGCAGGCGCTGACGGCGCGGCTCACTCACGTCGACTAGGGGGAGCCATGCCGAGAGCAGAAACGAAAGCGCTACTTCTCGGGGCGCTCCTCCTGGGCTTCGCGCTCGGGGGGAGCGCTCCGGCACGGGCGCAGTTGGTCACGGAACCCGCAGATCTGAGTGTGTTGCTGTTGCCGGGCGAGGAGGCACAACGGACGCTGACGTTGACGAACGCAGGGGCGGAGCCACTCATGTTCTGCCTCTCGTTCGGTCGTCCGCTAGAGGACGGCCCCGAGGGGCCACGGCTGGCCTCGGATGCGCTCAGCAGCGCGTGCGGAGAGTATGGCGAGGAACTCTTTCGCATCACCGAAGCGGACATCCCCTTTGTGAGGTGGGACATTTACGGCCTCACCATGATGTCCGATGGCCGCCTCTTCGCCGCTGATGTCGGAGCTCTCGGCCGGACTTATGAATTAACACCGGACCTCGAGTACGTGCGGTCTTTTGAGCACCCCTTCGTCGAAGAGGTCGCGCCCTTCAACGCCACGAACGGCATCACCTACAACGCCGACACCGGAACGCTGTGGTGGACCAACGGCGAGCACCCCTGCTCCATCGACAACTGTTTCGGCTACGAGCGCGTGCTGCTGCTCGAAGGGGACCTCGATGGGAACGCGACCGGGCGGCGGATCGAGGTGCCGATTGCGGAGGAGGCCCCGGAGCCTGCCGACACCGGCATCCCCACCGGGGCCGTCTACGACGCTGTGGCAGACCGCTACTACTACCTCGACTTCGCCAACGACAACCTCTGGGCTATCGACACGTTGGGCAACGTGATCGAGGGCTACCCCGTCGAGCAGGATGCCTACCCCGGCAACACGCTCGCCTTCGTCGTAGATGCCCACCGTGACCTCGTCGGCACGGCCCCCGAGGAGCCGAGCGCGGACCCCGGTGAAGGGGTGTGGATCGAGATCGGGGTGAACCGCCCCGGCGACTTCCGCGTGACGCGGATCGTGGCGCTCGACGCCTACGGGCACTGGAGTGGGATCGAGACGCCGACGCCGCTGCTTGCTGGCGGTAGCGACCTCGACGTTAATGGGCAGTCGCTGCGGAGTCGGCTCGACCCGAACGGCGTGCTGTACTACGTGTACAGCGCCCCCCACGGCATTGTGGCGGTGCGCCCGCACCCACTCCCGCCAAGTTGGCTCTCGCTGGACGCGGGGCCGGAAGGGGCTTGGGACGGGACGCTGGCTCCAGGCGCGAGCCGCGAGATCACACTCACGTTCCGGGCGGGAGCCCGCGAGGTCGGCGACTACACCTCGGCGTTGCAGGCGTTCGACGCGGCGACGGGCGAGGCGGTAGAAGTGCCGCTCGTGATGGAGGTGCTCCCCACGACGGCGGGCGAGGACGACGTAGCTGCACCGGAGGCATCGTCGCTCTCGGTCTACCCGAACCCGTTTGCCGAGGAAGCCTCGGTCGCCCTCATACTGGCCGAGCGCTCGGAGGTGCGCGTGGCGGTCTACGACGTGCTCGGGCGCACCGTGGCGGTGCTCCACGAAGGGCCGGTGGCGGCGGGCACGCGGCGCTTCACCCTCGGCGGGGCAGCGCTTCCGGCCGGACTCTACCTCGTGCGCGCGGAGGTCAGCGGTCCCGGCGGGGCCGTGCAGGCGCTGACGGCGCGGCTCACCCACGTCGACTAGGGGGAGCCATGCCGAGAGCAACGACGAAAGCGCTCCTCCCCGCGCTCCTCTTGGGCTTCGCGCTCGCGGACCTCACCCACCTCCGCCGCCCGGACCCCGTAGCGTTGCGCACGCTCTTCCATCTCGGCTGGCCCATCGGGGTGAGCTTCGGGCTCGAAGCCGGCCTCTTCGCTACGACGACGCTGTTGATCGGGCTGCTCGGGACGGCGGCGCTCGCGGCGCACCAGATCGCCATCAACGCGGCCT
>JBBSMX010000190.1:0-6336 GCA_038232935.1 Rhodothermales bacterium | reverse complement strand
CTGCTGATGCTCACGGTGTGCGGCCGGGGGTCGCCCCAGAGATCCCAGAGGGCCTCGCCCCGCCTTGTCCGAACTCCGCTTCCGAGTACTCATCGCAACTGCCTCCGTTGAGGTGTTGCGACGACCGTTTGAATCTACCTTATACTCCTAGATCATCCCACGAGCGCGTGTCATGGACTACCTCGACTTCGAGATCTGCATCGGCCCTGGCGAGGGCCGCAGCTACCCCGTCCACGTCGTCCGCTCGCCCGCCGGGGAGAAGCGCGCGACGATGATGTTCCCCTTCGACGAGCTCGCGCTCAAGAGCCACATCCAGGGACTCCAGATCGCCCTTCTCAAGTAGGCCTCGACGCGGCGGGACATGGCGCGGCCCGAGGAGCAGCTCTCCGTCAAGGAGTTCGGGCGGACGCTCTCGACGCCGTCCTCCCCGACGAGGTGCGAAGCTCGTACCGCCTCAGCCGCGAGAAGGCGCGCGAGCGCGGGATGGGCCTCCGCCTCCGCATCGAGGCCCCCGACCTCGCCGCGCTCCCGTGGGAGTTCCTCTACGACGAGAACGAGGGCGACTTCATTTGCCTCTCGAACGAGACGCCGATTGTCCGCTACCTCGAACTCGACCGGCCGCCCGCGCCGATCCGGATCGAGCCGCCGCTCCGCATCCTCGGCATGATCGCCTCGCCGGAGGACCGCGCCCAGCTCAACGTGGCGCGCGAGCGGCAGCGGATGAGCGAGGCCATTGCCGGGCTCGAGGCGCGGGGCCGCGTGACGCCGCCGTCGCCGAGGCGCGGAAGTCCGTAAACCTCTCGATGGCGTACACCGTCGAGTGGGGGACGCCCGTCCTCCACATGCGCTCCCCCGACGGCCGCCTCTTCGACATCGACGCGCTGCCGGCCGTGGCACCCCCGACCTCGCAACCTGCGCCTCCGCCGGTGGTGGAGGTCGCCGCGCCGGTCGAGCCGGTGGTCGCTCCCATCGAGCCGGCCCCGGCCGCCCCACGCCCGGCCGCGCGGGCGGCCCGCGAGGCCGCGCCTCCCGCCCGCAGCGAAGGCATAAACCGAAAGGTGCTGATGTGGAGCGCCGTCTCGGCAGGCGTGGTGCTGGTCCTGGCCGTGGCCGCCTTCTTCCTGCTGACGGAGCCGGCAGACGATGTCGGCGAGGACGAGTTTGCCGCCACCGGGGGATCGTTCCCGGGCGGGGTCGAGGAGAGCCTGCCTCCCATCGGACGGGTGTTGCTGATTCCGGCCGTGGACACGCTGCGGACGGGCCAGACGCTCCGCATTGGCGTATCGCTCGTGGACTCACTCGGGAAAGGGATGAACGAGCAGGGTGAGTTCCCCGATGTGCTCACGTGGATGGCGGAGCCCGCAGGCATCGTGACCATCACCCCGGATGCCGAGGGCCTCGGGGCCGTCGTGCGGGGCGAGGCGTCGGGGACGGTGTCGATCACGGCCACGGCCGCCGCCGACGCCTCGATGAACCAGCCCGCCGACACGAAGCGGATCACCGTCCTCACGGACGCGGCGCGGATGTCCGAGGTACTTGCCCGCTACATCGAGACCGAGCGCCGCTTCAACGACCCGGCGGTGAGCAACGCCGACGTGGTGGCGGCCTACGAGGGGCTGAGCCCCGCCGACCGCCGCGCGCTCGTCGAGTCCGGCAGAGCTCCCGAGCGGCACTCGACAGCGTGCAGCACGCCGTCGGGCAGATCGTCGCTCTGTTCGACGACACCGTCACGCAGAGCGCCAGCGACACCCTCACCCTCGGGTAGCAGCGGGCCGTGTGGCAAACCTACCTCAGCCGTGCGGACTCCGTGCGGAGCAGTCCCTCCACAGCCCGCGCCGTCGCCGTCCTCGACTCACTCCGGACGGCGGAAGCCTCGTCGCCGTCATTCGTGAGCCTCGTCACCTGCCGCACCGGCGCGCTCGACTGCCCGGCCTCGGCCCGGACCGACACCTTCAGCGCCGGACAGTCCGCCTACTTCTCGGCGAAGATGAACCTCCCCGCTCCCGAGCGCATCCGTTGGGTGTGGCGCGGGCCGGACGGCACCGTCCTCGACGAGGGAAGCGACGCGTTCCCGGCCGCGCCCGGCTACCGGACGTATCAGCAGCTCCGCGACACCGAACGCCCCGGCCGCTACGAGCTCCGGCTCTTCAGCGAGGCCGGCCATCTCATCGGCCGCCGAACGTTCATCGTCCAGTAGGCGCAGACGGCGGCCGAGCGCAGCGCAGGATCAGTCCAGCCCGCCGCCTACCTGGCCGCCCCGGCTCGTCTTATCGCGACCACCGCCCCGGCACGGAGCCGATAGGTCCCCCACGCGCGCAACGAAGTCGAGCGCGTCGGGTGTTTTCAGGACCTGCAGTTGCTGCTCTCCGCCCGCCGGGATCTCGAAACGCTCCGCCCCGAAGACGTCGGCTGGGGCCACGCAGAGCACGGAGTCGGCCTGGGCGACGAACGTCACCGTGTCGCCGGCGTGAATGTCGAGGGTGGCGGGCGTGAAGGTGCCATCGGAGGCGATCTGAACGGTAGTGTCTGCCATGAGTCGGTTCGCTGGAGGGTGAGAGGAGGAGCGTGTCATGCAGCACCCACGGGGTCTCTCCTGCTATTCCTGCTGCGATGCGACGGCGCTCAACAAGTCGCGGTACCGGGGGTCCGCCCTCAGCCGGTCCAGGTCCGAGGACATCTCGATGGCTGCGGGCCGCACCCCCTGCCTGAGCGCATCTTCAATATAGCTCAGCGCTTGTTTCCGGTCCCCCAGAATCTCGTAGGCCGCCGCCATGTCCAGCATAATCCCGACCCGCTTCTGGGGAAGCTCTGCCATCCGTCGCAGCGCGTCGCGGGCGCGGTCCGGCTGCCCCGTCCGCGCGTAGCCGACGGCGAGGCCCGCGAGGGCGTCCTCATCGGTCGGATTGACGCGGAGGGTCTGCGCGTCGATGGCGATCATGCGCCGCCACGCTGCTGCCGCGCGCTCCGTACCCCCGGAGCGGAAGAGCGCACTCGCCAGGAGTGCCCACGACTCGGAGCTCGTACTGTCGAGGGCTACAGCGCGCTCGTGCATCGCGGCGGAGCGGCCGAAGTCCCCGTTCCGAGCATAGATCTCCCCCAGGTTCATGTAGGCAATCGCCGTCGGGCCGACGGCCGACGGATTCGCCTCCGTCGCCCGCTGGTACCACACGGCCGCCGAGTCGAGCCGGCCGAGGTGCTGGTACTGCGCGCCGAGGTTGTTGTAGCCCCACGGATTGTCAGGCCGGAGCGCGACGACGCGGCGGTACTGGGCGGCAGCCTCCTCGTGACGGCCGAGGGCGTTGTAGAGGAAGCCGAGGTTGTTGTAGAACGCCCAGTAGCCCGGCTTGAGCGCAATCGCCCGCCGGTACTCGGCCTCGGCGCTGTCGGGGCGGCCGAGGTAGTAGTGGGTGGCGGCGAGCTGCTGGTGCGCCGTCGCGTCCCCTGCGTCGAGGGCGAGGGCGCGGCGGAGCTCCCGCTCGGCGTCCTCGTAGCGGCCCGTCCCCTTATAGATCATCCCGAGGGTGACGCGGACCGGGGCGAGGTCGCCCCCCAGCGCGGCGGCCCGCTCGGCGGCCTCGGCGGCCCGGTCGGCCCACAGCGGATCGCGGCTGGCGGCGTAGCGACGCCAGTAGGCCTCGCCCAGTCCGGCCCACGCGAGGGCGTAGCTGCTATCCGCCTGGATCGCTCGCCGGAAGAGGCGGACGGCGCTCTCGACGTTCCGCTCGTCCTCGTAGCGCTGGAGGTAGCCGCGTGCCTGGGTGTAGTAGTCGAACGCGCCGGGGCTCGTGGTCCCGCCCGCCCGGAGCGCCCGCTCCGCCGCCGTGCTCAGCTCGACGTCGAGGAGGCCGGCCAGTATGAGCGCGACGCTGTCCTGAAGCGCCAGCACGTCCGTCATCGGTTTGTCCAGGATTTGACTATCCAGCCGACGGCCGGCCGTGGCGTCGTAGAGGTCGATGGTGAGGCGGACGCGGTCGGCGGCGCGTTGGACGCTGCCGCTCACCACGAGGTCGGCCCCGAGCGCGCGGGCGGCTTCCTTCGGGGCGCGCACACCAGCCTCCAATGCCTCGGCGGTCGGGAGGACGGAGAGCCGGTCGGCGAACTGCTCCATCCCGCTCAGCGTCGCTCCGATCGTGTAGGCGAGCCCGTCGATGAACGCCTGATTGGCGGGGTCGCCGCCGATGTTCGCGAACGGCAGCACCGCCACCTCTCGCGTCGGCGCGTGTGCCGCGTCGCGCGTCGAGGCCGGCCACAGGACGAGCGCGAGCACGACGAGTAGTACGAGCACGCTGAGGAGGGCGAGCGCCCCCATCACGATCCATTCGAACCGACGAATCCGCCGTGGACGCCCAACCGCCTCGCCGCCGAGGGCTTCGAGATCGGCGAGCACGGCCTGCCCGTCGCGGTACCGGACGTCCCGGTCTTTTTCGAGGCAGCGGCGGACGACCTCGGCCAACGCCTCCGGCACCCCGGCTCCGAGCGGGCGCGGGTCCTCGTTCAGAATGCTGTAAATCACAGCCTGCTCGTACGCTCCCCGAAACGGCCGCTCGCCCGTCAGCATCTCGTAGAGCACCACGCCGAGCGCCCACACGTCGGCCCGCGCATCGGCCGGCTCGCCGCGCGTCTGCTCCGGGCTCATGTAGGCGACCGTGCCGACCATCATCCCCGCCTTCGTCAACTGCATGTCGCCCGCCTTCGCGATCCCGAAGTCGACGAGCTTCACGACGCCCTCGGGCGTGACGAGGACGTTCGCGGGCTTCACGTCGCGGTGGATGATGCCGGCGGTGTGGGCTCGGGCGAGCGCGCGGGCGAGTTGGACGACGACCGCGAGCGCCTCCTCAGCGGGCACAGGCCCCCGCTCGATTCGGCGGAGGAGCGTCTCGCCGGGGACGTACGCCATCGCGATGAAGAGCTGCCCCTCCTCCGTCTCCCCGAACTCGTGGACCGTGCAGAGGTTGGGGTGGTCGAGCGCAGAGGCCGCACGCGCTTCGGCCTGCAGGCGCTCCATCGCGTGCGCGTCCTGGCTCAGGAAGGGCGGCAGGAACTTGAGCGCGACCGGCCGCTTGAGCCGGGTGTCCTCGGCGCGGTAGACCACGCCCATCCCCCCGCGCCCGATGGCCCCCTCGACGGCGTAATGGGAGACGACCCGCCCCGTCAGCCCGTAGGGGTCGCGCGGCGCGTCGTCGGCGTCGGCGGCGTCGGCGGCGTTGTCTGATCGGGCGGTGGGGTCGGTGAGGGACATAGACCCGCTTCGAGTGAACGAGACCGTCGGGCGTCCTGCGTGAAGCGCGGGGTGGCTACGGCCTGCGGCGCGTGGCCGACAGCGCGTAGGTCCCCATGCCCGACACGTCGGCTTCGGCCGACATCTCGTCGCCGTTGAGCGCGCCCACGAGGGTGAGGGGCAGCAGCCCGTCCTCAGCCTGCACCGTTCCGGTGAGCACGAAGTTCGCGTTCGTCAGATCCATTTCCTCGATCACGAGCGGCGCGTCCATTCCTCTCGACGTGGTCATCCGGCTCTCGGCCGGTGCCTCTGCCAGCACGAGGGTGCCGGTAATCGTCTCGGTCCCGCCGGCCTCGGTCATCGTGTACGCCCACGTGCCGTAGAGGTAGGCCGGCACGTTCATGGACGGGCTGCCTCCTTCCATCTCGGTCTCCACCTCCGGGGTATCGCGTTGGGCCATACACCCGGCGAACAGGAGGGGCGTGAGAAGGGCGAAGACGAGAAGGCGGATCGGCATGGCGGGAGGGATCGGCGAGTGGGCGGGAACCGGAAGATAGACCACGCGCGGACTCGGACGTGGGAACAGGCCGCCGTGTCCCCCGCTTCTACTCCCCTCCCGCACTCGCCCCCATGACCCGCCACCTGCTCGGCACGCCGCTCCCCGATGACCTCGCCGCTGAGGCCGACGACGTAGCCGCTCTCCTCCGCTCCGACGCTCCGCGCAGTGATAAGATCGAGCGCGTCGACGCGCTCATCTTCCGGTTCGTCCAGACCGGCATTGACGCGCACTTCCACGGGCCGGCGCGGCTGTTCGGGCTCAACGCCCTCCTCGTCAAAGTGATCGACGTGGCGGCATCGACGACGATGCGGGCGCTGAAGGCGGCCACGCGCCGCGTGCTGAAAAGCCTCTCCGACGAACAGCTCCGCGAGATCGCCGACGAGATCGAGGACCGGCTCTACCACATTGAAGGGCTTTGAAAGGGCAACGTGAAAAGGGTAAAGGGTGAAGTCTGTTGGCCCGGCCGCAGAAGCCTCTTTTACCCCTTACCCTTTCTCTCACGTTGTCGCGCCACCGCAGGACGAGCCGGCACCGGCCGTGCAGCCGTAGCAGTGGCGGG
>JBBSMX010000189.1:0-6588 GCA_038232935.1 Rhodothermales bacterium | reverse complement strand
TGGGCCTCCTCGATGCGGCACTGCGTGACGTACCGAAGCGGAGTGAGATCGAGCGACCGCTTGAACTCGCGCGCGAAGTGGAACTCGCTAAGTCCGGTCTGCTCGGCCATCTGGCCCACCGTGATGGGCTCGGAGAGATGGCTGCGGACGAAGTCGATGACCTTGCGGAGACGGTAAGTGGGGATGCCGCCGCGCCACTCGCGTTCTGCCTCGTTCGACCCACCCCCGGACTCTCCTCCGATTTTCGCCGCAAGCTCGGAGGCGGACTGCGCCTTGAGGATGTCCTCCCCACCGAGTTGGTAGCCGAGGAAGTACGGCCCGCCGTCGAGGCGGATGCGGAGGCACACCCACGGGTCTGGATCGGAGGCATCCGTCTCTCCATCGGAAGCCAGGACAGCCTCCGCTACGGTTTCTCGCTCGGCCTTTCCCCAGGTGCCGCCGAAGTGGATGTAGTCGTCGGTCTCCATGACAGGACGGAAGGATGTAAAGAACACGGTGACAGAGCCGTGGCTCCGGGCATCACACGTGGGACGGGTTCGACCTGACGGCTGTTTCTTCAAGGCGGGGCAGTAATCTGTCCCCGCATCCGCCGCAGGCAGTCGGGGGGCGCCTGGCGGAGCGTCGAGCGCCCCCGCCTCCACCGGCGCTGGTGTTCGTCCGGTCATTCCCGTCCACGAACTCCTTCCCGTCATGAACGTCCTGCCGAAAACGCCGAGGCAATCGCTCGAATCCATCGCCGACGACTTCGTCCATCCTATCCTCCCAGAGAACCCCTTCCCCACCTGCATCACCGCCTGCAACTCGGCCGTGGTCGAGCCTTTCGGCGCGTGGGCTGAGTGGGACCGAGCGAAGATCGAGGCGGACCTCGAACGGTTTCGAGACCGTGAGAAGCGTCCCGAGGAATGGGAGATGAACGCACTCGCCGGTGCCGTCCGCGAGTGGCGCATCTTCGCCGCGTTCCACCGGCTCCACGAGGAGCGGTGGTGCCCCGCCCTCCTCTTCCGTCTCGCTACCAAGACGGACCTCCTCATCCTGTGCGATCCCGATCTGGACTCGTCGGCTTCAGGGTTCGGAGAGCGGCAGAAGCAGGTGCTCGCCAAGCGCGGCATCGGTGACCGGTTCAGTTGGGCGGCGGCGCGGCGGATGGTGGCGGCGATGGGGCTGCTGGACGAAACCGTACCCGATGAAGCGAACGTCGAGCGAGCAGAAGAAGCTGGCGTGCCGCCCACCGTCGATGTCGCCGGCGACGATTCTTCCGGAGACCCCGAGGCGTCTATCATCGTGCCGGTCGAGAAGGCTCCTGTCGAAGCTCGTCCCACGGAGGAAGAGGCCTATTCCGAGGACGACGACACGGAGGGCGCTTCGAGCGAAGAGGCTGTGCCCGAGCAGAGGAAAGACGAGACGCTGCCGCAGCTCCGGCTTAACCGCGTCTGGTCCGTTCTCCCCACCTACACGAAGAAGCAGCTCGAAGGCGTCTATCAGAAGTTCGGCGTCGGGCTGTGGAGTCAGTTCGGCGACCGCTTCTACTCGTCGATGCGGAAGCCGGAGATGCTCACGTTCGTGCAGCGCATCGTCCGGCACCACGCCTGCCTCGACGCGGCCGAGCGGCTCACGGGTCGCCAACTCGACGCGCTCCACGACTGGATGCAGTTCAACCTGACGGAGCCGTGCCAGCGGGACGAAGACCTTCGCATCGCCGCCCGCCTGTTCGGGGACTTCCAGGCGGCTGCCGCGCTCAGCCGCGACGGGCACGGGCTTTCGCCGGAGGCCTGGAATCGGTATCGAAAGGCCGATCTACGGCGGATCGCGGCGTTCTGCTACCACCGCTTCCACGAAGCCGAAACGGTGGCCGCGCATCGGAGCGAGGCAGCGTAGCACGAGACTCCATGCGACACCGGCCTGCTCCGGCTTCGACCGAGGCGGTGCGGGCGCATGGTGAGAGGAAAGGGCGTGCCGAACGCGGTGTGCCCTGCACGAGGCGACCCCGGTGGTCCAGCGCGTGCTTCGGCACGGGGGCGGGAGATGAGAGCCCCACCCCGACCACCGTGGATTGCCTCCTCTTTCAAACGGACAGGTCAGCGCGGCTGACCCGGCTCCGATTTTAGGGATGGCAGAGCTGGTTTTCTCCGGCTCCGCCCTCCGGGACCCTTCGGGAAGAGGTCCCTCGGGTCATTCCTACACAGTTGGGCTTTGCCAGCGGGAGTGGAAATCTAGGCGACGGGCGGACAGCGTCAAGGTCGTTCGGCCCCGTGCTCGCGCTGCGCCGCGAGAAGCCTTACACGCTTAAACACCTCCGCGCTACGCGCTGTGCGTGGGCTTCTCGCGCCGGTCGCTCTGCGCGGGGGCGCTCCACCTTGACCCAACCGAACCGCAGAACGGTTCTGTCCGCCCTTACGCCTGCCGGCATGGTGGCCGCTGGCCGACGTGCAGAAAGCGTCGCTGGAGGTCGTCTCTCATTCCTCTTACCAGCCTCTAGGAGGTCACCATGTACACCGATCACACCACTCAATCTCCCTCTCGCACCATCATCGAGCAGGGCCGCCGCTGGTTCCGCTTTGCGCTCGCGCTCGACGCCGCGCTCCGGGCCGAAGGTTCGCGCCTGTGGGTCAAGCCGAAGCTCCACGCGCAATACGGACTCCGCCAGACCCAGGCGCTCCAGGCTCGCTCATTCGTTCTCACCACCCGTCTGAGCGGCGGCGAAGACGGCGCGCTCTTGGCCGTCCTGGAAGAGGGCTTCCGCTCCTCTGACGAGCTGGAGGTCCGACTCACGAAGCAGGGCACGGTCTCGCTCTCGACGCATTCCGGGCACGAGCTGGGCACGCTGAACCGGCCGGGTCAGTCCTGGATCGGTCCTCTCGTCGAGACTGGGCACTCGCCGAAGTTCTACCTCCGCGACGTGGCCGTGCATGACGGGAAGCTGAAGGCTCATGTCATCGTCGCGCACTTCCACGAGGGCGTCGAGGCGTACCTGAAGGCACACGCTTCGGAGCAGCACCGTCAGCAGGAGGACGCGGTGACGGTCTGAGCGCTGGAACTGAGGGCAGTCGTCCCGGACTCGTCTGGGGCGGCTGCCCCCTTTTTTGCTTCAGCCGGGGGGGCTGGCGACACCGGCAGTCGTGGAGGTTCTGCCATATCCGGTTTGGGGGCTGCGAGGGGTCCGGCAAGTTACGCGACGGCTCGACGTCGGCAAGGTCGTCCTGCTTCGCTCCGGCGGACGCCTTCGCTCTCCAGGCTCCACCTTGCCTTGCCGCCGCGCTCCGACCGTGGACGGTAGTCCGTCCCCTGTCTCCGGCGGCTCGTCTCGCCTTACGCGACTGCGTATGCCGGTCGCAGCCCGCTCTCACGGGACTATTCCCTGGGCTCGACCTCCAACAACTCCTCTCAACCAGTCGCACGGAGGTCCATCATGACCGCGCTCCACACTACTCACAGTCGTCGCTCTACCTACTTCCAGCAGGCCAGGACGTGGTACCGCTACGCGAAATACCTCAAGGGTCGCCCCTACAACGCCTATCTCAAGAAGGAAGCGGCACTCGCGCACAGCTTCCGCCTCCGGGGGCGGTCGTTCGTCCTCCCGGCCACGCTGACGCTGACGACCGAGTCGGAGTCCGGCCTCCGGTGGCTGAGGCGGTGGAACGCTACCGGGAGCTACCGCTTCCTCGAACTCACCGCTCGGGTGGTGCAGGTCGATGACGACGATCCGACGGCGGACGAGGTACATCTCTTCGCCCAAGAGCAGGACCGCACCAGTTCGCGGAACCGGAAGGTTCTCGTCGGGCGACTCCCGCAGGAAGACGCCTTCTGGCTCACGCCGCTCCTCCGGCTCGAAACCGACGCCTACGGCACGGGTCCCGTCCTTCGCTTCTTCGTCGAGTGCTCGGTGATCTGCAACGGTACGCGGGGGCGCATCTCAGCCGAAGCGTCGGAGGTTCGCGTCGTGATCGCACACGCGCACGAGGCCGCGCGGCAGTGGATCGACTGGAGGGACGACCGGAGGCAGCGCGCCGAGGAGCTGTACCGAAGCACCTACTACGACGACCGCGCTTATGCTGGCGCAGAGGTATAGGCGGCATCAGCCGTCCGAGGTCCAGGCCGGGCCGTCCCGAAGCATTCGCTTCGCGGATAGCCCGGCCTCTTCTGTATCCGTCTCGCATCGTGGGGGCGTCGGTGCAGGATTGCTGGCCCCGCGCGCTCCGAGCGAGCGCTCTCCGCCGACAGCGACTGCGCGCAGCCGCTGCCGACTGTCGGGGGCCGCAGTAGAAAGGGAGATGGAGGAGCAGGTGACGCTTTTCGTCAGCACGCCGTCCGGTGGTACCTGCCCTTTCAGGGCACCACCGGACGGCTATCGCTGGCTCGACGGGCAGGATGCCTTCGACAACATCCACTCATCTACCTGAGGTACATCATGCACGAGATCTTTGGAGAACGCTTCTACAGCCGTCAGAAAGCCGCGTGGCACCGTCTCGGCGAGACGTTCGACCTCGACGCGGACGTGAGCGTCACGGACGCCGTGGGCAAGACCGCCGCCGGCATCGAGATCGACGCGGTCCCGCTGAAGTACGTCTACGAGGGCGAGGCTCACGAGACGGAGCAGCGCGCGATCATCCGCAAGCCGACCACCGACGACCCCGAGCCGCGCGTGTTCGGCTTCGCCTCGGAGAACTGGCACGTCGCGCAATACCTCGACTACGCGAAGGCGCTCGACCCGCTCTCGGAGACGTTCCCCGTCGAGACCTGCGGTGTTCTGCGGGACGGCGAGACGCTCTTCCTCGCCCTCCGTGGCGACAGCTTCGCGGTGCAGAGCGTGGACGAGATCGAGAACTACTTCGTCTGCGTCCTCAGCCAAGTGCCGGGGAAGGGCCACCGCCTCCTGTTCACGCCCCGCCGCGTCGTCTGCCAGAACACGCTTTCGCTCGGCATCCGGCAGGCGACGATCAACCTCCGCATCCCACACACGGGCGACCCCACGCGGATGGTGGCCTTCGCCGCGCAGCTCGTCACCGAGATGACGCGGGCGACGGAGAAGGTCGAGGCCTACTTCGAGGCGATGGCGAAGGTGAAGGTGGGCGAGGAGGGGCTGGACAAGTTGCTCCGGGCGGCGTTCCCCGAGCCGCCGGTGCCGGCGAAGGTCCGGCTGTGGCAGAACCTCTCGCCGCAGCAGATCGCGGTCATGAAGGAATCGAGGCTGAACTCGGCGATTCTCGACGCGGAGCGGGCGATGGAGTCGTGGGTCGTGGCCTCGGACCGGGTGCTGAAGATCCGGGGCGGCGCGCGCGTGCTCTACCAGAAGTTCAACGACGAGCACCCGGCGTTCGCCGGCTCCGTCTGGGCGGCCTACAACGCCTGCACCGAGACGAGCGACTGGCGGAAGGGTCGGGGGAACGTGGCCGAGTCGGTGCTCTTCGGGCCGCGGTCGCAGGAGAAGGTCCGCGCCTTCAAGGCAGCGCTCGAACTGACGACGGGCGTGAGCATGAACTGATGGGGGCAGGTCGAGAGGAGAGCGAGGGGCCGGGTTGCCGGACGGACGGGGCAACTCGGCCGCTCCCCTTTTCACCGACCGAGGCCAATGATGAAAGCGACGAAGAAAAACCTACGCGTCCTCACCCACCTCGAAGAGCGAATGTGCGAGAGCGGTGAGCGCATCGGCGGCCACCCCGCGCTCACAACGCACGATCTCCAGCCGCGTGAGCGCTACCACGCGGATCGCCTCGTGCGGCACGGCCTCCTGAAGAAGACGCGCTCGTGCGCGCCGTGGCACGGCCCCCGGCCCGTCACGCTCTACTACGTGGACGGGGACTGCACAGCGAAGCCGCTCTCCTGCCGCGAGAGTCAGGAGCGGCAGGGTTAGAGGTCGAACGGCAGAGGTTCGTCGCCGTCTCGCCCGCTGCCCGTGTGGGTCCGCGACACGGTGACGGACCCGCACGGGCGCGGGCCGGAACCAGCCCATGAGAGGTGGAGCCATGCAGCATGATATGTTCGACGCCGTAGAGGGTGCGAGTTCAGACAGGGGCAGTTCAGACAGGGGTACAGCGGGGCGAGTCGCAGAGAACCGCCGCGTGGAGATTCGGCCGAGGCCGTCCTACGAGAACGCGCTCTTCTCGGGCGTCCCACTCTACACTACGCGGCTCGTCCGCGAGCACACGTTCTCGTTCCCCGAGCGGACGCAGGTGTGCTCCCCCGACGCCGTGGCCACCGTGCTCCGGTCGTACTTCGAGAGCCGCGACCGAGAGGAGTTTGTGGTCTGCCTGCTCGACACGGCGAACACCCTCGTCGGGCTGCACGTCGCCTCGGTCGGTGGGCTGGCGGCCTCCATCGTCGAACCTCGGCAGGTGTTCAAGGCGGCGGTGCTCGCAAACGCCGCCTCGCTCATCGTCGCGCACAATCACCCATCGGGCAACCCCGAGCCGTCGCGGGAGGACGTGCAGATCACCAAGCAACTCGTCGAGGCAGGGAAGGTCATGGGCATTCCCATCCACGACCACCTCATCCTCACCGACCACGGCCACACGAGTCTCGCCGGGCGGGGGCTGATGTAGCGAGCGGAAGCCTCAACGGAAGCGGAGGCGTTTAGGCTAAGCCTGTTGAGCA
>JBBSMX010000188.1:0-6620 GCA_038232935.1 Rhodothermales bacterium | reverse complement strand
CGCGTCCAGCTCGTCTTCGTCCACCCGCGCCCCCCGCGCCCGGACATCGGGCAGGACTCGTACCTCCGCGACGCCGAGCTCGTCCTCGTAGCCCGCGCCGTCGAGCCGCTGGAGCGGCCCGTCGTCGTGGCGGGCGACTTCAACGACGTGGCGTGGAGCTACACGACGAGCCTCTTCCAGAAGCTCGCCGGCCTGCTCGACCCGCGCCGCGGTCGTGGCCTCTTCACGACGTACCATGCCGACCACTTCTTCCTCCGCTACCCGCTCGACCACGTCTTCTACTCCGACGACCTCGCGCTCGTCGAGCTGCGCGTGCTCGGCCACACTGGCAGCGATCACTTCCCCGTCTTCGTGGACCTCGCCTACGTCGGCGACGAACTGGACCAAGAGGCCCCGGAAGCCGACGAGAAAGACCGCGAGCACGGCGAGGCCCTCGTAGAGTTCGCCAGAGAAAAGAAGGCTGAGGAGTCGGACGAAGAAGAGCGGGAGCGCAAGGAGCAAGATGTCTAAACACCCCGTCCTCCGCGTCGTCCTGCTGGTGCTGGCGCTCCTGTTCGTCGTCGCCACGGCGCTGCCACTCATCCATGAGCCGTACTGGTGGATTCGGATCTTCGACTTTCCCCGCGTGCAGATCGCCACCGTCGGAATCGTCACGCTCGGGCTGTACGTCTATCTCCGCGAGCGGGAGGCGTGGTGGAGTTGGGCGCTGCTGGCCCTGCTCGTCGTCAGCGTCGGCTATCAGCTCGTGCGGATCTGGCCGTACACGCCGCTCCACAGCGTTCAATCCGTGCAGGCCGTCGCCCCGGCCGAGGGGCAGACGTTCCGGCTCATCGGCTCGAACGTGCTGATGGACAACCGCGAGAGCGAGCGCTGGCTGCGCGTGATCCGGGAAGCCCGGCCCGACATCGTCGTCGTGACGGAGGCGAATGCGTGGTGGCAGCAGGAAATCCAACCGCTCCGGGAGGAACTGCCGTACGCCGTCGAGCACCCGCTCGACAACACGTACGGGATGCTGGTTTATTCGCGCTGGCCGCTGCGCGACGTCGAAGTGCGCGAGGTCGTCGAGGACAGCATCCCGTCCGTGTGGGGGACGTTCGATCTCCCCTCCGGTGACTCGCTCCGGTTCGCCTTCATCCACCCGCGCCCACCACAGCCCGCTGACGATACCGACAACCGTGACGCCGAGCTCGTCCTCGTCGCCCGCGAGGTAGAGGACCACGAAGGCCCGCTCATCGTGGCCGGCGATTTCAACGACGTGGCGTGGAGCTACACGACCACGCTGTTTCAGGAGATCTCGGGTCTGCTGGACCCACGCAAGGGCCGGGGCTTCTACTCGACCTTCCACGCGGACTACCCCCCGATGCGGTGGCCGCTCGACCACGTCTTCCACTCCGAAGCGCTGGAGATCGTCGAGTTGCGCGTGCTCGACCACGTCGGAAGTGACCACTTCCCGATCCTCGTCGAGCTGGCCGCTGTGGCGGAGGCTGAAGCCGAGCAGGACGAGCCGGACGCCGAGACCGAGGACCGCGAGGAGGCCGAAGAAATCATGGACGAAGCCCGGACGGAAACTGATTTATGACCCTCGACGACCTCCGCCGCCACTTCCCGCATACCGAGACGTGGGCCTACCTCGACCACGCCTCGACCGGCCCGCTCAGCCAGCCGGTGATGGACGCCGTCGGCGCGTTCCTCGATCAGCGCCACCGGACGAAGCCGAACAACTATCTCGACGTCGAGCCCATCGTCGCCCGTGCGTGGGACCGACTCGGACAGGTGATCGGTGCGCCGACGGAGCGCGTCGAGTTCGCGCCGAACACGTCGGCGGCGCTGAACGTGCTCGCGCAGGGGCTCGACTGGCAACCGGGCGACCGCGTCGCCGTGCCCGCCTGCGAGTTTCCGGCGAACGTCTACCCGTTCCTCGGGCTGGAGGACCGGGGCGTCGAACTCGACTTCATCCCGCACGAGCGCGGGACGTTCACCGTCGAAGACGTGGAGCGGACGCTGACGCCCCGGACGCGGCTCGTGAGCGTGAGCTGGGTGCAGTTCCTCTCCGGCTTCCGTGCCGACCTCGCCGCCATCGGCGCGCTGTGCCGTGACCGGGGCGTGCTCTTCTGTGTCGATGCCATTCAGGGGCTCGGCGCGCTTCAACTGGATGTGAGTCACGTGCCCATCGACTTCCTCGCGTGCGGCGGGCAGAAGTGGCTGCTCGGGATGCAGGGCACGGCGTTTTTCTACGTCACCGAAGCCCTGCAAGCCCGCCTCCGCCCCGTGCGCGGCTGGCTCAACGGGCCGATGGATTGGGACGACTTCCTCTCGTACCCGACCGACTTCCACGACGACGCCCGGCGCTTCCGCATCGGCACGCTCAACCACGCCGGGATCGTCGGGCTCGACGCCGCGCTCGGGCTGTATCTCGACGCGGGGCCGGCGTGGTGCGAGGCACAGGTGCTCGCGCGGAGCGCGCAGGCGGCCGAAGGGCTGGAACGGCTCGGGCTCCGGCGTTACGGCTCGGCCGACCCGGCGCACGCCTCCGGCATCGTCGCCGTCGAGCACCCCGATCCCGAAGGCCTCTTCGAGGCGATGCAGGCACGCGGGATCGCCGTCGCCGTCCGCGACCGGAGGCTGCGGATCGCGCCGACGTATTACAACACGCCGGAGGAAGTGGACCGGGCGCTCGAAACCGTCGCCGAGCACGGAAAGACGCAGGTCGCGCAGGCGAGCCGATAAGACAACTGTAGGGGCACAGCGCGCTACGCCCCTACGGCAACGGGGCACGTACCTTCCTCGGCATGGCTGATTCCGAAGAAAAGCAGGAGACCCTCGTCGTCTTCGACGTGCCGCCCGGCTACACCGCCGAGCAGCGGCTCGACGTGTACATCACCGACAAGCTCCCCAATGCCTCGCGCTCGAAGGTGCAGCGCGGCATCAAAGACGGCCACGTCACCGTTAACGGCACGGTGCAGACGAAGGTCTCCACGCCCGTCGTCGCCGGGGATCACATCGAGTGCCGGCTGCAACGGCCGCCGCCCATCGAGGCCCGCCCCGAGGCGATCCCGCTCGACATCGTGTACGAAGACGACGCGCTCCTCGTCGTCAACAAGCAGGCTGACCTCGTCGTTCATCCGGCCTACGGCAACCGGACGGGCACGCTCGTCAACGCGCTGCTCCACCACGTCGGCGGCGGGTCGCTCTCGTTCGAGGACGAAGACGAGGAACCCGAGGACGAAGACCCTTCGGCAGGCTCAGGGCAGGCTATTGGCCTTTCGACGGCGACGGCTGCGCCGCGCTACGACGGCGACGTGACCGTGCGACCGGGCATCGTCCACCGCCTCGACAAGGGCACGACGGGGCTCCTCGTCGTGGCGAAGACGGACACCGCGCACGCCGCGCTCGCCCGGCAGTTCATGGACCGCACGATCCGCCGCCGCTACCTCGCGATCGTGTGGGGCGTCCCCGATCCGCCCACGGGCATCATCGACACGTTCCTCGGCCGTGACCCGCGCGACCGGCGGAAGATGGCCGTCGTGGCGGAGGAGCGCGGCAAGCACGCCGTCACGCACTACGAAAGGATCGAGGCGCAGCAGCACACCGCGCTCGTACAGTTCCGGCTGGAGACGGGGAGGACGCACCAGATTCGCGTCCACGCTCTGCACCTCGGCCACCCCCTCCTCGGCGATCCGATCTACGACGGGCAGCCCATCCGCTACGGCGCGGACACCGGGAAGCGGCGGGCCTTCTTCCGTAACCTCTTCGAGGCGATGCCCCGGCAGGCCCTCCATGCCGCCACCCTCGGGTTCGTCCACCCGACGACGGGCGAGGTGATGGATTTCGACGCGCCGCTGCCGGACGACATGCAGTTTGTGCTCGGCCGGCTGCGGCGCGTCGAAGGCGAGGCGCGCCCGTGAAGCGTCTGCGAGGCGCGAACGGGCGGAGGGCCGAAACGTATATTTGTGCCCTATCCGGCCCCCTCGCTCCTACCCGTGAACGGCTCCCTCTCCATCTCCGACTTGCTCACACCCGACACCATCCGCGTCGGGATGCCGGGAGGGGAGAAGCGCGACGTGCTGAACGCCGTGATCGACCTGCTGGAAGGGGAAGAGGCCGTCACCGACTTCGGGCGCGTCCGGCGTGACGTGTTCGCCCGCGAGCAGCAGATGTCCACGGGGGTCGGGATGGGGCTGGCGCTCCCGCACGCCCGCTCCGCGGCGGTGACGGATACGCTCGCCGCCTTCGCTACGACCTCCAGTGACGTCCCGTTCGGGGCGATGGACGGGCAGCCGGTTCGGATGCTCTTCCTGCTCGTCGGGCCGGAGAACGAGCGGGGCCGGCACATCCACCTGCTCGGGCGGATCTCCCGGCTGATGAACCGCGCTGCGTTCCGAAAGAGCCTGCTCGCCGCCGCCACGCCCGACGAAGCCCTCACCCTCTTCCGCAACGCCGAAGCCGAGTTCGCGGCCTAGTCTGCAGCAATACCCGCTGATGTAGTACAACGTGCAGTCGCTCCTGGCTGGCTACCTCTCGGACGCATCTCCTTCCACCTCCTCACTACGCCTCGTGACCGCTACCGCTCGCTTCGATGTCACCGGATGGACTCCGTCTCCATACGACCAGCCAGCCGAAGGCCCCGAGCTGAGTCGCATCACGATCCGCAAAGCGTTTCAGGGCGGCCTCAAAGGAGAGAGCGTCGGAGAGGGGCTGTTCTGCGGCATGAGTGCCCCCCAAGCCGGGGCGGGCTACGTCGTGTCGGAGCGGTTCACGGGCCAGCTTGGCGAGCGCCACGGTAGCTTCGTGATCCAGCACGGCGGCCTGATGGGGCCGGGAGTGCCGCCGCGTACGTTCGGCCATGTCGTTCCCGGATCGGGGACGGGCGACCTCGTCGGGCTGATCGGGGACGTGCAGATTGACCGGACGGACGACGGCGAGCACAGGTTGACGCTGGACTACGACTTTCCCGCACCCACGGCGGCGTGAAGCGCGGCTGTAAGTCGACGAAACGCTCGGCCGTTTTGACCGTCTCGCCCGCTGCATCTACTTTGCTCCCCGTCGTGTTCCGTGGCTGAGCCGGCGCGCTCATCGTCTGTCAGGGAGCACGCAAACCATCACCCTGTTCCGTGCGCCGAGATCGCGGCATAGATGCGGGCTTAGGGCGCGAAGCAAGCTTCCGAACCTGCAATTGATTGCCAACGTAGTACACTGCCGCGCGAACCAGAAGTCCAGCGAAGCCACTATGCCGCAAGCGACCACGAAAGCAAAGATCGTCCGAGCCATCGAGGACCTGCCGGATAACGCCACGCTCGAAGATGCCATTGAGCAACTAGTCTTTCTGCACAAGGTCGAGGTTGGGCTGAAGCAGGCCCACGAAGGCAACACGGTGCCGCTCGACGAGGTGGAGGCACGGCTCAAGCGTCGCCGCCAATCGAAGCAGGCAGAGCAGTAGCGCATCCGTGGCCCACGTCCGACTCACCAAGCAGGCGCAGGAAGAACTCGATGCCATCATCGAATACTACGAGCGCGTCGGCGCTGCCGACTTTGCGGCGATTCTCGAAGAGAAAGTGATCGAGCACATGCGACGGCTTGAGCATTTCCCGCGCATGGGCCGCGTGGTACCGGAGATCGAAGACGACGCAGTCCGAGAGGTGCTGTACCGCAACTATCGGATCGTCTACGTGGTGGACCGCGACGAAGAAGAGGTCGAGGTACTGACGATCTTCCATTCCTCACAGCAGTTCAACGTGCTGGTGCAGTGGCATGGGTTCGGAGCGGACGCGGCGGGGTTCATTCCGCTCTCCATCGCTGAGTTCAGCCTCTGACAACTAGCACCAATGGTTAATAGACCACGATGCCTTTTATCAGGTTCATCCGAAATCTGCTTCGACTACGCTCGAATGATAGTCGGCAGTATCAGAGTCCATATGCGCAGGCTGTTGATGATGTTCGACGCGCGCTGAGCTTGCCAAACGCAACTAACGTCCTGACGGACGAAGAGACCGTTGCATTACGAAACTTGACGGCTGAGTTCAACCCAGCAGCAATCTCTAATTTCGCGTATGTAGGCCATCATCAAAGGTACCTGCGCGAATTGTGGGAACCCGAACTCCGAATTCAGCGGGAGAAGGAAGAGGCGGAAAGACGAGCTTCAGAAGCTTTAGGTTCAGTGATAAGGTTCAGTCTTGCGTCACCGGAATGGTACGTAGGAATGACGAGTGATTTTACAAAGGCAGTAAGCAAGATAGATAGGAAACTCCAAGGCCGAATCTTAGATGCAATTGCTCAGATCACATCGGCACCAGTCACTCCTGTGGGAAACACAGTTAAGCCGCTCGCTGACGATATGAAAGGAATGTGGCGCTACCGTATCGGCGACTATAGACTGATCTATCGGCCTGACGAAACGAGCAAGCACATACTGCTTTTGACATTTGCGGCACGAGGTGGTGCGTACGATTGAAGGGAAGGGCTTTAGCGGACGCAAGTCTTAATAACCTTTGGTGCTAGTCCATATGGCTCAGAATCGGCGTTTTCGGAAGGTCCGACTCTATATCGGGGTCCCCGAATTGCATGTCGAGCACTTTCTAGCCGTCGGCCGAGCGTCAAGCGTGTCGAAAACGCCTCATACGGCT